>DASYBY010000189.1:0-6051 GCA_036500525.1 Baekduia sp. | reverse complement strand
CGTCGGGTAGGGCTCGACGATCATGTACTCCGGCACGCGCACGCTGTCGAGCTCGCAGACGCGCCCGAGGTCGTTGCGCAGCAGGTCCACGATCATCAGGTGCTCGGCGAACGTCTTCTCGTCGGAGAGCAGCTCGTCGCGGGCGGCGGCGTCGGCCACCGGGTCGGCGCTGCGGGGCGCCGTGCCCTTGATGGGGCGGGCCTCGACGCGGCGGTCGCGGCCGACCGACAGGAAGCGCTCGGGCGAGGAGCTGACGATGGCGATCTCGCCGAGCTTCAGGAAGGCGGCGAACGGCGACGGGTTGCGGCGCCGCAGCAGGCGGTAGAGCGTGAACGGGTCGGGGCTGGCCGAGGTGGAGATCTGATCGGTCAGGCAGACCTCGTAGGACTCGCCGGCGGCCAGCGCGCTCTGGCAGCGCGCGATGTCGGCGAGGTACTGCGAGCGACCGCGGCCGATGCGGAAGGCCACGGGCTCCTGCGGCGGGTCGGCCACCGGGGCCAGGGGCGGCGCGGGCGCCTCGGCCGGCGGCGCGGCGAGCGCCTCGGTCACGGCGGTCTCCGCCTCGTCCAGCCAACGCACGGCGTCGGCGTCGCCGGCGCGCGAGAGCGCGAGCAGGTGCGTGCGGTGCTGCACGTGGTCGATCGCGACGACCCGGTTGGCGAACATCAGCACGGCGTCCGGGATGTCGGACTTGTGGACGTTCGGCGCGCCGCAGTCGGCCTTGCACTCGTAGCCGAGGTAGCCGACGAAGCCACCGACCAGGCCGGGGGCGATCCCCTCGGGCGGGGCGACCTCGGCGTGGGCCAGCTCGCGGTCGAGCACGTCGAAGATCGAGCCCTGCTGCACCGTGATCTGGCCGCCGCGCCGGGTGGTGACCGTGCCCGCGTCGACGTCGTACTCCAGCAGGCAGCGCTCCGCGTCGGCGCTCGTGCCGACGTAGGAGCACTGCGCCAGGCGGGTGGGCGCGTCGGCGCTGTCGAGCCAGAACGCGTGCTCGTGGGTGCCGAAGAGGCGCTCGAACAGCGCCTCGGCGGGCGCCTCGCCCTCGAAGGAGCGGACGGTCAGCTCCAGGTGCGAGTCGCCGGCCTCCGGGGCGCGAGTGTGCGGGCGCGACGGCGCGGCGACCGCGCGGCTGGTGCCGCGGCGGCGCGGGGGCTTGCGCTCCGCGGCCATGGCGTAGAAGTTCTCGACGATCGCGCGCCCCTGCTCGGTGGCGATCGACTCAGGGTGGAACTGCACGCCCCACAGCGGGCGGCGGGTGTGCTCGATCCCCATCACCACGCCGTCCTCGGTCCAGGCGGTGACGCGGCCCTCGGACCCGAGGTCGCCAGTGACCGCCAGCGAGTGGTAGCGGACCACGGAGAAGTCCTGCGGGACGTTGGCGAAGAGGCCGGCGCCGTCGTGCTGGACGCGGCTGAGCCGCCCGTGCATCGGCATCGGCGCGGTGCCGACCACGCCGTTGAGCACGTGCCCGAGGCCCTGGTGGCCCAGGCAGACGCCGAGGACCGGGATCTCGCTGGAGCGCAGGATGTCGGAGCAGACGCCGAAGTCGTGCCAGCGCTGCGGGCGGCCCGGGCCGGGGGAGAGGACGATGGCGTCGAAGTCCCAGCGCGACAGCGCGCGCCACGACACCATGTCATTGGGTACGACGATCGGCTCCTCGCCCGACACCGACGCCAGCAGGTGGAAGACGTTGTAGGTGTAGGAGTCGTAGTTGTCGATGAGCAGCGTGTTCATCAGGCCGCCTCCAGGCCGAGTCCTCGTGCGCTCCGATCGAGGAGCGTGTGGACGACGCGCTCGACGTGCTCGCCGCGGTCGCGCTCCAGGTGCCAGTGGGCCAGGTGCTTGAGGTAGAGCGCGAGCCGGCTCACGTCGAAGCGCTCCACGGCGACCCGCAGGTGCTGGCGGTACAGCTCGGACTGCACGACGGCGAAGCGGTACTCCGGGTCGTTGGCCGGCTGGCCGGGGCCGGCCGTGGTGCTGCGCTGCGCCCGGGCCCGCACGAGGTCCCAGCCGAGGCTGTCGGACTCGCGCAGGAGCTTCTGCGGGTCGAACTCCAGCGGCTTGGCGACCGGGTAGGGCAGGAAGTAGCCCAGCGCGACCTGCGGCGCCATGCGCTCGGGCGCCGGATGCCCGCGGCAGATCTCGCGCCAGGTGGCGTCGCCGTCGATCTGCCCGTCGACCCAGTCGATGAGGTCGTCGATCAGCAGCGCGCCCTCGCTGGAGGTGATCGCGCGCTTCTGGTTGGACACCATCGCGTTGTAGATGTCGTGGGTCGGGTGCACGCCGGCGGGCGGCTGCATCTCGACCTGCAGCTGGCGCCGGCAGACCGTGCCCGAGGCCCACTCCGAGCCGGCGATCTGCATGGAGATGACCCCCTGCAGATCCGGGGCCGCGCTCCAGTAGACGAGCGCGCGCATGTGCTGCGTCGACATCCCGTCGGGGCGCAGCAGCGGCAGCTCCTCGAAGCCGTCGATGCCGGTGGGGTACACGACGACGCCGTCCTCGCGCCGCCGCAGGCGACCGTCGCGCAGCCCGGCGGCGATCAGCTCGACGCCGTCCTCGAGGAAGTCCGACTCGAAGAACACGCGGTCGAAGGCGACGTCGAGCCGGGCCAGCGTCTTGCGCTGGCCCGCGATGACCCATGCACGAGTCTTGTACCAGAGCTCAATGGTGTCGCGGTCCCCCGCGAGCACACGCTTGAGCAGGTCGTCGGCGATGTCGTGCTGGACCGTCAGCTCCCGGGTCTGGGAGTCCTCGGGGTACTGCGTCTGGCCGTCGCCGTCCGCGGCGCCGCCCGTGGTCGCGAGTGCGTCCGCGACGTAGTTGGCGTAGCAGTCGCCGACGAAGTGATCGCTCTTCTGGCCGCCGTCGGGCCAGGAGTGCGCGTGGCGGCCGCTGTTCTTCACGCCCGCCATCGCCTCGCCCATGCTGCGGCCCGTGTCGGAGATGAGGCTGCGGCGCTCGACCTGCCCGCCGGCCTGCGCGAGCGCCGCGGCGATCGCGTTGCCGGTGGAGAGGTTGCGCAGGTGGCCGACGTGCAGCGCCTTGGTCGCGTTGGCGTCCCAGAACTGCACGGAGTAGCGCTGCCCGTGCGCGAGGTCGGCGAGCGTCGCCTCGGCGGTGCCGCCCGCCTCCAGCGCGGCGCCCGTGGACTCGATCCAGCCGTCGTCGAGCCGCAGCTCGACGCCGGAGTCGTCGCGCGTCACCGAGCTGACCCAGGGCTGGGCCTCGATCCGCTCCAGCGCAGCGAGCGACGCGGGGTCCTGCTGCCACGCATGCGCGCGGGGGACGAGCTTGACGTCGTAGCGGGCTTCCGCGCGGCGCGGCGCCCGAGCGGCCCACGGGGCGTGTGCGCCCTCGTGATCCGGAATCGTCTCTAGAAAGTCAAAGAGGTTCTCTGCCATGAGCAACTAGGGCGGGATTAGTATCAGCGAAGTGGGCGCCTGTGCAATTAATTTCTGCGATCCGTGCCATCGCCGTACCGGTTGTGAGAATCGCTGACCGATTGCGCCAACTGGCTCTGGTTTTGGCTGCGGAGGCCGGATAGAACTCCCTTATCGCCATGGAGGCCACGCCGTTCTTGGCTCAGCGCCCCGCAGAGACGGGGCACCGGAGACGGGCCGTGGAGGACTAGGCGAGAGATCAGCAGTACCGAAGTTGCCGTTATATGGGCGACCTGTCATGTGTCGTCTGCGTTACCAGTAATACCACGGGCACCAGTTCCTTAATCGGTTAAAGGGTCGGTCTAGTACACCGGACATCCGGGTTCGAGCCCCGGCTGGTGTGTCCGCAGTGAACGTTCATCGTCTGGTCCCGGCTCGGGAGTCATCGCTCCCGGTCGGGACCAACGCGCTTCGCGCGCACGCGCGCAGCCCAGACACGAGGAGAGATGGATTTCGTGGCGGCCCATGCAGCGAACGCGATGACCGGCGACCGTGACGTGCGCCCATCGCTGCCGCCCGGCCCCCGGATGCTCGGCGCGATGCAGGCCTGGCAGTGGACGCGGAGCCCGCTGCCCTTCCTCGATCGCTGCCGGCGCGACTACGGCGACGCCTTCACGCTCCGCATCAGCCACTCCGGCACCTGGGTCGTGCTCTGCGACCCCGCCGACGTCAAGCAGGTCTTCACCGCCGATCCGACGCACGTCGGCGCCAGCCAGGCCAACGCGGTGCTCGGCCCGCTGCTCGGCCGCCGCTCGGTGATGCTCCTCGACGAGCCCGAGCACATGGTGCGCCGCAAGATCGTCCTGCCCGCCTTCCACGGCCGGCGCATGGCGGGCTACGAGGACATGCTCACCGAGGTCGCGCAGGCCGAGGTCGCGCGCTGGCCGGTGGGCGAGCCCTTCGAGCTGTGGCCGCGGATGCAGGCGATCACGCTCGACGTGATGATCCGCGTGGTCTTCGGCAAGCTGGAGGGCGAGCGCCTGCACCGCCTGCGCACGCCGATCGAGCAGCTGACCGCGTGGCTGAACGACCCGCGCCGGCTGGCCGTGCTGGCCGTGCTCGGGCCGCGCTGGATCGCGGGCAACCGCGGCTTCCGGCGCGTGCGGGGGCGCGTCGCCCAGGCGGTGCTGGAGGAGCTGCGCCGGCGCCGCGACGACGAGCCGGGCGACGACATCGCCTCGATGCTCGCGCTGGCGCGCTACGAGGACGGCTCGCCGCTCACCGACCAGGACCTGGGCGACGAGCTGATCACGCTGCTGTCGGACGGCCCGACGTCAACGTCGCTGGCGTGGGCGTTCGAGCGCCTGCTGCGCCATCCCGACAAGCTGGCGCGGCTGCGCGACGAGGTGCTCTCCGGCGAGGACGGGCCCTATATGCAGGCCGTCGTCGAGGAGACGCTGCGCCTCTGCCCGCCCGTGCCGGTCGTCGTCCGGCGGCTGACGCAGCCGATGGAGCTGGGCGGCCACCTGGTGCCGGCGGGGACGACGGTCGCCCCGAGCCCGTACCTCATGCACCGCCGCGCGGACGTCTACCCCGACCCGGAGGCGTTCGTCCCGGAGCGCTTCCTCGGGCAGGCGACGGGCACGTACACGTGGATCCCGTTCGGCGGCGGCGTGCGCCGCTGCCTGGCCGCGAGCTTCGCGATGCAGGAGATGCGGCGCGCGCTGCGCGTCGTCCTCGAGGAGGTCGACCTGCAGGCCGTCGGGGTCGGCTCAGAGCGGGTCGCGCGCAGCTCGATCGCCTTCGTGCCCGACCGGCGCGCGCTGGCGGTCGTCACGGGGACGTCGCCGCGCAGCGCCGCCATCGCCGACGCGGCGCGGCCGCGCCCGTGAGCGCCGTGGCGGACCTGATCGTCGTCGGCGCCGGGGCCAAGGCCGCCGCGGTCGCGGCGAAGGTCGACGCGATCAACCGGCTCGGCCTCGGGCCGATCGCGGTGACGATCGTCGAGGGCAACGAGCCGGCCGCGTCGTGGACTGGCCTCAACGGCATGACCTCGGGGGACGAGCCGCTGGCGGTGACGCCGGTCAAGGACGTCGGCTTCCCGTACGAGAGCCGGAACGCGTTCGGGGAGGCGGGGGAGGAGATCGACCGCACCGTCCTGGAGCTCTCCTGGCAGCACTACCTCATCGGCCGCGGCGGCTTCGCACGCTGGGTCAACGCCGAGTCGCCGGCGATCCGCCACCGCGACTACGGCGCGTACCTGAGCTGGGTCCTCTCGCGGGCGACCGAGGGCGTGACGATCGTGCGCGGCCGCGTCGAGCAGGTCGGGCTGGCCGACGGCGGCGACGGCTGGGTGGCCGACGTCGCCGGGGCCGACGGCCGGGAGCGCCACGCGGGACGCTCGCTGATGCTCACCGGTCCCGGCGTGCATCGCCACCTGCCGCACGCGCCCGACGCGGCGCCGCGGATGTTCCACTGCGACAGCAAGCGCAGCGAGCTGTACTGCGTCCCGGTCGACCGTCCCTCGGAGATCGCGATCGTCGGCGGCGGGGAGAGCGCGCTCAGCTGCCTCGCGTTCCTGCGCAAGTTCCGGCCGCAGGCGCGGCTGACGGTCTACACGCCGACGCTGCCGATGAGCCGCGGCGAGAGCTTCCTGGAGAACCGC
>DASYBY010000188.1:0-9423 GCA_036500525.1 Baekduia sp. | reverse complement strand
CCCTGCAACGGGACCCCGGTGGGGTCGGTGAGCGTGAGCTTGGCCTGCGCAGCCACCGGTTGGGTGCGAGGACGCGGACGGGGCGAGTCGGGCATGACAGATGCACCATACGCGCCTCACCGGCGCAGTCGACGATCGTCGCCCCGCTCCGGACCCGCTCAGCCGCCCTGGAAGGCGCCGATGTCGACCGACCCGGCGGTCGGCAGGGCCGTTCCCGCGTAGTCCTGCGTGAGGCCGACACTGTCTCCACGCGCGCGACCCCAGTTCGTCGAGGTCACACGCTCCGCGCCGTCGAAGGTCGGCGCCCACGACGAGAGGCTCCGCGCGTCCTGCCCGGTGCTCGCCCGCCACCCCGCGAGCGTCGTGCGGCTGCCCGCCCACGCGACGTGGCGCGACTGGCCGTCGCGCGCGGTGAACCAGTTGGTCTCCGAGACGAGCCGGCCGAGGCGGGACGGGTCGTTGACCCAGAGCGCCACCCCGAGCGCGTCGGCGCCGGAGTAGCAGAGCAGGTTGTCGCGGAGCTCCAGGGACGCCGCGGCGTTGACGAACACCGCCGACGCGTCCCCGGAGGTGGTCGACCGGCCGGTCTGGACGACCGTGTTCGCCCACAGGCGCGCCCGCGCGGGCGCCGGCCCAGCCGTGAGGAAGACCAGGTGCTGCGCGCGCCCGGTGATGACGTTGTGCTCGACGGTGACCGGCGCGGGGTTGTCGGACAGGATCAGCCCGTACTGCCCGTTGACCATGCGGTTGCGCGTGACGAGCCCCGGCCCGCCGGCCGCCTTGACGTTCGCGCCGGCGTTGTCGGCGAGCGTGTTGCCCTCGATCGTCCAGCCCGACGACGGCGCGCCCGCGTAGATCCCGTGCTCGAACGCGCCGCTGCCGTTGGCGGTGATGGTGTTGCCGTCGATGGTCGCGCCCGTACCCCCGAGCTGGATCCCGTCGCCGTTGTAGGCCGCCGCGGCGACGCCGTTGCCGTGGATCGTGTTGTCGGCGTAGCGGGCGTCGGTCGTCCCGGCGAGCTCGAGGATCCCGGCGCTGCCGTTGGCGGCGATCGTGCTCGCCTGCACCGTGAGCTGCGCGGCGCCCTTGACGGAGATCCCCGCGCCGGGGTTGGACGCGATGTCGAGGCCGTCGAGCCGCACGCGCGCCCCGCCCTGGATCCAGACGCCCTGCGCCGCACCGCCGGTGACGCGCAGGCCGGAGATCTGCACGTCGCTGACGTCCATCATCTTGAGGGCCTGGGGCGCGCCCGCCGCGTCGACGGTCACGCCCGGCGCGGCCGCGACGACCCGGATCGGCGCCGCGGGCGTCCCGGAGGTGTCGAAGCGCACGGTCCCGCGGTAGGTGGCGGGCAGCACGTGGATCGTGTCGCCTGGGCGCGCCTGCGCGGTCGCGCGGGTCAGCGTGCACCACGTCGTGGCCGAGGTGGAGACCGCCGCGGCGGCGAGCGCGTCCGAGCAGCCGCTGCGGGCGCCGTCGACCCAGAGCTCGGCGGCGAGGCCGCGTGCGGGGATCGCCGCCGGCCCCGCGATCGCGAGCAGGAGGGCCAGCACGGAGGCACGCCAGGGCACGCCCCGTGTGGTCGATCGCGCGCGCGGGCACTTGAGGGGCGGCGTCCCGGGGCGGACGCGCGTAACCACCCGGCGTCGCGGTGGTTCTCTGAGGTGTGACCGAGCGCGACGCCTTCGGCAACCTCGTCGGAGGCGCCGGCCCGACGGCGATCGCGCCGCCGCCCCCGCCCCCGCGTGGTCCCCGGCAGTGGCCGCGCGCGCTGGCCGCGCTCGCCATCACCGTCCTCTTCTTCGGGGCGATCGCGGTCGGCGGCTGGCTCGCCTACGGGGCGATCCGCGACGCCGTGCGCGACGGCGGCGGGTTCCTCACGCACACCACCTCGACCACCAGCAGCACCACCAGCTCGACGACGAGCACGCACACCGACGGCGGGAGCGCGCCGGCGCCCCGCGGCCTCGCCGCCGGCTCGCTCCTGCGCCCGGCCGCCTTCGCTCGCACGCTCACCGCCGCCCACCGCGCCGCCGCCGGCCAGCTCCGCCTCCTCCGCCTCGCTCCCGCCCGCGCCGACCTCCAACTCGCCCGCTCCGGCGGCGGCATCACCCTCCTCCAACTGCGCTGGAACGGCGACCACACCATCATCAAGTCCCCCGGCTCGATGGGCTCGACCAAGACCATCACCTACTCCGACATCGACCCCACCGCACCCCAACGCCTCGTCACCGCCGCGGCCCACCGCCTCCACCGCTCGACCAAGTCCATCGACTACCTCGTCCTGATCGCCGTCCTCGGCCCACCGACCTGGTCGGCCTACTTCCAGGGCGGTGCGGCCTTCCAGGGCGACGCGCACGGGCGGATCGTGCAGCGGATTCAGTAGTCCCGCCGCCGCCGCTTCAGCAGCGGCGGCAGCCCCGCCGACATCACCGCCCCCGCGAGGATCCCGGCGCGCAGCGCCCGGCGCGACACCGCCGGATCGCGGTGGAGGCGGCGGAGGCCGGTGACCGCCACCGGCGTCAGCGTGAGGAGCGCGGTGACGGTGCCGGGGTCGTAGCGGCGGTGGCGGATCGCCCAGGACACGTGCAGCCCGATGTTGCCGACGTGGCTGGCGTAGAGCAGCGCGGCGGGCGCGGCCGCGCGTGGGCCGGCGGCCGTCGCGAGGCTTGCGCCCCAGCCGAACCCGACGTTGATGACGAGGCCGAGCCGGCGGTCGAGGGGGAACTCGTCGTCGTCGGAGCCGATCACCTCGCGGTTGATCCACGGCAGGAACCCGCCGGGCCAGACCCACTCCTCGGTCTGATGCCACAGCAGCGCGGCGAGGGGTCGGAGTACGGGGCGGCGCACCGCGGCGGCCATGACCGGCACGGCGGCGGCCGCCGCCACGAGCGGCCAGCGGCCGTGTGTCTCGAGCGTCATGGCGCCGAATCCTATGTATCCACACCTCCACGCGGGCCTGGAGTACCCTCGGCCGGCAGGACCCGGCAACCGACCGCGCGGGGATCGCGCGAGAGAGTCGAGGGCGCATGGCACTCGCGTTCTACATCACGGGCACGGGCTTCACGCAAGCCAAGTACGACACGACGACGCGCCAGCTGGAGGAGGCGGGCGCCGGAGCGCCGGACGGGCGCCTCTCGCACGTCGCGTTCGAGGCCGACGGCGACATCCAGGTCTTCGACGTCTGGGAGTCGCAGGAGGCGTTCGACGCGTTCGGCGCGACGCTCCTCCCGATCCTCACCGCGGCCGGCATCGAGATCAACGAGCCGATGGTCGCGCCCGTGCACAACACCATCGACGGCTGACCACCCGCACAACCCGAAGGCTCACCCGGCGGCCGCCCCGCGCAGCGCCAGCGCGTCGCGGCCCGGCGGCGCGCCGAACAGGCGCCGGTACTCGCGGCTGAACTGCGAGGGGCTCTCGTAGCCGACGGCGAAGCCGGCGCCCGCGACGTCGCCCGGCTCGGCGAGCAGCCGCGCCCGCGCCTCGCGGAGGCGGATCTCCTTCTGGAACTGGATCGGCGTCATCGCGGTCACCGCGCGGAAGTGGCGATGGAACGACGAGACGCTCATCGTCGCCAGCGCCGCGAGCTCCTCGACGCGCAGCGTCTCTCCGTAATGGCCGCGGATCCACCGGATCGCACGCGACACGTGCGCGAGCCGGCTGTCGGCCAGCCCGATCTGGCGCACGATCGCCGCCTGCGGCCCCGTGACCAGCCGCCAGAGGATCTCGCGCTCGACGCCGCCCGCCAGCGCGGCGGCGTCCTCAGGCGCGTCGAGGAGCGCGAGCAGCCGGGCGATCGCGTCCAGCAGCGCGGGCGACGCGTCGCTGACGGCGATTCCGGTGGGCGCGGCGTCCGCGGTGCCGGGCCGCGGCACCGGCCGGGCCGCGACGGCCGTCTCCAGCAGCAGCGCCGCGATCCGGTCTGCGCGCAACTCCAGCACGAACGCGAGGAACGGCTCGGCCGCGCTGGCACGCACGACCTGGCCGACCACCGGCAGGTCGACCGAGGCGATCAAGAACTGCCCCGCGCCGTAGGTGTAGGTGTTGCCGTTGAGCGCCGTCGCCTTCGTGCCCTGCGCGACGACCGCGAGCGTCGGCTCCAGCACGTCGCCCAACGGCTCGGTGGTCGCCGGCGCGGACAGCACGGAGACACCCGGCAGCGCCGTCCCCGTCAGGCCCTCGCCCGCGTGGCGGGTGATCGACGCCCTCAGGCGCGCCAGCTCGTCCATGCCTTCAGTGAAGCATGCCGGGCGACGCTCACTCCCACGGTTGGCAGGATCGTGCAAGAGCCGGGCAGCATCGATCTACCACCCGCGCGGCGCCCGTGGTCTCCTGGAGCCATGACCTCCCTCGACTCCTACATCACGCTCGGCCGCTCCGGGCTGCGCGTCAGCCCGCTCGCCCTCGGCACCATGACCTTCGGCGAGGACAACGGCTGGGGCGCGAGCCGTGAGACCTCGGCGGCGATCCTCGACGCATACCTCGACCGCGGCGGCAACACCATCGACACGGCCAACACCTACACCAACGGTCACGCCGAGAAGATCGTCGGCGACTTCTTCGCCGCCCGGCCCGGCCTGCGCGACCGCACCGTGCTCAGCACCAAGTTCTTCGCCAACCTGCACCCGGGCGATCCCAACGGCGGCGGCGCCGGCCGCAAGGCCATCATCTCCCAACTGGAGGAGTCGCTGCGGCGCCTGCAGACCGACTACGTCGACCTGTACTGGTTGCACGGCTGGGATCCCCGGGCCCCGATCGAGGAGACGCTCCGCACGCTCGACGACCTGGTCGCCGCCGGCCGCGTCCGCTACGTCGGCTTCTCCAACCTGCCGGCGTGGGTCACCGCGCAGGCCGAGACGATCGCCCAGTTCCGCGGCTGGGCGCCGGTCACCGCGCTGCAGCTCGAGTACTCGTTGTTGGAGCGCACGTCCGAAGGCGAGCTGCTGCCGATGGCCGAGGCGCTCGGCCTCGGCGTCCTGCCCTGGAGCCCGCTGCGCGGCGGCCAGCTGTCGGGCAAGTACGTGCACAACGGCGGCGCCCCCACCGATAGCCCACGGGCCGCGATGGCGGCCGAGCTGACCGACGCCGACTGGACGATCATCGACGCGGTCGCGCGCGTGGCCGCCGAGCTCGGCGCGAGCTCGGCGGAGGTCGCGCTGGCCTGGGTGCGGAGCCGGGCCGCGGTCAGCTCGACGCTCATCGGCGCCCGCACCGTCGAGCAGCTGCGGGCCAACCTGGCCTCGTTGGCGATCTCGCTCACGCCCGACCATCTCGCCGCGCTCGACGCGGTGTCCACACCGTCGCTCGACTTCCCCGCCGCCATCAACAACGGCCCCGGGCCGATCCTCGGCTTCGGCGGCGCGACCATCGACGGCGTGGAGCGGCCGGTGTGGCCGTTGTTGCTCAACAACGCGGCGCGGTACTAGGCGCGCGAGGCGGTCGGGCTCCCAGCACAGGAGCCCGACCGCGCCGCGCCCCGCCTCAGCTCACCTTCAGCGAGGCGGTGATGGTGCTCTTCTTGCCGTTGGCGCCGGTCACGGCGAAGCGCAGCGCGAGCTTCTTGCCGTGCAGCCCGGCGAGCTGCGCCTTGGTGAGCTTGACCTTGATGTGGGCCTTGCCCGCCTTGTCGGCGGTCGCCGTGACCGTCTTCAGCAGCTTGCTGCCGAACCGCACGGTCAGCGTGACCTTGGACTTGGCCTTGAGGCCGCTCAGCGTCGTCGTGTAGCCCTTGGCCAGCGTCGCGGCCTTCGTCGACTTCGCGACGGTGACCTTGGCCTTGGGCTTCGGCTTCGGCTTGGTCGCCGCCGGCGTCGGCGTCGGCACGAACGGCGGCGTGACGACCGGCGTCGGCACGATGGCCGGGCCGGGCGCCGAGATCGGCGTGACCGGTCCGTTGTTCCCCGACGGCGTGCCGTCGACCGGCGCGGTCACCGTGAAGGTGACCGTGGCCGTGCCCACGTTGCCCGCGTTGTCGGTCGCCGTCACCGTGATGTCGTGCGTGCCGACGCCGAAGCTCGCGCCCGTGCCGGTGATGTCGGCACAGTCGGTCATCGCGATCCCCGAGCCGTGCGGCTCGTCGACGGCCGCGCAGGCGATGTTCACCTGCGCGTCGCTCGCGTACGTGCCGGCGTTGCCGGTGAACGTGATGACCGGCGCGGTGGTGTCCGGGACGACGGTGCCGGGCGAGCCGGTCTCGCCGCCGACGGTGACCGCGCCATTGACGCCGAGCGCGCTCAGCGTGGAGATGGTCGGTCGGGGCGATCCCGTGCCGCCCAGGCCCGCCGAGTTGTCGAAGCTCACGCCGGCGGTCGACTGACCGAACTTGATGCCCGTGACGTGATCGCCGGCCGGGTCGAACAGGTTGACCTCGTCACCGCTGGCCTTCAGGCCCACGCCCGAGCCGCTGTAGTAGCCGACGGCGAAGTCCGCGGGCGGATCGCTGCCGAACCACGCCGTGGTGAACGCGGCGACCTCGGTCGTCCCGCCCTCCATGAAGATCGCCGACTTGCCCGGCGCCAAGCTGCCCACGCCGTTCAGCGTGACCGCCGTGCCGAACGCATCGGAGTCATCGTCGAACTTCCAAGCGGTCAGGTCGACGGCGTGCGTGCCGTTGTTGGTGACCTCGAACCAGTCCGCCGCGTAGGTGCTGTCGCTGCCCCACGGCGAGACCTCCGAGATCGTCAACGGCGTCTGCGTCGCCCCCGGCGAACCGACCTCCGGAACATTCTCGCTCGTCGCGAAGGCGCCGTTGATGCCCGCCGTGCTCAGCGTCGTGACGGTCGGCCGCGGCGACGCCGTGGCGCCCAGCCCGGCGGCGTTGTCGAACGTGCGGCCGGAGGTCGAGCCGCCGAACTTGACGCCGGTGACCGCGTTGCCGAGCGCGTCGAAGATGTTGACCTCGTCGCCGCCGGTGCTCAGGCCCAGGCTGTCGTTGTAGTAGCCCATCGTGAGCCCGGCGGGCGGGTTGCTCCCGAACCAGGCCGTCTTGAAGGCGGGGATGGTGCTGCCCGCGTCACCGGCGACGAAGACCGCCGACTTGCCCGGCGCGAGGGTGCTCACGCCGTTCAGCGTCACGCCGCTGGCGAACGCGTCGGAGTCGTCGTCGAACTTCCAGCCGGTCAGGTCGACGGGCGTCGTGCCGGTGTTGGTCAGCTCGAACCAGTCGGCCGCGTAGCTGGCGTCGCCGCTGCCCCACGGCGCGACCTCGGAGACGACGATCGACGGCGTGACCGCGGTCGCGGTGACGGCCAACGTGTAGGGGCTGCTCGTCGCGTCCGGGGTGGCGCCGACGCCGGTGTCGTCCACTGCGACGCTCACCGTGTAGCTGGACTTCGCGATGTGGTCGAGCGTGGTGCCGGCCTTGAGGTACAGGCCGGTGCTGTCGACCTCGAAGTCGGCGGCGTCCGCGCCGGTCACGCTCAGGTCGTTGGTGCCGAGGCCGTCGTCGGCGACGCTGACGTCGGCGACCTTCACGCGGCTGGCCGTCGACGTGTTGTCGGCGACCGAGGCGAGCTGGTGCGTGAGCGTCACGCCGGTCGGCGCCTGGTTGGGCACCGTGGACGGCCGGAAGACCCAGAGCTGCGGGTGATCGGCGCCGCCGCCCGCCTCGCTGACGACGTAGAGGTCGCCGTCGTCGTCCATCGTCACGCCCTCCTGCGTCTGATCGGCGATCGAGAGCGGGTTGTCGGAGTCGCCGACGAGCCGCAGCGAGCTGGAGACGGTCCCCGTGCGGCTGATGTTCTCGATCTTGGCCGACTCCTGGCTGATGACCAGTAGGTGGGTCGCGTCGCTCCCGGTGAGCGTCGTCAGGTTCGCGAGCGCGAAGACGTCGGAGAAGTCGTCGAGGCCGGCCAGCGCGGGGTCGAAGAGGTTGGTGGACTCGTCGGTGGACGCCGAGCCGTTGGTCGCGGTGCCGGCGTCGAAGTCGATCCCCGTCTGGAAGATGCTCTCGGGCGTCTTCTCCTTGACCAGGATGAACCCGCCGGTCTGCGGGTCGTTGCTGATGCCCTCGAGCCCGATGTTGCCGATCGTGGTCCCGAGCTTGACCGTCTTGACGTCGGCGCGGGTCAGCGTCGTGTTCGGGGTGTAGGTGAACTCGTCGACCTGCCGGTCGCGCTCCTCGGTGAAGACGAACTTGCCGTTGCCGACGTAGGTGATGCCCTCGGTGTCGAAGAACTCCGTGCCCTGCTCGCTGCTGCCGGTGGCCAAGGTCATCGAGTCGACCAGGTTCCCCGTCTTGTCGACGTGCACGACCGAGGTGCCACCGTCGCCGACGATGTACAGGCCTTGGGTGACCGGGTCGTAGGCGACGCCCGACGCCTCCTGGGCCAGCAGGCTGCCCGCCGGCGGAGTGGTCCGCGTCGGCTCGGGCAAGTCGTAGCGGCCGACGCGCACGTAGGTCGACAGGTCGATCCCGGTGAGCGGATCGGCCGACGCAGGCGCAGCCGGCAGGGCAGCCGCGGCGGTGGCCACGGTCGCGAGACCCAGGGCAACGGTGCGGGCGGTGCGCCCCGTGGTCAGTCGGTGGGCTGCGGCGCGTACGGCGATCATCGTTCTCCTGTTCGACATCGCCGTGCTCGAGCGCCGGCGAAGGCGGGAACGTATGACCGGGGTTCGGGAAAGTTGTAAACAGGATGCGATCTTCGGGGACGGATGTGTGCGGGCCGGGCTCCCCAACTACCGGGTGCCCGACGGTATCCGCGCGCCCGCGCCTGCGGTTCACTCGGGGATTCCCGAATCGCAAGGAGAGCCTCCTGCTCCGCTTTACCGGCCGGCGGCTGACGTGCTCCAACGTCGTCGCCGGCATCGCCCTGCTCGCCGCCCTGCTGGTGCCCGCGAGCGCGCTCGCGCTGCCGCCCTCGACGCCCGACCCCGACGCGTGGGTGCCCAACAACGTCGTCACGTCGGTCCTGCACCACGGGACCACGACGTGGGTGGGCGGGCTGTTCGACTCGTGGGGCCCGTTCACGGGTCAGGCGGCGAGCGTCGCGCTGGCCGGCGGCGCGCCCGACCCGGGCTTCCCGCGGGTCCTCGGCGGTTTCGTCTACGCGGCCGCCGACGACGGCGCCGGAGGCTCGTACCTCGCCGGCTCGTTCAGCCAGATCGGCACGCAGGCCGCCTCCGGGGTCGTGCACCTCAGCGCGACCGGGCAGGTGCTGTTCTCCGTCCCGATCGACGGCGGGTACGTCCGCTCGCTCGCGCTCGGCCCGGACGGCGTCCTGTACCTCGGTGGGAGTTTCACCCTCGTGGGCGGCGTGGTTCGCCGTCGTCTCGCGGCGATCAACGCGACGACCGGCGCGCTCGTGACGACGTGGAAGCCGTGCATCGACGAGATCTCCGAGTCCGGGGACTTCGACAGCAACACGGTGTTCGCGCTGGGCCTGTCGGGATCGACGCTCTACGTCGGCGGCGACTTCGGGC
>DASYBY010000187.1:0-46783 GCA_036500525.1 Baekduia sp. | reverse complement strand
GAGCAGCTGCCACGCCTCGCCACAGGACAGCGAGCGCCCCTGGTACACATTGCCCTCCTCGGTGCCCAACGGTGGCACACGCACGAGCCGCTACGCCTACCCGTACAGCATCATGGTCAACACCGATGCGCAGCGTTTCGTCGACGAGGCCAGCGATGTGCGCGGCCGCACCTACGCCAAGATGGGCCGCGCGATCCTGGCCGAGACCGGCAACTTCTCGTGGCAGATCTTCGACGCGAAGGCGCGCCGGATGGGGCTGTTGGAGGACTACGACCGCAACGCCGCGACCGGCGTGACCGCCGCCTCGCTCGGCGAGCTGGCCGAGAAGATGAACGTCGATCCCCGGACGTTCCAGGCGACGGTGGCCGACTACAACGCCGCGATCCAGCCCGGGACGCTCGCGCCCTCGCCGTTCGCGCTGGACGCCAAGCACACCCAGGGCCTGGCGATCGACAAGAGCAACTACTCGATCACCATCGACGAGGGCCCGTTCGAGGCCTACAGCGTGGTCTGCGCGATCACCTTCACCTTCGGCGGCCTGCTCGTCGACCCGAGCACCTCGCAGGTGCAGCACAAGTCCGGCTACGCGATCGAGGGCCTGTACACGGCCGGCGAGATGCTCGGCGGGCTGTGGCACTGGAACTACCCCTCGGGCTCGGGGATGATGGCCGGCGCGACGTTCGGCCGGATCGCCGGCGCCAGCGCCGCCCGCGCGGCGCTCAGCAGCAAGCGGGAGCTCCGCGTGTGAACGCGACCGAGCGGATCGCGTCCTTCGTCTCCGGCGCGCCGGCTGCCCTCCCGCAGCCGGTCGTCGAGGCCGCGAAGGTCGCGATCCTCGACGGGGTCGCCAACCTGGTGGCCGGGTCGGTCCAGCCGCTGGCCGGCGTGGTGCGGCCCTACGCCAACCACCGGGGCGGGACGCCGGAGTCGGTCGTGGTCGGGCAGGCCCAGCGCCTGCCCGCCCCGCTGGCCGCCTGGGTCAACGGCGCCTTCCTGCACTGCCTCGACTACGAGATCCAGGGCTATCCGTCGGCCCACGGCACGTCGTCGATCCTGCCTGCCGCGCTGGCCCTGGCCGACAAGGCCGGGGCGAGTGGCGCCGAGCTGATCACCGCCTACGCGCTGGGCTGGGACGTCCAGCAGCGGATGCGCACGGCCGGCGTCCATGCCGACCTGCGCGGCTTCCACCCGCCGGGCGTCGTCGGCCCGCTCGGCGCGGCCGCGGCGGCGGCGCGCATCCTGCGCCTCGACGCCGAGCAGACGCTCATGGCGCTCGGGTACGCCGCGTCGCACACCGGCGGCCTCTTCGCGAACAACGGCACGATGACCAAGGCGACCCATCCGGCCGCGGCGGCGTCGGCCGGGGTCGAGGCGGCGGAGCTCGTCGCGCTGGGCCTGACGGCGAACCCCTCCGTCCTGGAGGATCCGCGCGGGCACGTGGCGGCGTTCTTCGGCGCCGCGTTCGACTGGGACGTCCTGCTCGACGGGCTCGGCGAGCGCTACCACCTCGTGGATCCGGGCTTCTCGATCAAGCCCTACCCGGCCGAGATCTACATGCAGTGGCCGATCGACGCAGCGCGGGAGCTGCGGGCGCGCGAGGGCATCGACCCCGAGCGCGTCGTGTCGGTGGTCGTCGAGCCGCCGGTGTTCCGCGCCGACCTCTCGCGCCCGCGCCCGCGCAGCGGCCTGGACGGCAAGTTCAGCTATGAGTACTGCGTCGCCGTCGCGCTGACCCAGGACGCGGTGACGATCGACGCCTTCACCGACGTGGTCTGCCACTCGGCGCCGGTGGCGCGGATGTTGGAGCGGATCACGCTGCGCGAGAACCCCGACATCCCGTCCGACAAGGCCACCACCTGGGCGCGCGTGACCGTGACGCTCGACGACGGCCGCGAGCTGCAGGGGACGTGCACGCGCTACCCCGGCGCGATCGGCCGGCCGATGGCGCGCGAGCAGCACCTCGTCAAGGTCGAGGACTGCCTGCGCGCCGGGGGCGCCGGCGACCGCGCGAGCGGGCTGATCGACCTGGTCGCCGACCTGGAGAACCTCCCGGACGTGCGGGCGCTGACAGAGCGCCTGGGCGCGGTGCGTGACGGCTAGGGCGGCGCGACAGGCGCCGGCCGCCGCCCCGCTGCGGACCCGCAACTACCGGCTGTACTTCTTCGGTCAGCTGGTCTCCGTGCCCGGGACCTGGCTGCAGACCGTCGCCCAGGCCTGGCTCGTGCTCCAGCTCGGCGCGAGCGGCAGCGCGCTCGGCGCGACGGCGGCGCTGCAGACGCTGCCGATCCTCCTGCTCGGCGCGTGGACGGGCGCGATGGCCGACGCGCTGGACAAGCGCACGCTGCTGATCGCCACGCAGGCGGTCCAGGGGGCGCTGGCCCTGGGCCTCGGGCTGCTGACGATCAGCGGGGTCGTCCGCCTGTGGATGGTCATGGTCCTGGCGCTGGGCCTGGGCGTCGCCCGCGCCTTCGACGTGCCGGCGCGCCAGGCGTTCGTGTCCGAGCTGGTCGAGGGCCCGGAGCTCCCGCGCGCGATCGGGATCAACTCGACGGTCGCGTCGGCCGCGCGCATGATCGGCCCGGCGGCCGGCGGCATCATCATCGCCGTCCTCGGGGTGGGGGAGTGCTTCCTGGTCAACGGCGCGTCGTTCCTCGGGCCGATGTGCGGGCTCATGGTGATGGACACCAACCAGCTCCACCGTCCCGACGTGCGTGCCGCGCGCGCGCCGCGGGCCGTGCGCGACGGGCTGCGCTACGTGCGGTCGCGGCGCAGCCTGCTCGTCCCGCTGGTGATGATGGCGATCGTCGGGACGCTGGCCTTCGAGTTCCAGGTCACGATCCCGTTGATGGCCGACTCGGTCTTCCACCTCGGCGCGACCGGCTTCGGCCTCCTGTACGCGGCGCTGGGGCTCGGCGCCGTCGTCTCCGGCGTGACGCTGGCCGGCAAGGTCCCCGGGAACCTGCGCACCCTGACCATCTCGGCGGCCGCGTTCGGCGTGACGCTCGCGGCCTGCGCCGTCGCTCCCTCGCCGGCGAGCGCCGCGGTCTGCCTGGCCCTCGCCGGCGCGGCCAGCGTCGTGTACTCCTCGACGACCAACGCGGTGCTCCAGATCCGGGCCGCTCCGGAGATGCGCGGGCGGGTGGTCGCGCTCTACGTCATCGCCTTCGCGGGCTCGACGGCCATCGGCGGTCCCTTGGTCGGCCTCGCGGCCGAGGCCTTCGGCGCGCGCGCGTCGATGGCGGTGGGGGCGATCGGCTGCGCGGTGGCGGCGTTCATCGGAGCGCCTGCACCTGGTCGAGCCTGGCGAGGTGCTCGGTGGCGTCGGTGAGCAGCCGGCGGGTGTCGAGCGCCCAGCGGCCGTCGCGGCAGGACCACCGGTCGACGTAGTGCACCGACAGCAGCGAGGTCGTCGGGTGCTCGTCCTCGCCGGGGGCGCGGATCAGGATCAGCGCCTGCGCCTCGGTGGTCGCCACGTCGGGCTCGGTCAGCTCGATGAGGATGTTGGTGATGTGATGGACATGGCCGAGCAGCTGCTCGTGGGCCGCCCAGACCCACTCGATGAAGCCGTCGGCGCCGCCGCGGTAGTGCGGGCGGTAGTCGGCGAGCCCGTCGGGGTGCCAGACGGCGCGGGTGAGCGCGCGGTCCTTGCGGTCCAGGCCCCGGCAGTAGGAGTACATCTGCTCGGTGATGGCCTGCTTGGCCTGCAGCACGGCGAGCGTCATCGGCTGACCACCAGGACCGGCGTCAGGCCGTCGGAGCCCCGCCCGCGCAGCGCCCGGCGGCCGGCGCGGCCCACGCCGCCGCGCCCGGCGACCAGGAGCTGATGGCTGCCGTCGCGCAGGCGCCGGCGGATCGCGTCGCGCGGCGGGCCGGCGACCAGCTCCTCGCTGATCACCAGGTCCGGCGGGATGGCGCGGCCGGCCTGCGCGAGGATCCGCGCGGCGGCGGCCGCCTGCGCGGCGGGCGTGGACACCACCACCGCGGCGCCCGTGCACCAGACCACGTGTGCCGGCTGCCAGGCGGGCATGACCATCAGCGTCAGCGCGCAGCACCGCGACCGCGCGAGGTCGACCGCGCACTCCAGCGCGGCCTCGCTCGACGGCGAGCCGTCGAGCACGACGGCGATCGGGCGCGGTCCGGCGTTCGGCGCGGCCGTGGCGGCGGGTGGCCGGCGGCCGAGGGTCAGCGCCATGGGCGGCGGGTGCGGGACGGGTCACCGGGCATCGCGTTCGTCTACCGCCCCCGCGCCCTCGCACGCCACCGTCGTCCGGCCAGGACTGGCGGAAGCGTCAGTCCTGTGCGATGACCTGGGTCGGCGCCCCGGCGCGCCACGCCGCGATGCCGGCGACGATCTCCGGGTACCAGCGCCGGTAGGTCGCCTCGGTCACGAAGCCGATGTGCGGGGTCAGGACCGTGCGCGGCGCGCGGACGAGCGGATGGTCGGCGGGCAGCGGCTCGGTCGCGAAGACGTCGAGCCCGGCCCCGCCGAGCCGGCCGGCCTCCAGCGCGGCGACGAGCGCGTCCTCGTCGACGATCGGGCCGCGCGAGGTGTTGACGAGGATCGCGTCGGGCTTCATCAGCGCCAGCTCCTCGGCGCCGAGCAGGCCGCGCGACCGCTCGCCGAGCACGAGGTGGATCGACACGGCGTCGGCGGTGGACAGCAGCTCGTCGCGCGACACGGCGCGGACGCCGGCCTCGCGCGCCGCGTCGGCGGTGAGGTTCTGGCTCCACGCGACGACGTCCATGTCGAACGCCTTGCCGAAGCCCGCGACCTGGCGCCCGAGGCGTCCGAGCCCGATCACGCCGAGGCGCAGCCCGCCCAGGTCGCGGCCGAGCGTGGTCTGCCAGCGGCCCTCGCGCAGGGCGCGATCCTCCTGCGGGACCTGGCGCGCGACGGCGAGCAGGAGCGCCCACGCCAGCTCGGCGGTGCTCGACGTGCGCGGGGGCTGCGGCGGTGGCGGCCCGTAGCCGGTGCCGCACACGGTCACCCCGTGGGCGGTCGCGGCGGCGACGTCGATCGCCACGTTGGCCGAGCCGGTGGTGATCACCAGGCGCAGGTGCGGCAGCCGGGCGAAGAGCGCGGCGTCGAGCCGGGTGCGCTCGCGCATCGCCACGACGACCTCCGCGTCGCCGATGGCCGCCGCCAGCGCCTCGGGCTCGTCCACGTGCTCGCGCAGGACGGTGAGCTCCAGCTCGTCGCCGAGCCGCTCCCACGGGCCCATCGCCCGCGCCACGCCCTGGAAATCGTCGAGGACCGCCACGTGCAGCATGACCTAGTCCTACCAGCCGCCGGCCCGGCGCGGGCCGTGGGCGGAAGCGCGGCGCGCCGCCACTAGCGGAGGTGACAGGGACGGGGCGCGGCCGGTGGGCGCGGCGGTGCGCCGCGGTTAGCGTGGCGCCGCAGCCTCCCACGTTGTCCACCATGTCGCTCACGACGCCCACGCCCAGCCTCGCCGAACAGCTCATCCGCGCCCGCCGCTCGACGCGCGCCTTCCGGCCCGACCCGGTCCCGCGCGACCGCCTGGACGCGATCTTCGCCCTCGCGAGCCGCTCGCCGTCCAACGCCAACATGCAGCCGTGGCGGGCCGAGGTGGTCAGCGGCGCCACGCGCGATCGGCTGTCTGCCGAGCTGTTGGCCGCCATGGCCGAGGGGCGCTGGTCGCCCGACGTGCCGGAGGACCCGGAGATCTACGAGCCCCACCACGTGGAGCGGCGCGAGGCGATGGGCGAGATCCTCTACGGCGCGCTGGGCATCGGGCGCGAGGACGAGGCGGGCCGCAGCGCCTGGTACATGGACAACCTGCGCTTCTTCGGCGCGCCGCACGCCGTGTTCCTCTTCATGCCACCCCGGGCCAACGAGCGGATGGCGACCGACGTCGGCATGTACGGCCAGACCCTGATGCTGGCGCTCGCCGCCCACGGGGTCGGCAGCTGCCCGCAGGGCATGCTCGGCTTCTTCGCCGACACCGTGCGCGACGTGCTCGGCATCGCCGACGGCAGCCGGCTGGTCTACGGCATCTCCTTCGGCTACGCCGACGAGGCGTCGGCGGTCAACCACTTCGACATGCCACGCGTGCCGCTCGCCGAGAGCACCCGCTGGCACGACTGACCCCACGCCCGAGGAGATGCAGAAGTGAGTGAGTTCGATCGAACCGTCGACGTCCTCGTCGCCGGCTCAGGAGCCGCCGGCCTCGTTGCCGCGCTGCGGGCCGACTGGCACGGCCTGAGCACGTTGTTGGTGGAGAAGTCCGACAAGATCGGCGGGACCTCGGCCTACTCGGGCGGCGGCCTGTGGGTCCCCAACAACGCCGTGACCCAGGCCGACGGCCTGCAGGACTCGTTCGAGGAGGCGCTGACCTACCTGGACGACATCATCGGCGACGCCGGCCCGGCGTCCACGCACGAGCGCCGCGTGGCCTTCCTCACCGAGGGCCCGGCGATGATCGCGTTCCTCATCGACCAGGGGTTCCGCTGGCGCCGGGCGACCGGCTACGCCGACTACTACCCGCACCGGCCGGGCGGCAAGGCCGAGGGCCGCGGGATCGAGCCGCAGCTGTTCGACGCCAACCGCCTCGGCGCGTGGCGCGAGCACCTGCGCATGAGCCTGCTGCCGCCGCTGCCGATGTACACCAACGAGGCGTCGTCGTTCGCGCTGATGGTCAAGACGCGCCACGGCGCGGCCACCGCCGCACGCGTCGTCGGGCGCCTGATCGGCCAGCGCCTGCGCGGGCGCCGCCCGCTGACCAACGGCCACGCGCTCGTCGCGCAGCTGCTGGCGCTCAACCTGGAGCGCAACCTCCCGATCTGGCGCGAGGCGCCGCTGGTCGAGCTGATCACCGAGGACGGGGTCGTCATCGGTGCCGTCGTCGAGCGCGACGGCCGCCGGCTGCGGGTGCGCGCGACGCGCGGCGTCGTGTTGACCACGGGCGGCTTCGCCCGAAACCCCGAGATGCGGGCGCAGTACGGCCCCGCGCCGAGCAGCGTCGAGTGGACCTCGGTCCCGCCCGACGACCACGGCGACGGCATCCGCGCCGGCCTCGCCGTCGGCGCCGACACGGCGCTGATGGACGATGCGTGGTGGGGGCCGACGCTCGTCGACCCCGCCACCGGCCACGCGAGCTTCATCCTCTGGGAGCGGTCGTTCCCGCACTCGATCGTCGTCGACGCCGCGGGCGCCCGGTTCATGAACGAGTCGGAGTCCTACGTCGACGCCGGCCACGCCCAGTACGAGCGCAACGCCACCGTCAAGGCGATCCCCGCCTGGATGATCGTGGACACCGACCACCGGCGCCGCTACCCGATGGCGACCATGCCGCCCGGGCTGACGCCCAAGGGGGCGCTCAAGTCGGGGTACATCACCAAGGCCTCCACGTTGGAGGAGCTGGCGGGGAAGATCGGCGTCGACCCGGCGGGCCTGCGGGCGACCGTGACGCGGTTCAACGCCATGGCCGAGCGCGGCGTCGACGAGGACTTCGGACGCGGCAGCAACGCCTACGACAACTGGTACGGCGACCCGTCCTGCACGCCCAACCCGAACCTCGGCCCGATCGCCCGCGCGCCGTTCTACGCGCTCCAGGTCTGGCCCGGGGACCTCGGGACCAAGGGCGGGCTGCTGACCGATGAGCACGCCCGCGTCCTGGATCGCGACGGCACGCCGATCGGCGGCCTGTACGCCGCGGGCAACGCCAGCGCCTCGGTGATGGGGCGGACCTACGCGGGGCCTGGCGCGACGCTCGGCCCGGCCACGACGTTCGCCTACGTCGCCGCCGACGACCTCGCTGCCATCGCACCCGCTAGTCCGGGCCGCCGGCGCCTGCTCGGCGCCGACTCCCGGGGCTAGGTTCGCCCCACTGCCGGGTGCTGCCAGTGCGGCATCCCGTCCCGACCGACACACGAAGGAGCCAGTACGCGATGAGCACGACGGAAGACCCCGCTGCGACCGTGGAGGACGCATCGGGCTCGCGCCTGAACTCGCGACGGCCGATGACCGGCGACGAGTACCTCGAGAGCCTGCGCGACGGCCGCGAGGTGTGGCTCGACGGCGAGCGGGTCAAGGACGTCACCGTCCACCCGGCGTTCCGCAACGCCGCCCGCTCGACCGCCCGGCTCTACGACGCGCTGTGGGACGAGAGCAAGGCCGACATCCTGCGCGCGCCGACGTCGACCGGCAACGGCGGCTTCACCCACGCGTTCTTCCGGCCCGCGCGCACGGTGGAGGACATGGTCGTCGACCAGGGCGCGATCGCCGAGTGGGCCCGCATGATGCACGGCTTCATGGGCCGGACGCCCGACTACAAGGCCGGCCTGTACGGCGGGATGGAGCTCAACGCGGACTTCTTCTCACCGTACGAGGACAACGCCCGCGCCTGGCACCGGCTGATGCAGGAGCGCATCCCGTACTGCGCGCACGCGATCGTCAACCCGCCGGTCGACCGCAACCTGCCCGCCGACGAGGTCGGCGACGTGTTCGTCCACGTCGAGGGCGAGACCGACAACGGGCTGATCGTCTCCGGCGCCAAGGTCGTGGCGACCAACGTGCCGCTGACCAACTACTGCTTCGTCGGCTACGTCGGCGCCCCGCTGAAGAAGAAGGACTTCGCGGTGATCTTCACGATCCCGATGGACGCGCCCGGCGTGAAGGTCATCGCGCGCTCGTCCTACGAGATGTCGGCGGCGCGGCACGGCAACCCCTTCGACTACCCGCTCTCCAGCCGCCTGGACGAGAACGACGCGATCTTCATCATGGACCGCGCCGTCGTGCCGTGGGAGAACGTCCTGGTCTACGGCGACACCGAGAAGGCCAGCATGTGGGCCGGCGCCAACTCGGGCCAGGCCAACCGGATCTGGTTCCACGGCGCGACGCGGCTGGCCGTCAAGATCGACCTCATCGCCGGCCTGATGTTGAAGGCCATCCACATCAACGGCACCAACAACTTCCGTGGCGTGCAGGCCAAGGTCGGCGAGATCATCGGCTACCGGAACCTGTTCTGGGGGCTGTCGTCGGCGATGGCGCGCACCCCGGACCCGTGGCTGGACGGGCACGTCCTGCCCAACATGGAGTCCTCGGTGGCCTACCGGCTGTTCTCGGCCAACGCGATCCCGGCGATCCGCAGCCTCGTGCAGGCCTCGCTGGGCAGCGCGCTGATCTACCTCAACGGCCACGCCAAGGACTTCAAGACGCCGGAGCTGCGGCCGCTGCTCGATCGGTACCTGCGCGGCTCCAACGGCTACGAGGCCGTCGACCGCGTCAAGACCATGAAGATGCTCTGGGAGGCGGTGGGCAGCGAGTTCGCCGGCCGCAACGAGCTCTACGAGCGCAGCTACACCGGCAGCGAGGAGGACGCGCGCGTGCAGACGATGTGGTTCGCCGACGGCACCGGGCTCGGCGACCGCCTGCGCGGCTACGCCGAGTCGGCGATGTCCGAGTACGACCTCGACGGCTGGACGGTGCCCGACATGTTCAACCCCGACGACGTCGAGCGCCTGGCGCGCGACGAGTCCCATGGCTAGCGCCGCGACGGCCGCTCGGCCGTCCGGGCTCGTCATCGAGAACCTGAGCAAGACCTTCCCGGGCGTCATCGCGCTGGACGAGTTCGGCGTCGACGTCGCCGCCGGCTCGGTCCACGCGCTGGTCGGGCCCAACGGGTGCGGCAAGTCCACCTTCGTCAAGGTGCTGGCCGGGATCCACCGTCCCGACCCGGGCGGGCGGATCCTGGTCGACGGCGCCGAGATCGAGGTGGGCTCGGCGGCCGATGCCGACGCCGCGGGCGTGCGGTTCGTCCACCAGGACCTCGGGATCGTGGAGGCGCTGGACGCCGTCGACAACGTGGCGCTCGGCCTCGGCTACCAGCGCAGCCGGGTCGGGACGATCTCCTGGCGGGCCCAGCGGCGACAGACCCGCGAGCTGCTGGACCGGTTCGGCGTCGCGGTGGCCTTGGACTCGCCGCTCTCGGAGGCCAGCCCGGTCGAGCGCACGGCGGTGGCGATCGTCCGCGCGCTGGCCGGCGGCATCCCGGGGCGCGGGCTGCTGATCCTCGACGAGCCGACCGCCGCGCTGCCGCATCGCGAGGTCGAGCAGCTCTACGGCCTGGTCCGCGACGTGAAGGCCACCGGCGTCTCGGTGGTCCTCATCTCGCATCGCCTGGACGAGGTCGTCGCGATCGCCGACACGGTCAGCGTGATGCGCGCCGGCAAGGTGATCGGCGGCGGCCCGGTGGCCGAGATGGACGTCGCGCGGATGGCGGCGATGATCGCCGGCGGCAAGCACCTGGTCGCCGACGCGCCGCTGCGCACCGAGGCCGCGCCGCCGTCGCAGGCGCCGGTCGTCCTGCGCGCCACGGGGATCCGGGGCCGCCACCTGCGCGGCGTCGACCTCGAGCTGCACGAGGGCGAGGTCGTCGGCGTCGCGGGCCTGCTGGGCTCCGGCCGCGACGAGCTGCCCTACGCGGTCGGCGGCGCGGGCAGCATCGAGGTCGAGGGCCAGTGGGAGCTCGGCGGCGAGCAGTTCACCGAGATGACGCTGGACCGCGCGGCGCGGTCGGGGGTCTTCCTCATCCCCGCCGAGCGCGCGCGCCAGAGCATCGTCGCGCCGTTCACGGTCTCCGAGAACTTGTCGATCCCGTCGTTGTCGAAGCTCAAGCGCGGCGGGCTGCTGAGCCCCGCCGGGGAGCGCCGCTTCGCCCGCGACTGGATGACCGCGCTGGACGTGCGAGCCAGCGCGGCGAACATGCCGATCACGGTGCTCAGCGGTGGCAACCAGCAGAAGGTGGTCCTCGCGCGATGGCTTGCGATGAACCCCAAGCTGCTGGTGATGTCGGAGCCGACGGCCGGCGTGGACGTCGGTGCGCGCAGCGCGTTGTACGAGATCGTCCGGGCGCGCGCCGCGGACGGCCTCAGCGTCCTGGTGGCGTCCTCCGACGCGCAGGACCTGGTCCACATGTGCGACCGGGTCCTCGTCATGCGCAACGGCACCGTCGCGGCGGAGATCACCGGCGCGCGGATCACGGAGAGCGAGATGGTGGACATGATGGAGGGGGTCGTCGTATGAGTCAGGCAGTCGCAACCGAAGCGGTGCCGCCGGTCGAGGAGCCGGCCGCCCCGGGCGCGGACACGCCGCCGGGCCGGTCGCTGGCCAGCAAGCTGTCGTTCGGGAACATCGGCGCCGTCTACGTGTTCGCCGCGATCATCGTGGTGTTCTCGATCTGGGCGCCGGACACGTTCCCGACCTGGACGACCGCGCGGACGGTCATCAACCAGAACGCGGTCGCGGGCATCATCGCCCTGAGCCTCGTCGTACCGCTGTCGGCGGCGGCGTTCGACCTCTCGATCGGCTCGATCATGGGCCTGGCGAGCATCGTCTGCGCGTGGCTGCTGGTCAAGAAGGGCCTGCCGGTCGTGCCGGCGATCCTGCTGTCGCTCGTCGTCGGGCTCGTGGCGGGCCTGGTCAACAGCGTGCTCGTGGTGGTGGTCGGCATCGAGTCGTTCATCGCGACCCTGGCCACCGGCTCGTTGATGACCGCGGCGGTGTCGATGATCAGCGACTACACGCCGATCAGCGGCGCCGAGCTGTCCAAGCCGGGCTTCAGCAACATCGCCAACGCGCCCGTCGTCGCCGGGATCGACGCCGCGGCCGTGATGCTGCTCGTCGTCGCCCTCGGGCTGTACTTGTTCCAGGAGTACACGCCGTCGGGGCGGCGGATGTTCGCGACCGGCTTCAACATCGAGGCGGCGCGGCTGACGGGCATCCGCGTCAACCGCCTGCGCTTCACGGGCCTCATGGTCTCGGCGCTGGTGGCGAGCATCGCGGGCGTCCTGATCACCGCGCAGATGCAGGTCGGCCAGCCCGACGTGGGCTCGCCGTACCTCCTCAACGCCTTCTCGGCCGTCTTCCTCGGCGCCACACAGTTCCGCAGCGGACGGTTCAACGCCGCCGGCACGCTGCTGGCCGTGCTGCTGCTCGGCACGGGCAAGACCGGCCTGACCCTCGTCGGCGCGCAGCCGTGGGGCGGCGACATGTTCGTCGGCGTCGTCCTCATCGGCGCGCTGGCCCTCGCCGCGTACGAGCGCGTCCGCGGGCAGCGCAAGCTGCTCGCCGCCCGGCGCCGGGCGACCAAGCGTCGCGCCGAAGTCGCGGCCGAGCCGGCCTGAGCGCCGCGCTCCGTAGGACACCAACATGCCCCGCGGCGCGCTCGCGCCGCGGGGCCGAGAGCAGGAGGACGAGACGTGGGGAAGCTCGACGGGAAGGTCGCCTACATCACGGGCGGCGCCAGCGGCATGGGACGGGCCAGCGCCCGGCTCTTCGCCCAAGAGGGGGCCACGGTGCTGGTGGCCGACATCCAGGACGCGGCGGGCGAGGCCGTCGCGCAGGAGATCGTCGCGGCCGGGGGCCGCGCGGTCTTCCAGCACACCGACGTCACCCAGGAGGCCGACCTCGTCGCGCTCATCGGGCGGGCGGTCGACGAGTTCGGCTCGCTCGACATCGCCTACAACAACGCCGGGATCGGCGGGCCGACCGGGTTCGACGAGATGACGGTCGAGTCGCTCGACCTGCTCTGGGCCGTCCTCGTGCGCTCGACGCTGCTGTCGATCAAGCACGGGCGCGAGGCGCTCCGGGCCGGCGGCGGCGGGTCGATCCTCATCACCGCCTCGGGGACCGGCATCCGCGGGCGCGGCAACCAGCCGGCCTACTCGGCGCTGAAGGCGGCGCTGGTCAACCTCGCCGCCAACGCGTCGCAGCCGCTGGGCGCCGACGGCATCCGGATCAACGCGATCGCCCCGGGGTGGATCCGGACGCCGATGATGGAGGCCGGCTTCCCGGACGGCGGCGACCGCCTGCGCGACGCGCTGGCGCGGATGCAGCCGCTGCCTGAGCAGGGCGCGCCGGAGCACATCGCCGCCGCGGCGCTGTTCCTCGCCAGCGAGGACGCCCGCTTCGTGACCGGCGTGACGCTGCCGGTCGACGGCGGGCTGCTGGGCATCGCGCCCGAGCTGACGGGCGGCGTCGAGGCGCTCGGCGCGCTGAGCGCCAACGCCGCGGCGATCGCCGTGGCCTAGCCACGTCGGCTAGCCACTGGCGGGCTCGCTAGTTCCCTGGCGAGCCCGCCCACCGGCTTCCCGCGCTCCCGTAGACAACCACGACAACAAGCGAGCCGTCGGCGGCTCGCGCTCAGGAGGAGAGTGGCAGTGCACGTACGTGAGTTGGTCACTTCACCATGGGTCCGGTCGCGCCTGGCGACCGGCGCCGCACTCGTCGCGGCGACGGCCGCCGTCGCCGCGTGCGGAAGCAGCAGCGGCGACAACGATCAGGCGACGGCGTCGAGCAAGGCGGGGACCGCGACGACGGCGAGCGCGAGCGACACCGCCGCGAAGATCGCGGCGCTCACCACCCGGCCCACCAAGATCGCCGTCACCACCCCGATCGGCAAGCCGGTCCCGACGGGCAAGAAGGTCATCTACATCCCGCCGCCGCTGGGCGACACCAAGTCCACGGTGCCGATCCTCGACGCCGCGGCCAAGACGCTCGGCTGGACGGCCAAGATCCTGCTGCCGACGGCGGCCGACCCGGCCGCCTACACCGACGCGATCGACGAGGCGATCCGCGAGAAGGCCGACGCCATCATCCTGGTCTCGATGCCGGGCGCGGCGCTGACGGCGCCGATCGGCCGGGCCAAGGCGGCGGGCATCCCGGTCGTCAACCTGTACGCCAGCGAGGCCAACGGCACGGTGCCGGGCATCGCCGCCCAGCCGCTGGGCCGCAGCTACACGATCGGCGTCGCCGAGAAGACCGGCGAGCTGCTCGGCCTGATGGTGCCGCCCGGCTCGACGGTCGGCGAGGCCGCGCTGCTGGTCATCACCAAGGCCGGCGTCCTGCAGGAGGCGACCGAGCGCGGCGTCAAGACGACGTGCCCGACGTGCAAGTACGCGGTGAACGTCACGACGGCGGCGCAGGCCAAGGACTACGTGCCCAACATCGTGAACTTCATCAGGAAGGACAACATCAAGGGCATGTACATCATGAACGGCCCGCTGAGCAACGGCCTCGGGCCGGCCATGAAGGCCGCCGGTGAGGACCCGTCCTCGGTCAAGTCGCTGGCGGGGACGATCGACGCGGCCGACGGCAGCGCCCAGCGCGTGCAGAACGGCGAGGCGCCGCTGGCCGCGGGCTACGTATGGCCGGGCGCCGAGGGCGTCTGGTACGCGATGGACGCCGCGGCGCGCGCCATCGCCGGGGTGTCGACGGCGCCGTCGGAGACGCCGCCCGCGCCGTTCATCGTGGTCTCGAACAAGATCCCCGCCGACGTCCTCAAGGACCCGGTGGCGGTCGCCGTCCAGGACTACCAGCAGCAGTTCGCCAAGCTCTGGGGCAAGTAGCCCCGAGCAGGGCCCAGCCTCCGTGGGTCGCCCGGCCGGGCGACCCACGGCGTCCGTGAGTCGCCAGGAACCGAGGGGGAGCTACGTTGGCCAGCAAGAAGATGAAGACGAAGCCGGCGCCCGCGCGCGCGGTGGAGTCGTGGGACTACGAGGCGGACGTCGTCGTGGTCGGATACGGGATCGCGGGGGTGTGCTCGGCGCTCGCCGCGCAGGAGCGGGGCGCCGACGTGCTGGTGCTCGAGCGCGGCGGCGGCTCGGAAGGGCTGTGCGGCGCGATCTTCTACCTCGGCGGCGGCACCGCGATGCAGCGCGCCGCCGGCTTCGAGGACACGGTGGAGGGGATGCGCGACATGTTGCGCAGCGCGCTCGGCCCGGGCCTCCCCGACGAGGAGAAGCTCGCCGCCTACTGCGAGGGCAGCGTCGCCCACTACGACTGGCTGGTCGACTCGGGCGTGCCGTTCACCACGGGCCCCGACGAGGAGGGCACCGACTTCACCGCGCAGATGGAGGACGGCTTCGTCGTCATCGGCGCGCAGGAGTACCACGGCTACGGCCTGATCTGGGCGGGCGCCGAGGCCGCGTACCCCAACGCCGAGCTCGCCGCGCCGATGCCGCGCGGCCACATCGCCCGCGGCGTGCCCGGCGACGAGGACCTCTACGAGGGCGCCGCCACCAAGGCGCTGCTGCGCACCGCGGACGCCCGCGGGATCAAGGCGGAGTACAACGTCGGCGTCGAGCGGCTGGTCCTCGACGAGGACGGCGCGGTCGTCGGCGTCGAGGGCGTCCGCTACGAGGAGCCGATCCGTGTGCGGGCGCGCGCGGGCGTCATCCTCGCCACCGGCGGGTTCGGCGAGAACCCCGAGATGATGACCTTGCACAGCCCGCTGCTCGTGGAGCACGGCGCGCAGCCCCAGGGCCACGAGGGCCAGGACGGCCTCGGCATCCGCATGGGCCAGGCCGCCGGCGCCAACGCCGTCCGGATGGACGCCGCCGACGTGACGCTGGCGATGACGCCGCCGATCACCGTCCGCAGCGGCATCCTCCTCAACCGCGTGGCGCAGCGCTTCGTCAACGAGGACGCCTACTTCGGCCGCATCGGCATCGACGTGATGCGCAACCAGGACGGCGTCGCCTTCATGCTGCTCGACGACGCGTCCTACCTGCCCAACTCGTCGTTCCGCCGCCCGCGCTGGATCGCCGAGACGATCGAGGAGCTCGAGGCCGAGGCGGGCTTCCCGGCCGGCGCGCTGGTCGCCACGGTCGAGTACTACAACAAGCACGCGGCCGACGGGAAGGACCCGCTGTTGCACAAGCAGCCGAAGTGGGTGCGCCCGCTGGAGGGGCCGTTCGCGCTGCTCGACCTCAGCGGCAACCCGAAGGAGGGCGGGGGCGAGGGGGTCAGCTACGTCCGCGGCCCCGGCGGCGACGTCATCGAGCTGCACAACCTCGCGGGCATCGTGACCCTCGGCGGGTTGCACACCAACGTCGACAGCGAGGTGCTCGACCCCGAGGGCGAGCCGATCGCCGGCCTCTACGCCGCCGGGCGCTGCAGCGCCGGCCTCGCCGTCTACGGCTACTGCAGCGGGGTGTCGCTCGGCGACAGCTCGTTCTTCGGCGCGCGCGCCGGCCGCGCCGCGGCGGCCCGCACCGCGGCCGTCGCCTCTTGAACCCCGAAAGGACGTTTCGCATGACCGAGACCCAGACCGCCGACCGCGCGGCCATCGCCGACCTGCTGTCCAGCTACTGGCTGGCGGCCGACGGCCAGGACACCCCCGGGGTGGCCGCGCTGTTCGCCGAGGACGGCGTCTTCGCCGGCGCGGGGCTGCCCGTGCTGGAGGGGCGCGCCGCGATCGAGGAGTTCTTCACCACCTACCACCAGGGCCCCCACGCGACGACCGCGATGCACTTCTTCGCGCCGCCGCAGATCGTCGTCGACGGGGATGGCGCGACGGTCGCCTGCTACATGCTGCTGCTCGCCGCGTCGGCCGAGGGGCCGCCCTCGGTGGGCGGCCTCATGCGCTACGACGACGAGCTGGTGCGCCGCGATGGCCGCTGGCTCTTCGCCCGGCGCGCCGTCGCGCCGGCCGGGGGCGTGGCATGAGCGCGGTCGCGGCGGAGCCGTGGACGAAGACCTGCGACGTGCTCGTCGTCGGCTCGGGTGGCGGCGCGCTGACCGGCGCGCTGACCGCCGCGCTCGCGGGGCTGCGCACGATCGTGGTCGAGAAGACCGGCCTGCTCGGCGGCACCACGGCCTACTCGGGCGCCGGCCTCTGGCTCCCCGACACCCAGGTCCAGCGCCGTGCGGGCGTCGAGGACTCGACGGAGGACGCGCGCACCTACCTGCGCGCGACCGTCGGCGAGTACGAGACCGACCGCCAGGACGCGTTCCTGGCCAGTGCCGCCGACCTGGTGGCCTTGCTCGAGAGCGATCCCGACGTCGCGTTCGAGTGGCGGTCGTTCCCCGACTACTTCGCCGGTCCCGGCCGGTGCGAGGGCGGGCGGGCGATGTACCCCGTCGACCTGCCCGACGCCGAGCTGGGCGACCTGCGCGACCTGGTCCGGCCGGAGGTCGGCATCGACCGCGCTGAGGGCGCGCACCAGGAAGACCCGCACACCGGTGGGCGCGCGCTGGTCGGCCGCCTGCTGCTGGCCCTGCGCCGCACCGGGCGGGCCGAGCTGCTCGTGCGCACGAGCGCGATGACGCTGCTGGTCGAGGGCGACCGGGCCGTCGGCGTCGAGGCCACCGGCCCCGACGGCGAGCCGGTGCGCATCCGCGCGGAGCACGGCATCCTGCTCGCCGCCGGCGGCATGGAGGCCGACGCCGCGCTGCGCGCGCACCACCGCATCCCGGGCAGCGCCGCCTGGACGATGGGGCCGCGTGGGGCGAACACCGGCGATCTCGTCCGCGCCGCCGTCGCCATCGGCGCCGACACCACGCTGCTGGACGAGGCCTGGTGGTGCACGGGCGTCGAGCAGCCCGACGGCTCGGCCGGGTTCATGGTCGGCGTGCGCGGCGGGATCATCGTCGACGGCGCCGGCGAGCGGTTCCTGAACGAGAGCCTGCCCTACGACCGGGCGGCGCGGGCGCTCATCGAGCACGACCTCGCGGTCGCCCACCTGATCTACGACAACGCCGAGGGCGGCGCGCTGCCCGCCGGCGTGATCCCCGACCACACGCGCGACGAGCACCTCGCGGCGGGCACCGTGGTGACCGCGGACACGCTGGAGGAGCTCGCCGCGCTGATCGGGGTCCCGGCCGGCGCGCTGGTCGCCTCCGTGGAGCGGTTCAACGCGGCGGCCGCGGCCGGCGTCGACGAGGCGTTCCACCGCGGCGAGGATCCGTTCGACCTGTTCTTCTGCCCGCCCGGCGACGGCCCGGACGCGCCGCCCAACCCGGCGCTGAAGCCGATCGTGCAGGCGCCGTTCTCGGCGGCCCGCGTCGTCGTCTCGGACCTCGGGACCAAGGGCGGCCTGCGCACCGACGTCGACGCGCGCGTCCTGCGCGACGACGGCTCGGCGATCGACGGGCTCTACGCGGCCGGCAACACGAGCGCCTCGCTCAGCGGCCACGCCTACCCGAGCCCGGGCGTGCCGCTCGGCACCGCCACCGTCTTCGCCTATCGCGCGATCAAGCACATGACCAAGGAGCCCGCATGACCTCGCTGGACACCCCGACCGCCGTTCGCGGCATGGTGCGGACCGACGATCCCGACACGCTCGTCGAGATCGTCGAGCTGCCCGCGCCCGAGCCGGCGGCCGGCGAGGCGGTCGTCGCCGTCGAGGCGTTCTCGCTGAACCGCGGCGAGGTGCTGATGCTGTCGGGCCCGCCGAACGGTTGGCGGCCCGGCATCGACCTGGCCGGCCGCGTGCTGCAGGCGGCCGCCGACGGCAGCGGGCCGGCCGAGGGCGCGCGCGTCGTCGGCCAGGCACCGCTGGGCAGCTGGACGACGCACGTCGCCGTGCCGACGTCCGCGATGGCCGAGCTGCCCGACTCCGTGTCCTTCGAGCAGGCGGCGCCGCTCGGCGCGGCCGCGCTGACCTCGCTGCGGATGCTCCGCTACGCCGGGTCGGTCGCCGGGCAGCGGCTGCTGATCACCGGCGCCTCCGGCGGCCTCGGCCACTTCTTCGTGGAGCTGGCGACGCTGCAGGGCGCGAGCGTGACCGCGGTGGTCGGCTCGCCGGAGCGCGGCGAGCGCCTGCTCGCGCTGGGCGCCGAGGCGATCGTCACCGACGTGGCCGACGCCGAGGGGCCGTTCGCGGTCGTCCTGGACTCGATCGGCGGCGCGTCGCTGGCCACGGCGATCACCAAGGCGGCGCCCGGCGGCCTGATCCTGTGGTTCGGCCAGGCCGGCGGCGAGGGCACGACGATCGACATGTACACGTCGCAGATCCCGTCGCTGGCGCGCATCGTCCCGTTCAGCTTCTTCACCAGCGGCGGCTCCTACGCCGACGATCTCGCCACGGTCGTCCGGCTCGTCGAGCTGGGCCACCTCCATCCGGAGATCAGCGTGGTCGCCGACTGGAGCGAGACCGGCGCCTGGTTGGTCGAGCTGCGCGACCGGCGCCTGCGCGGCAACGCGGTCATGACGATCGGCGACCATCGCACTCGATAGTCCGGGCGGTCGTGCCCGGATCGGCCGGGGTGGCTCGTCTAGCGTGACGACGTCCTCCCCGGCCGCTCCGGCCCGGATCGGGAGGGCGCCAACGCCATGACCGCACTTCGCCACAAGCTGCCGCCCGAGGAGGCCCTCTCCGGCGCGCCGAACATGGGACTGGTGGCCGACGAGTTCCGCGCGGTCATGGGCCAGTTCGCCAGCGGCGTGACCATCGTGTCCACGCGCGAGGCGGGCCAGGACTACGGCACGACCGCGAGCGCGTTCACGTCGCTGTCGCTGGAGCCGCCGATGGCGCTGGCCTGCCTCTACCGCGGCGCCGCGACCGAGGCGGCGATCCGCCGGGCCGGGCGCTTCGGCATCAGCATCCTGCGCGACGACCAGCAGGAGATCGCCGAGCGCTTCGCGTCGCGCCACCCGGATCGCTTCGGGTCGATCGAGCACCGCTACGGCGAGCTGGGCGTCCCGCTCGTCGAGGGCGCGCTGGCCCACGTCGAGTGCCGCGTCGCCGAGACGGTCGTCGGCGGCACCCACACGGTGCTACTCGGCCTGGCCTGGAACGCGCGGCGCTACACCGGGCGGCCGCTGGCCTACTTCGGCGGCGCGTTCGGCCACTTCCTGGTCGGCGACGACGCCGCGGTCTACAAGGCGATCCGCGCGATGATCGCCGGCGGCGCGCTCGGCCCCGGCCACGTGCTGGCCGCCGAGGCGCTGGCCGAGCAGCTCGGCGGCGAGCCCGCGTCGGTGCTGGCCGCGCTCAAGCGCCTGCGCGCGGAGGGGCGCGTCGGCCGCGACCCGGACGGCACCTACCTCGTCGGCGGCCTCGACCGGCGCGCCGCGCTGGACATGGTCTCGGCGTGCCGGACGGTCGAGGTCGGCGTGGCCGAGCTCACCGTCGGCTGGGTGGACGACGGTGCGCTCGACGTGCTGGAGGCGCTCGCGTCCGCGCCGTGCGAGGCGATGCCGCGCCGCTCCGGCGACGAGCCGCCCGCGGCGCCGGAGGCCGCCTTCCACGAGCACTTGGTCGGGCTCGCCGGCAACCCGCGGCTGCTCGACCACTATCGCGAGCTGTCGACCGCGGCCGCGTATGCGGGTCCGGTGGAGCACGCCCACGGGCCGAGCGACGACCACCAGGCGATCGTCACCGGCTACCGCGCGGGCGACCTGCCATCGGTCATCGCGTCCATCGATCGGCATGCGCGGCGGTTGCGCGAGGCCTGGCAGCAGGTGGCAGACGGGCGTCCTCCGGGACGGTAGGCGCAGGCGGCCCGGCGCGCGGGCCCATGCCCGCTCTCCGCCGGGATAGAGTCGGACAGCTGCCCGGCGGGGGTCGGGCGGTGCAGGAGAGGAGAGGTCGTGAGGGTCTTGATCGTCGATGACCACGAGGTCGTCCGCAACGGCATCGTCGCCTCGCTGCGCGCGAGCGAGCGGTACCGGATCGTCGGGGTGGCGGCGACGGGGGCCGAGGCGATATCGCTGGCCCGGAGGGTCCGGCCCGAGGTGGCCATCGTGGACCTCCGCCTCCCCGACATGAACGGCGAGGCGGTCTGCCGCCAGCTGATCGCCGACCTGCCGGAGGTCGCGGTGGTGATGCTCACGACCTACCTCAGCGACGACACGGTCCGCGCCGCGCAGGCGGCGGGCGCGACCGCCTACGTGACGAAGGCCGCGGGCATCCGCGTGCTCAAGCAGACGCTGGATCAGATCGCCTCGGGCAAGCTCGACCCGCTCGCGCGCGAGAGCGTGCCCGTGGTCGTCCACCGGCTCGATCGCCTGGCCACCGGCCGGGCCGCGGGCCGGCTCACGACGCCGCACCAGCGCCGCGTGCTGGAGCTGGCGGCCGACGGGCTGACCAACGGCCAGATCGGCGAGCGGCTCAGCATCTCCGAGTCGACCGTGCGGTTCCACATCCAGAAGCTCAAGCGCCTGTTCCGGGTGCCGAGCCGGACGGCGCTGGTCGTGCGTGCCGTGCAGGACGGTGTGATCGCGCCGGGACCGGAGGACGGGGAGCCGGCGCGCCCGTGACCGATCTCGCGCCGGCGCGCCCGCTGGCGACCGCGCAGCTCGACTCGGAGGATCTCGGGCTGCTCGCGGCCTGCGCCCACGCGGTCATCGGCGGCGAGGCCGTGCTCATCACCGGGCGCGACGCGCGCGGCCGGACGACGATCGTCGGCGCGGCCGGCCTGCCGTCCGAGGAGCTGCGGGCGATGTGGCCGACGGTCGTCGCGCACGACCTCGAGGACGAGCCGGGGGCGCCGGGGGGCGGCATCCCCGTGCTCGTCCCGGCGCCGCCGGCGCGGGTGCCCTCGGGGCACGAGCTGGTGCGGCTCGTGATGTTCGTCGCGGGCAGCCGGATGGGCGTGTTCCATGTTGTCGTCGATCCCGATGGCCCCGTCGTCGACCGCCTGGCGGCCGCGCACTACGCGCGCCACGCCGCGGTCGCCGTCGCCCGCCGGCGGCTGCGGCGCGGGAGCAGCGCGCACCTGGAGCGGCGCATCGCGCGGGCCGACGCGATCCTCGACTTCACCGCGGCCGTGTCGAGCGTCGGCTTCGAGAGCCTCATCGGCCGGATCGACGCCGCGGCCCGCAGCGTGTTCGGCCCGGCCGTACGCGCGCGCGTCTATACGTACGACGACGATCGCGGTGCGCTGGAGGCGCTGCCCGATCCCGGTCACGGCGATCTCGGGTCGATCGCGCCCGACGAGCCGGGCAGCGCGATCGCGCGCGTCTTCACGCTCGAACGCTCCTACATGACCAACGCCCCGGCCGGCGAGGCGCCGGGCGGCCTGGCGTCGTCGTGGACGCCGCGTCCGACGTCGGCGCTGCTCGTCCCGCTGTTCGTCTCGGGCCGGGCCAGCGGCGTGCTGCAGCTGGTCGACAAGCCCGGCGGCTTCGCGATGACCGACCTGCACGACGCCGAGCTGCTGTCGCGGCCGATCGCCGTCGCGGTCGAGCTGACCGCGACGCTGCGGCGGCTCCGGATCCAGAGCGAGATCGAGGCGGTGCTGTCGAACACCACCTCGCTGCTGCGCCCGGTGGCCGACACCCGCCAGGTGCTGCCCGACGTCCTCGCCGCGATGCGCGACGCGACGGCGGCGACCGCCGTGATGTTCGCGGCCCGTGGCACGCCGCTGCTCGCGGCCGGCTCGGACGCGACGCCGCCGGCGCAGCAGGCGCTCGTCGACGCGCTCCGGCAGCGGCTGCGGCGCGACCCGCTCGGGCTGCCCGACGGCGACGAGTGCCGTGCGCTGCTGATCGCGCCGGTGCGGATCGGCTCCGAGCAGGTCGCGACTCTGGCCGCCATCGCCGCGCCCGGGGCGGTCTTCGGCACCGTCGAGCAGCGCGGCATGGCGCGGCTGGCCAACGTGATCGCCCTGGCGATCGCCGCGGTCCGCGACCTCGCGCACCGCACGGCGCTGGCGCGTCTGCAGGAGCGTCAGCGGATGGCCGACGAGCTGCACGACGAGGTCGCGCAGCTGCTGTTCGCCGCGCAGGTCCAGCTCGACGAGCTCATCGACGTGCAGGGCCTGGACGAGACCGTGCTCGACCTGGCGGTGGGGGCCAACGCGCTGGTCCTGCGCAGCGACGCGACGCTGCGCCGGGTCATCACCGAGCTGCCGCGGCGGTCGCCGGCGCTGCTCGCCGAGCGGCTGGTCACCGTGGTGGACGAGACGCGCCGCGCGTTCCGGGCGGAGATCGAGAGCACGGTGAGCGGCGCGGCGCTCGACGCGGCGCTCGACGTCGCGCCGGAGGTCCACGACCTGCTGGTCAGCGTCGCCCGCGAGTCGCTGGTCAACGCCGCCAAGCACGCCGGGCCCTGCCTGATCCAGCTCGCGCTGCACCTGGCGGGGCCGGACACGCTGCGGCTCACGGTCAGCGACGACGGGGTCGGCCTCGACAGCCGGCCCGCCAGCGGGCGCCCGGGCGGGCACGGGTTGGCGGCGCTGCGCCGGCAGGTCGCGTCCGTCGGCGGGTCGATCGCCGTCGTGGCGGGGGAGGGCGGCGGGACCGCGGTGCTCGTCTGCGTGCCGCTGCGCCCGGTCGCGCCCGCGGACGCGCTGGCCTCCGCCGCGGTCGACGTCTGAGCGCCGCCGCCGCGTCACGCCGAGGCGCCGAGCGTCTGCACGCCGTCGTCCTGCGCCGGCCCGGCGCCCGTGGCGTCGTCGGGCGTTTCCAGCAGCGCCAGCCGCGCCGGCGCCGGGGCCACGCCGCCGGCCGGCGGGTCGGGCATCGGCGAGACGATCTCGAAGCCGTCGGCGTCGGGGACGACCGTCACGGCGTGGCCCTGGCCGCGCCGGTCGAGCGTCAGCCGGGCGTCGTAGGGCACGGGCGCCGGGGCGATCGCGTGGCGCCCGGCGACGAACAGCCACCGCCGTCCGTCGGTCGTGAGCGTCCCGGCCAGCTCGGGCGGCCGGCCGAGCAGCGCGGCGGACTCGCGCAGGCGGCCGGCGCGCAGCGCCGTGCGGATGCGCGTCGAGGACACCGGCGCGCCGGCGTGGACGACGGTCGGCGCCACGCGCGTGGTGAACGCCGCGGAGCGGCGCAGGTCGTCGGGCGTGCCCAAGCCGCGATGCCCGAAGCGGAAGTTCTCGCCGACGTCGACGTGGCGCACGCCGAGCCGCCCGACGAGCCAGGTCGCGACGAACGCCTCGGGCGAGAGCGCCGCGAGGTCCTGGTCGAAGTCGACGACGATCAGCTCGCGCACGCCCAGCTCGGACACCAGCTCCACGCGCTGCTGGAGCGTCGTCAGCAGGTGATCGCCCTGGACGCGGCCGAACACCATCGCCGGCGGCGGGTCGAAGGTCAGCACGCTGTCGGCGCCGCGCATCACCTCGCGGTGCCCGAGGTGGACGCCGTCGAACACGCCGATCGCGAGCCGCCGCGGGCGCGCGCGAGCGTCCGCCAGGCGGGTGATCACGGCCGGGTGAAGGTCGTGGGCGGTCATGGCCGGGATGGAAGCGGACGGTGCCGCGTCCGGCTAGGCCGTGGGCGCCGACGCTGGCGCATCCGGCAGCGAGGGCCTGTCGACTGCGACGGTCCTGGCCTCGCCGGCCGGCCCGGCGGGCGGAGGCTCGGATAGACCGCCGCGGATGTCGCCCACGGGAAGCGCCCGCCGATCGACCACGCCGATGATGGCCGCCCTCGGGCTGTCGACCTTCACGGTGTCGATCGCCGCCACGACGGTGTCGCCCGCCCTGTCGGTGATCCAGCGCCAGTTCGACGTGACGGCCAGCGACACCGCGTGGCTGGTCACCGCCTACTTCCTGGTGGCCTCGACCGCGACGCCGGTCCTCAGCCGGCTCGGCGACATGCGCGGCAAGCGCACCATGTTGCTCGCGGCGATCATGGCGTTCGTGGTGGGGTCGGTCGTCTGCGCGGTCGCGCCGAGCCTGGCCGTGGAGATCCTCGGTCGTGCGCTGCAGGGCCTGGCGGCCGCGGTCTTCCCGCTGGCCTACGGGATCACGCGTGACGAGCTGGAGTCGGCGCGCGTGCCCGGGGCGATCGGCTTCCTCGCCGCGACGCCGGCGGTCGGCGGCGCCCTCGGGCTGCCGCTGGGCGGCACGATCGCCGAGCACGCGAGCATCGCGGCGATCTTCTGGGTGCAGACCGGTCTGGGCCTCGTCGCGCTGCTCGCCGTCTGGCGCCTCGTGCCCGACGCCGGCGAGCGCGTGCCGGCGCGGGTCGACCTCCGCGGCGCGCTGGTGTTCTCGATCGGCTTCGGCCTGCCGCTGCTCGGCATCTCGCGGGCCAATGTGTGGGGCTGGGGCTCGGCGACCACGCTGGCCTGCTTCGCGATCGGGCTGCTGATCCTCGTCGCGTGGGTGCGGCTGGAGCTGGCGACCGAGCAGCCGCTGGTCAACATCCACACCCTGCGCCGTCGCGCAGTGCTGCTGACCAATCTCACGACCATCGTCGCCGGTTTCGGGCTCTTCGGGTCCTTCATCCTGCTGCCCCAGCTCGCGCAGATCCCCAAGAGCACCGGCTTCGGGCTCGGGCTCAGCGCCTCGGCGGCCGGCCTGCTGCTCGTGCCCAACGCGATCGTCAACGCCATGACGTCGTCGCAGGCGGGGCGGGTGATGACGCGCTGGGGGTCGCGCACGCCGTTGCTGGTCGGGTGCTGCATCGCCGCGAGCGCCTTCACCCTGCTGGCCGCCGCGCACGGCAGCGCGATCCTGCTCGTCCTGTGGAGCATGCTGCTCGCCGTCGGCGTCGGCCTGAGCTACCCGGCGATGCCGACGCTCATCCTGGAGGCCGTCTCCCGCCACGAGACCAGCGAGGCCAGCGGCGTCAACACCATCATGCGCAACGCGGGCGCGGCGGCGGGCAGCGCGGTGGCCGGCAGCGTGCTCGCCGCGCACGCGACGGGGAGCGGGACGCCGTCGGACGCCGGGTTCACCATGGCCTTCGCGATCGCCGCGGCGGTGAGCATCTTGTCGGTGTTGATCGGCCTGTGGATCCCCGTCCGGGGCCGCGCGGCCTTCGCTGGCATTGTCGATAGCACCGCGCGCGAGGCCGCTGACACGCCCGGCACCCGCCTATAGCTTCGGCGCCGCGAGTCCACGAGCGAGGTCAAGCATGTCCGATGTCCTGAACCAGCCCACCGCCGAAGGCGTCACCCCCGAGCAGCTCATCGAGCGCGCCGTCGCCCTGCGACCGCGCCTCCGCGAGGAGCAGGAGGCCGCCGAGGGGCGCGGCACCTACTCCCCCGAGGTGCACGAGGCGTTCCTCGACGCAGGGTTCTACTCGATCCTCGTGCCGCGCCGGTACGGCGGCCTCGAGCTCGATCTCACCACGTACTACAAGGTGATGATCGAGATCGCCCGCGGGGATCCCGGCTCCGGCTGGTGCATGACGCTCGGCTCCAGCCACTCGCTGGTCGCCGGCAGCTTCTTCGGGGAGGAGGCGCAGGCCGAGCTGTTCGCCGACGGCTGGTTCTGCGCCCCGCACACCGCGGTCGGACCGGGGATCTTCCTCACGCCGGCCGACGGCGGCTGGGTCGCCAAGGGGCGCGTCGAGTACGGCTCGGGCGTGCCGCACTCCAACTGGGTGCTGGCCGGCGCGTTCATCGCGCAGGAACCCGGAGCGCAGGGCTTCCCCCGCATGGTCAACATCGCCATCCCGATCGACCAGGTCACCGTGCTCGACAACTGGGGCGGCGACCGCACGCTCGGGATGCGGGCCAGCGGCTCGAACTCGATCACGGTCGAGGACGTCTTCATCCCGGAGCGCCACGTCACGCCCGGCAACTGGCACGAGGGCTGGGACCCGACCGCGCTGACGCCCGGCGTGCAGCTGCACGGCAACCCGATGTACCTGGGTCGCGCCCACGCGACCTACCACACGTCGATCGCGTCGGTCCAGGTCGGCGCGGCCAAGGCGGCGCTGGACGAGTTCGAGGAGCAGATGCTCACGCGGCGCACGGTCGCGCCGCCGCCGGTCCCGCGCTCCGAGGACCCGCACATGCTGCGGATCCACGGCCAGGCCGCGGCGATGGTCGACTCGGCCGAGGCGATCATCCACCAGGTCACGCAGCGCTACCACGAGCACGCCGAGCGCTGGGAGCGGACCGGCGAGCTGTTCGACATGCCGAAGGTCATCGCGCTGTACGCGATGGCCCAGCAGGCGGGCGCGATGGCGGCCGAGGCGATCGAGCTGATGTTCCGCAGCGCGGGGACGGCGTCGTCGGTGAAGGGCAGCCGCCTGGCCCGCTACTACCGCGACACCGCGATGTACCGCGGCCACCAGTCCTCGCAGCGCGAGACCTACTGGGCGCGGATGAGCCAGGTGCGGCTGGGCCTCGAAGAGGGGCTGTTCAGCGCGTTCATGAAGCAGGCCCAGAACGGAGGCAAGTGAATGTCCATGCCCGAGAACCCCATGTCGGTGTGGGTGTCGCAGGTGATGGGGCGCCCGGTGTCGGTGTCCTTCCCGGCGTCGACCGCCGACCTCGTCGCCGACCGCGCGGAGAACCGGTTCCTGCACCTCAACGTCGACCTGCCCGAGGGCGTCGAGCTCCACGAGCGCGTCGCGGTGGGCGGCGACGCCTCCGAGCGTGAGGTCACCGCCGAGATCTACGTGCCCAAGGCCGACGGCCCGCATCCCGTCTTCGTGTTCCTGCACGGCGGCGCCTGGTACAAGGGCAGCGCCGAGGACGAGCGCAAGCTCGGCATGCAGATCGCCGACGCCGGCTTCGTGGTGGTCAACGTCGACTACGCGCTGGCCCCCGAGCACCCGTTCCCGGCCGGGCTGGAGGACGTGCTCGCGGCGATCGCGTGGACCGCGGCCAACATCGCCGAGTTCGACGGCGACCCGTCGCGCCTGGCGCTGGGCGGCGCGTCGGCCGGCGGCAACCTGGCCGCGGCCGCGGCGGGCGTCCTGCACGCCGAGGCGGCGTCCGACGGCCCGCGCCTGAGCGCGCTGCTGCTGCTCTACGGCATCTACGACCTGCGGCCGGTGGGGCAGATGCCCGGCCCGAACCCGATCTTCGAGAGCTACCTCGGCGACGCGTGGCGCGACCAGCTCGACGATCCGCGCGTCAGCCCGATCGCGGCCGGCCTGGAGCACTTCCCGCCGACCTACGTGTCCTGTGGCGACGAGGACCTGGCGCTGGGCATGTCGCTCGCGATGGTCGGCGCGCTGTCGGCCGCGCAGGCGCCGGTCACCGCCTCGGTCGTCGCCGGCGCCAACCACGTGTTCCTCAACATCCCCGACGTCATCGCCGGCTCCGCCGCCGAGCTGGAGCGCATCACCGCCTGGCTCGACGCGCAGCTGACGCCCGCCGTCGTCGCCTAACCCTGTATCGAACCGAAGGAGCAGAGCAATGAGACTGGTCACCTATGAGGTCAGCGACGGACTGCGGGCGGGGATCCTGGTGGGAGAGCGGGTCGTCGACGCGGTCGCCGCCGGCGAGCGCGCCGGGATGGCCGGCGCCGAGGCGCTGGCGAGCACGCGCGCGATCATCGGGCTCGACGCCGCGCAGCGCGAGGCGCTGGGCCGCGCCGCCGAGGAGTGGTCCGACGAGGGCCTCGTCCTCGCCTCGGTCACGCTCGGCCCGCCGGTCCCCGACCCCGACAAGATCATCTGCGTCGGGCTGAACTACCTCGACCACGCGACCGAGGCGCAGATGGCCGTGCCCGAGTGGCCGGTGCTGTTCGCGAAGTTCCGCAATGCCTTGATCGGCGACGGCCAGGCCGTCGAGGTGTCCGACATCAGCAACGAATGGGACTACGAGGCCGAGCTCGGCGTGGTCATCGGCCGCCGCGCCGCCGACGTCCCGATCGAGCGCGCGCTGGAGTACGTCGCCGGCTACATGCCGTTCAACGACGTCAGCGCCCGCGACGTGCAGCTGCGCTCGCCGCAGTGGACGACCGGCAAGGCGATCGACCGCACCGCCCCGTGCGGCCCCGCGCTCGTGCTCGCGGACGAGGTCCCCGACCCGCAGGACCTCGCGCTGCGGCTGCGCCTCAACGGCGAGGTGCTCCAGGAGGTCAACACCAGCGACATGCTCTTCTCGGTCGCCCGGCTGATCGAGTACATCAGCGCCTACATCACGCTGGAGCCCGGCGACATCCTCGCGACCGGCACGCCGGCCGGCGTCGGCTTCAAGCGCGATCCCGTCGTGCGGCTCAAGCCGGGCGACCTGATGGAGACCGAGATCGACGGCCTCGGCACCCTGACCACGCCGATCGTGCAGCGGACCGCGGCCCGCGGCGAGCGCCTGGCCACGGGGGCGGCGCGGTGATCGCCCGCGTCGGCCACGTCGCCTTCGCCGTGCCCGACCTCGACCGCTCGGTCGCCTTCGCGCAGGAGGTGATCGGTCTGCGCCTGGAGGCGCGCGCCGACGGCGTGGCCTACCTGACCTCCAACCGCCGGCACCATCAGCTGCGGTTGGTGCAGGGCGACGCGCACGCCTGCTCGTCGATCGGGCTCGACGTGGCCGACGCCGCCACGCTGGACGCGCTCGCCGCGCGCGCCGAGGCCGCGGGCCTGGTCGCCGAGGCCGACCGCGAGCAGCATCCGGGCATCGAGCGGACGCTGTGGATCGACGTGCCCGACGGCCCGACGTTCGAGGTCTGCGCCGGCGTCGCCGCGGTGCCGGACGCGGCCTATCCGGTCCACGGCGTGCGGCCCAAGAAGCTCGGCCACGTGACGCTGGCCGCGGCCGACACCGCCGCGCTGGAGCGCGTGCTGACCGACACGCTCGGCTTCCGCGTCTCCGATCGCATCCCCGGCGTGCTCGCCTGGCTGCGCTGCAACACCGACCACCACGGCATCGGCGTCGTCGCCTCCGAGTCGCCCGGACTCAACCACTATGCCTTCGAGCTGGAGGGCTGGGGCGCCTTCGCGACGCTGGCCGACCACATTATCCAGCACGACGTGCGCCTGATCTGGGGCCCCGGGCGCCACGGTCCCGGCGAGAACCTGTTCTGCTACTACGAGGACGCCGACGGGTCGATGGTCGAGTGCTTCTCCGACATCCTCAAGGTGGAGGACGAGGCGACCTACCGGCCGCTGGACTGGCCCAACGACGCCACCAGCCTCAACCGCTGGGGGCCGGGGCCCGATCCGGCGTGGTTCGGCTACAGCACCCCGTTCGCGACCGCGGTGCCGACGGCGGTCGCGCGATGAGCGAGACGCTGAGCACCGGTGAGCTGCGCGGCGCGCTCGGCGCGGCCGACCTGGTCACGCACTGGATCGACGGCGCGCCGGCCACCGGCGGCGGGCGCCGCGCGCCGGTCAGCGACCCGGCGACGGGCCGCACCGCGCGCGAGGTCGAGCTGGCCGACGCGGACCTCGTCGACCGCGCGGTCGCGTCGGCGGTGGCCGCCGCCCGCACCTGGGGCGAGACGCCGCTGCCCAAGCGCGTCGAGCGCCTGCGGGCGCTGCGCGACCTGATCGTCGCCCGCGAGGACGACATCGTCGAGCTGATCGGGGCCGAGCACGGCAAGGTCCGCGCGGACGCCCTCGGCGAGCTGCACCGCGGCATCGAGGTCCTCGACCTCGCCTGCTCGGCGTCGCTGGTCGTCCGCGGTCGCTACAGCGACCAGGTCGCCAACGGCATCGACGTGTACTCGTTGCGCCAGCCGCTGGGCGTCTGCGTGGGCATCACGCCGTTCAACTTCCCGGCGATGGTGCCGCTGTGGATGTTCCCGATCGCGCTGGCCGCGGGCAACGCGTTCGTGCTCAAGCCCTCCGAGCGCGACCCCTCCGGACCGCGCCTGCTGGTGGAGCTGGCGACCGAGGCCGGCATCCCGCCGGGCGTCCTGAACCTCGTCAACGGCGACAAGGCCTCGGTCGACGCGCTGTGCTCGCACCCCGACGTGGCGTCGGTCAGCTTCGTCGGCTCGACGCCGATCGCGCGCTACGTCTACGAGCGGGCGACGGCGGCGGGCAAGCGCGCCCAGGCGCTCGGCGGCGCGAAGAACCACATGGTCGTCCTGCCCGACGCCGACCTCGACGTCGTGGCCGACGCCGCGACCTCGGCGGCCTACGGCTCGACCGGCCAGCGCTGCATGGCGATCTCGACGGTCGTGGCCGTGGGCGGCATCGGCGACGCGCTGGCCGACAAGGTGCGCGAGCGCCTGGAGGCGATCCGCACCGGTCCGGCGACCGACCGGGACGCCGAGATGGGTCCGTTGGTGAGCGGCGCTGCGCGCGACCGCGTGCACGACGCGATCGTCGCCGCCGAGCGCGAGGGCGCGGCGGTGGTCAGCGACGGCCGGGACCTCCAGGTCCCCGGTCACGAGGAGGGCTTCTTCGTCGGGCCGACGCTCATCGACCACGTGGAGCCCTCGATGGAGGTCTACCGCGAGGAGATCTTCGGCCCGGTGCTGATCATGCTGCGCGCCGAGTCGCTGGACGCGGCGCTGGAGCTGGTCAACGCCAACCCCTACGGGAACGGCGCGGCGATCTTCACCTCCGACGGCGGGGCGGCGCGGCGGTTCAAGCGCGCGGTGACCGCGGGCATGGTCGGCGTCAACGTGCCGATCCCGGTGCCGGTGGCGTTCTTCAGCTTCGGCGGGTGGAAGGACTCGCTGTTCGGCGACCGCCACCTCTACGGCGAGGAGGGCTTCGAGTTCTTCACGCGCGCGAAGGTGGTCACCGAGCGGTGGCCCGCTGCGCGCTCGGACGGGGTGGGGCTGGCCTTCCCGGGCCGGTAGGCGGCGGGCGCGCGTCAGTCGTCGGCGGTGCGGTCGACCTCCTCGGGGTCCTCGTACCACCGCTTGCGCTCGCCGATCCGCGCGCGCAGCTTCCAGGCCCGGCTCTTGGGCGCCTGCTCGATGGCGGTGGCGAGGGCGTCGATCGCGCCGCCGACCTCGGCGGGCGCCTCGCCGGCCGCGAGGCCCTCGCGCAGGCGGCCGAGGTTCAGCTCGAACGTGTGGTGCAGGCCCCAGTCGCGGCCGGTGAGCGCGGCGACCCGCTCGGGCTCGATCGCCCGGTGGTCGCCGTCGCGCAGGTCGCAGCCCAGGAGCAAGGCGTACAAGTCGCTGCGGTCCTTGGCGTTGAGCGACACGATCTGCAGCTTGCTCATCAACAGGTCGGTGGCGGGCAGCGTCGGGCCGGGCCGCCCGAGGCTGTCGGCGAACGGCAGGGAGTGGCACATCTCGAAGGACTCGACGAACACGTCGATCTGCGCGTCGCCCGCCGGGTCGTGGAACAGCAGGCGGCGGGCGCCGTTGAGGGCGTTGAACGCCGTCGCCGGATCCCACCCGCGGGCGGGCAGCAGCTCCTCGACCGCGCGCGCGTCCCGCTTGGACACCATGATGTCGATGTCGCCGTAGGTCCGCGCGTATCGGTCGGGGAAGCGATCGCCGATCAGCAGGCGGATGCCGATGCCGCCCATGAGCCGCACCGCCAGCCCCTGGCCGTCGGCCTGCGCGACGAGCGCCTGCCCCTCCTCCAGCAGCCGCGGGGCGAAGGGCGCGCTCATCCGGTCACGAACTGATGGCGAACCGTGCCGTCGCGCAGCTGCAGCAGGCAGGCCGAGATGCGCCCCGTGTGGTAATCGCTGCCCGGGTTGATGCACAGCGTGCGGCCGATGTTCGTCGCGCCCGCGCTCTCGTGGACGTGGCCGTGCAGCGACAGCAGCGGCTGGTACTGCTCGATCAGCTCGCGCACCGCGGTCGAGCCCACCGCGATCATCTTCGGCGCCGATCCCGACATCACCACCTCGAGGTCGTCGGTCAGCGCCGGCGCGGTGTCCAGCGACGAGTCATACGGCGGCACGTGCAGGTTGAAGATGCACCGCTCCATGCTCTCCACCTGGTCGGCGAGCACGCTGACCCGGCGGAACAGCTCGTCCTCGGGCAGCTCGCGCGGCGAGTCGAACGGCGTCGGGTTCGCGTAGCCGAGCGAGATCATGGTGTGGTCGGCGAACTCGACGATGCGGTCGTCGCAGGCCTCGACCTTCGCGGCGTCCTCGATCGAGCGGTCGACGCCCGCGGGGTCGTCGTTGCCGGGCATGACGAAGCAGCGGATGTCGTCGGCCAGCCGCTCGTCGGCCAGCGCGAGCCACCCGTCGAACGTCTCGCGCATCACGTCGGCGAACCACTCCTCCTTGGCCGCCTCGCCCAGCGTCGCGACCCGCGCCACCTCCGCGCTGCTCATCCGGTGCGGGTACATGCCGTTGGAGCGGATGCGGTGCTCCATCTCCTCGATCTCGTCGGCGGGCACGTCCTGGCCCACGCCGAACAGCTCGACGTGGAACCCGCCGGGGCCCTCGACCAGCGGGACGACGACCTTGCCGGTCACGTCGCCGCCCATGACCAGCACCTCGGCGCGGTAGGCGGCGGCCGCGTTGAGGAACTTGCGCCACAGCACCTCGGAGCCGTGGATGTCGGAGGCGTAGTAGAGCCGGGTGGCCGGCTCGGCGTCCTTGTCCTTGCGTCGGAAGAGGCTCATCGACCCATCCTCTACTGCGCCGGGAGCTCGCGGTAGGCGAGGTCGATGTCGACGCCCTGGGAGCGGCGGATCGCCCGGGCCACGAACCAGCCGACGAGGCCGACGAGGTAGACGCCGACGACCAGCGCGACGCGGCCGGGGTTCTCGCTCAGGCTGGCGCCCGAGCCCGGATCCCACAGCAGCACGCCGATCGCCGCGGCGAAGCCGAGGATGGCCAGCGAGCCGACCAGCGTCAGCATCGGGATGCCCGCGATCCGGCGGCTGTAGGGCGAGTTGTTGACCAGGTCGGGCTGCCGGAAGGGCAGCAGCGTCCCGGCGATCGCCGTCACCAGCAGCGGCAGCGACAGGCCGAGCAGCGCCGACAGCGAGCTGAGCCAGTCGGTGAACGCGTACACCGCGGTGCTGCCGATGCTCACCACGAGCATCACGCCGATGGCGACGATCGGCGAGCGCGACCGGCGGTCGACGTAGGACAGGCGCTCGGGCACGACGCGGTCGAAGGACCAGGCGAACATGTTGCGGCTGACCAACATGATGGTCTGCGGCAGCCACACGGCCATGCCGATCGTGAACCCGATGATCGCCACGGCGGCGATGACCGGGCTCCCCGAGCCGATGCCGATGAGCTCCGGGTAGGCGGGCGCGCCGGCGGCGAAGCCGTAGGCGGTCGGGTCGGCCAGGCCGAGCTGCGACGCGAAGTCGTAGCCGACGAGGTGCGTGAACGACGGCACGAGCATCAGGAGCACGACGACGGCGAGCAGGACGGCGCCCGGCATCGAGTACAGGTGCGTGCGCTTGGCCAGCCGGATCTCACCGGCGAAGTAGTTGCTGGAGAAGATGAAGCCGAAGATGAACCAGAACACCGAGACGGCCTTCAGCGTCATCTCCCAGCTGAAGCCCGCGTGGGCGAACCCGGCCTCCTTGGCCGACTTCGCCAGCGCGGCGCTCGCGCCGGTGGCGCCGAGGTGGGCGCCGTAGTCGTCGAAGTTCGCGACGAAGCCGCTGTGGCTCTGGAAGATGCCGACCAGGACGGGCACGAGGATCGCCCCGAGCAGGTACAGCACGAAGCACGCGGCCTGGATCCGGAAGAACAGGCGGACACCGCCGAGCGCGAACATCGTCGCCGAGAGCAGCAGCATGATCGTGCCGGTGATGAACAGCCCGGCGCTGGTCGAGAACCAGTCGCCGAAGCTCAGCCACCCCGAGCCCGCGCCGTAGCCGGCCATCATGCGGCCGAAGGCGCCGAAGCCGTAGGAGGCGATGTACGTGGTGTAGACGCCGATGACCACCGCCAGCCAGAACGAGTAGCTGAAGTTCCCCGCGAAGCCGACCGACGGATGCAGCGACCGGCTGTTGAAGACGTAGTCACCACCCGTGCGGGGCATGAGCTGCGTGAGCATGGCGTACAGGAACGCGCCCGGCAGGCCGAGCGCCGCGGCGATCAAGAACGACAACATGGCGTTCGACCCGGGGTAGAACGCGGCGAAGAGCCAGTAGAACGCGAACGTCAGCGCGACGCTCGACCAGAGCAGGTTGTAGAACAGCGCGTCGCGCGTGCGGCCCTCGCGGACCAGCCCGGTGGCCTTCCGGGTGAACAGCCCCGGTGCGGGACCGCCGGCGGCGGGGCCGGCCGGCGGGTCGGTGATGTTGGCGCTCATGCGGTGCCTCCGTGAGTGGGGATGGGCTGCTCGGACTCGACCACGAGGTCGAGGCGGAGGTGCTGCAGGTAGTCGGCGTCGGCGGCCGTCGCGGCCGGCTCGACGAGGTCCACGCAGGCCAGTCGCGGCCCGCGGTCCAGCTGGTGCTGCACGGATCCGTCGGATCCGATGACGGCGCTGCCCCCGGCGAAGGTCATCCCGGCCTCGTCGCCGCAGCGGTTGACGTAGACGTGCGGGAGGCGGTTGTCGAGCGCGCGCGCCCGGGCGGCGAGCGCGTGGTCGGGACCGTAGGGGTCCATGTTCGCCGCGACGGTCACGAGGAGGTCGGCGCCGGCGCGCGCGACGGCGCGGGCCGGCTCCGGGAACTCCATGTCGAAGCAGATCAGCGGCGCCACGCGCCGCCCGGCCAGCGCGACGACGCGCAGCGTGTCGCCGGCCTCGAACGCATCGTGCTCGCCCGCGCCGAAGAGCTGCGCCTTGCGATACGCCGGCGCCGCGAGGCGGCCGTCGGCGTCGATGCAGGCGACCGCGTTGGCGACGCCCCCGGCGCCGCCGCCGCCGAGCCGCTCGGCGAAGCCGACGACCAGCGCGGTCCCGGCCTCCCGGGCCGCCGCGCGGAGGTCGGCGAGGACCGGCCCGTCGGCCGCCGTGGCCAGCTCGGCCGCGCGGTCGACGTCGTAGCCCCCGAGGAACAGCTCGGGGAAGACGGCCAGGTCGGCCTCGGGGTGCTCGGCCAGGGCGGCGACGATCGTCCGCACGTTGGCGGCGACGTCACCCGGAGCCGGGCAGAGCTGGCCGAGCAGCACGCGCATGGGTCAGCCGGCGGTGGCGGTGGGGAGGCCCGCGGCGGCGCCCGCGTGGAAGGCCATGGCCTCGATCGCGATGCGCCCGGCGATCAGCGAGGTCGACGGCGTCGCCTCCAGGCTCGGGGCGGCCTCGACGACGTCGACGCCCAGCAGGCCCTCGCGCGAGACGCCGCGCACGAGCTCGATCGCCTCGCGGCTGGTCAGCCCGCCCGGCGACGGGCAGCAGGTGCCGGGCGCGTAGGCGGCGTCGAGCGAGTCGACGTCGAAGGACAGGTAGATGCCGTCGCCGGCCCCGGCGACCTCGCGGGCGCGGTCGGCCGCCCAGGCGGTGCCGCGCTCCCAGATCTCCTCCAGCCAGATGACCGTGATGCCCTTTTCGCGGCAGTAGTCGATCTCGGTGCGGGGGTTCATCCAGCCCGAGATGCCGACGAGGGCGATCTTGGCGGGGTCGAAGCCGGCGTCCACCGCGCGGGTGACCGGGCAGCAGTGGTTGAGCTCCTCGCCGCCGACGTCCGGCGCGGTGTCGAGGTGCATGTCGATGAGGACGAGGCCGGGATCGGCGACGCGCTCGCGCACCGCGCGGACGGCCGGGATCGTGATCGAGTGGTCGCCGCCGAAGGTGACCGGCAGCGCGCCGCCGTCGAGGATCGCGCCGATGTCGGCCTGCGCGCGGGCGAAGGTCTTGTCGGCGTTGGCGAGCACGATGTCGCAGTCGCCGCAGTCGACGGGGTTGAGCGCCTCGATCAGGTCGAAGTCGAGCGTCGCGTTGTAGGGGAGGAACTGGCACGACACCTCGCGGATGCCGCGCGGCCCGTAGTTGGCGCCGGAGCGGCTGATGTTCGTGGCGTCGAACGGCAGGCCGTAGATGGCGGCGCGGGCGCCGGCGGCGAGGAGCGCCTCGGCGTCGGGGGCGACGTACGGGAGCCGCATGAACGAGCCGATGAGGCCCGAGTGGAGCAGGCTGCTCCACATCGTTGGGTCATTCTGCGCAGGGGTGATCGACACGAATACCCTTATCTCTCTTGATGGCAAGACGGTTTTGCAACTAGCCGGCGCGAGCCTAAGCCAAACCGCTTTTGCATGTCAAGGTCTCATCGACTACGTTTCTTCTGGTGAGCGACGGCGCGCGACGGGTAGGCATCCGCGAGGTGGCGGCGGCGGCGGGCGTGTCCGTCACCACCGTGTCGCACGCCCTCAACGGCAAGGGCCGGCTGCCCCAGGAGACGCGCGATCGCGTGCACGCGGTCGCGAAGGACCTCGGCTACCGCCCGAACGCCACGGCGCGCAACCTCGCCGGCGGCAAGACCGGCCTCCTCGGGCTCGTGATCTCGCAGCCCGCCACCATCCGCTCCGCGCTCTCGGACTTCGCGTACTTCACCTCGCTGACCGCCGCGGCCTCGGCGGCGGCGCTGGACCGCGGCTACGCGCTCGTGCTGACGCCGTCGGACATCGGCCTCGGCGCGGCCGTCGGGGTCGCGGTCGACGGGGCGATCGTCGTCGACCCGGTCGAGGGCGACCCGCTGATCCAGGAGCTGCGCGACGCGTCGATGCCGCTCGTCACGACCGGGCGCGTCGTCGGCGACGACCCGGGCCGCGCGTGGGTCGACAACGACCACGTCGCCGGGACGCGGTCGGCCCTCGACCACCTCGGCCGTCGCAACGCGCGACGCATCGCGCTGATGACGACGCCGACGGTCATCTCCTACAGCGTCGACGTCGAGCGGGCCTACCGCGACTGGTGCGCCGACCACGCCATGGAGCCACTGGTCAGCAAGACCGACCAGCAGCTGACCGAGAGCGCGGGCTACGCGGCGGCGTCGGAGCTCCTGAGCCTGCCCGACCCGCCCGACGCGATCTTCGCCAGCTACGACCGCCTGGCCTTCGGCGCGCTGCTCGCCGCCAACGCGCGCGACGTCGCCGTCCCCGACGAGTTGATGGTGGTGATGACCGCGACCGAGAGCAGCCACGGCCAGTCCTCGGGCCCGTCGGTCACCGCGCTCGACCTCCACCCGAAGCAGATCGGGCAGCGCGCGGTCGAGCTGCTGATCGACATCGTCGAGGAGCGGGTCGAGGGCGGCGAGGTCCTCGTGCCGACGACGATCATCCCCCGCGCGTCGACCAAGCGCCCGGCGACGGGCCGCGGCAAGCGCGCCTGAGCCGGCGCCGGCCGCGTTTTACCGCCCGGCGCGCCGGGCGGGGATGTGGCTGACCAGCAGCGCGACGACGGTGACGAGGTAGAGCTGGCCGAACAGCGCCTCCAGGTTGGCGAGCGTGTGGCCGAGGTCGCCGGTCGGCGTGTAGTCGCCGTAGCCCACGGTCGTCAGGGTCACGAAGCTGAAGTAGAGGCGGATCGCGGTCGTCCCGTCGGTGCCCTCCGCGAAGAACGGCCCGTTCCCCAGCACCGCGGCGACGCTGTAGAGGAACGTGAACAGCATCCCCGCGAGCAGGTACACGCAGATCGCCGCGATCACCGATTGGGCGCTGACCCGGCCCTCGCTGACGACCCCGCGCGAGATCGCGACGATCGTGGCGACGACGAAGAGCCCGTCCAGCACCGACGCTGCGCTCGTCAGGGCCCGTCCGCTCGTGAAGAGCTGCGCGACGGCCAACGCGATGGCCAGCCCCACGACGAGCAGGCGCGGACGCAGCGAGGCGATGTGCGACGTCCACAGCGCCGCCGCGAGCGTCGCCGACTCGACGAGCAGCAGCACCCCGCGCGACCAGGGCGCGTCGGGGGCGAAGGCGGTGAAGAAGAACGAGACCAGCACCAGCGCCAGGACCACGCCGTAGCGGGTCGGGTCGTCCATGTCAGAACTCAACCGCGCTCCGGCGGTCGCGTCCTCACCCCAAAGGGATGAAGCTCCGCGCGCTCCACACGACATCGCAGAGTGGTCGCTGCCGAAGAGCACTGGCGAACGCCCCTCATCGTCACACATGGAGCCGCGGCTGGGGTACGGTGATCCATGGCGTCGCAGGAGGTCGAGTCGGCGGTGGCCCGTGCCCTGCGCGACGGGGTCGAGCAGGGGCTCTCCGGGTTTCAGGAGGTGATGGACCGCGGGTCCGAGGAGCGGGTGCCCGGCCTCGACGTGTTCTTCGCCTTCGGCCGCAGCGAGCGGCGCGCGGGGCGCACGGTCGGTGCGGTGCTCACCGCCTACCGCGTCGGCGCGCAGGCGGCGTGGCGCGGGATGGCGGAGTCCGGCGACGCGGCGGGCATGGAGCCGCGCGCGCTCTCCGCGCTGGCCGACGCGATCTTCGTCTACATCGACCGCCTCTGCGCGGCGACCGTCGAGGGCTACACCTACGAGCAGTCGCTCGCCGCGGCCGAGCGCGTCGACGCCCGCCGGCGGCTGGTCGAGCTGGCGGTCCGGCCGACCGGCGAGGCGGGGGAGCGCGCGACCGCCGCGCGCGAGCTGGCCGGGGCCGCGGCCGACGCGGGCTGGCGGCTGCCGGCGCGCCTGGCCGTCGTGGCGTTCCGCGACGAGCGCTCGGCGCGCGTGGCGGCGCGGCTGCCGTCCGACGCGCAGGTCGCGCGCGTGGACGGGATGGGCTGGGCGGTCGTGGCCGATCCGGACGGGCCGGGCCGGCAGGCGATGCTGCGCCGGGGGCTGCGCGGGGTGCGCGCCGGCGTCGGGCCGGCCGTCGCCCCGGGGGCGAGCGCCGAGTCCGCGCGGCTCGCCCGCCGGGCGCTGACGCTCGCCGAGGGCCACGCGGCCGCCGGCGCGGTGTTCGCCGGCGACCGTCGGGTCGACCTGCTGCTGCTCGGCGATCCCGGCGTCGCGCGCGAGCTCGTGGACGCCGTGCTCGGGCCGCTCGCGCTCGCGCCGGCCGCGGCGCGCGAGCGCCTGGTCGAGACGCTCGCGGCGTGGCTGGAGCACCAGGGCGAGATCCGCCCGGCCGCCGCGCGGCTCCACGTCCACCCGCAGACCGTCCGGTACCGCGTCGCGCAGCTGCGCGAGCTGCTCGGGGACCGGATGGCCGACGCCGGAGGCCGCCTCGAGCTGGAGCTCGCGCTGCGCGCCCGGCGCCTCGGCGCGTGAAGCGCGCGAGGGCCGGGCGGCGCGAGCGGCGTGCTAGCCGATGATCGCCCGGATCGCCGGCACGTCGCCGTTGGCGTAGCCGTTGCGGGTCGGGTGGTAGCTGTCGGCGGTGTGGAACAGGGTGAGCCCGTTGGTGAAGGGGTTGCTCGCGCAGATGTCGTGCCCGGACCAGTACGGGTTGACGTCGGCGTAGCTGAACCCGGCGGCCAACGCGCGCGCCTTGATGGTGTTGTCGAGGTTGACGACGAGCGCGCTGAGCGACGTCTCCTCCGATGCGCTCACGCCGGTCGCGGCGAGGCAGGTGTGGGGCGGCGTGGCGAACGGGTTGCCGTAGCCGAGGACGACGACCTGCGCGGTCGGTGCGTGGGCGTGGATCGCCGCGAACGTGCTGTTGAGCTTCGCGGGCAGCGTGCTGGTGATCTGCGCGTTGGACGACGCGATCTGCGACGCGCAGCCGAGCGTCGTGCACGCGAGGATCAGGTTGGTGAACCCGATGTCGTTGCCGCCGATCGTGATCGTCACGAGCTTCGTGTCGGACGTGACCGAGTTGACCTGGCTGTTGATGACGTCGCCCGTGACCGCGCCCGAGCAGGCGACGAACGTGAGCGCGAGGCTCTTCTGCTGGGCGAGCAGGTACGGGTAGGCGTAGGTGTTGCGGTTGCAGCTCGAGTCGAGGTTCGTGCTGTTGGCTCCGTTGCCCGCCGAGTAGCTGTCGCCGAGGGCGACGTACTTGTCGGCGGCGAACGCGGAGCCGCTGATCGACAGGACGAGTAGCAGCGCGCCGAGGATCGGCGCGACGATGCGAGACAGGCGCTTCATGGGGAACTCCTCCGTTGGACCAGCGCCTCCCGCGCCGGTTTGCGCCGAACGTATCCCCGCCGTGGCGCCGCGTCCTCGTCTCCACGCCACGTCCTGGGTGCGCCGCGTTGCGCGATCGCACAACGGTCAGCGGGTGCGCAGGCCCTCGAACAGCAGGTCGGCCATCCGCGTCGCCTGCGCGGGCTCGTTGGTGGCGCCGACCGCCATCGCGATGCCGCTCAGCGACATCAGCACGTCGTCGGGATCGACCTCGGGCCGGGTCCGGCCGGCCGCCGAGGTCGCGGCCAGCAGCGTGCCGAGCGCCTGGTCGAGGAGCTCGCGGCTGTGCGCGAACGGGTTGCCACCGGCGGCGACGACGGCCCGGATCGCGTCGCCCAGACCGATCTTCGTCGTCATGTAGTCGATGAAGCGATCCATCCACGCGCGCAGCGCCTGCTCGGGCGGGAGCGTCTCCAGCAGCTCGGCGGCGGCGTCGCACACCGCCTCCAGCTCGGAGCGGTAGGCCGCCTCGATGAGCTCCTCGCGGGTCGGGAAGTGCCGGTAGATCGTGCCGACGCCGACGCCCGCCTCCTTGGCGATGTCGATGAACGGCGCGTCGGGGCCGCGCTCCACGAACAGCTTGGATGCGGCCGCGAGGAGGCGGGCGCGGTTGCGCCGGCTGTCGGCCCTCGGTCTGCGCTGCTCGGTCTCGGCCATCGCCCGGGCAGATGATACGTCTTGTAAGTTGAATCGATTCCGTTTAGCCTCGGAGCCCATGACCCAGACCCGCATCACCACGCCCTACGGCTTCGAGACCACCGCCGACGAGGTCATCGACGGCGTCGACCTCACCGGCAAGCGCGCGATCATCACCGGCGGCGCCTCGGGGATCGGCGTCGAGACGGCGCGCGCGCTGGCGAGCGCCGGCGCCGAGGTCACCCTCGCCGTACGGAACGTCGACGCCGGCCGCCGGACCGCCGAGCAGATCACGGCGCAGACCGGCACCGTCCCGGTCGCCGTCGCGCCGCTGGAGCTGACCGACCGCGCCTCGGTCGCCGCGTTCGTCGCCGCGTGGGACGGTCCGCTGCACATCCTCATCAACAACGCGGGGATCATGGCGCTGCCAGAGCTCCATCGCACGGCCGAGGGTTGGGAGCTGCAGTTCGCCACCAACTACCTCGGCCACTTCAACCTCACCCTCGGCCTGCACGGCGCGCTGGCCGCCGCCGAGGGCGCCCGGATCGTCTCGGTCAGCTCCAACGCCCACCGCACCTCGCCGGTCGTCTTCGACGACATCAACTTCGAGCGCCGCCCTTACGAGGCGTGGTCGGCCTACGGCCAGTCCAAGACCGCCAACGTGCTGTTGGCCGTCGAGGCGGGCAAGCGCTGGGCCGGCGACGGCATCACCGCCAACGCGCTGATGCCCGGCGGCATCCGCACCAACCTGCAGCGCCACCAGATGGAGGCCATGACGCCGGAGGTCCAGGCGGTCTTCGACAGCTACGCGTGGAAGACCCTGGAGCAGGGCGCCGCGACGTCGGTCCTGCTCGCCGCGTCGCCGCTGGTCGAGGGCGTCACCGGCCGGTACTTCGAGGACAACAACGAGGCCGAGGTCACCACCGACCCCGACGCCGAGTCCGGCGTCCGCCCCCACGCGCTCGACCCGGGCGACGCCGCACGCCTGTGGGACGTCGGCCGCGAGATGCTCCGCTCCTGACCCGCGGCGCGCTACGGCGGCGCGGGACGATCGGCCTCCTCGCCGCCCCCGCGCAGCGTCCGCTCGATCTCGGCGGCGAGCCCGAGCCAGCCGACGAAGGCGTGCGCGTGGCCGTCGCCGGCGGTGAGCACGCCGCGGATCGGCTCGGCGCCGGGGTCGACGTCCAGCCGGAGCGCGACGAGGTGGTCGTCGTCCATGGCGCCACGATGGCGCCCGGCGCTCAGGCGCGCATGAGGGAGGATCCCTCACCTTGATCGGTGGGGGACTCCTCGTCGGCCAGTGCCGCGGCGAGCTGGTTGCGCGAGTTGATGGCCAACTTGATGTACACGCGGCCGAGGTGGTTCTCCACCGTCTTGGCCGTGATGAACAGCGCCTGGGCGATCTGCGGGTTGGTCTGCCCGCCCGCGGCCATCAGCGCCACGCGGCGCTCGCTGGCGGTCAGCGACTCCACGCCGCTGAACTGCAGGTGCCGCGGGCGCGCGCCGGCCACGCCGAGCTCCTCGTTGGCGCGCTCGGCCAGCACGGTCGCCCCGCAGGCGCGCGCCAGCTCGACCGCGCCGGCCAGCCGCTCCTGCGCCTCGGTGCGCCGCCCGGCGCGCCGCAGCGCCGAGCCCAGCTCGACCAGCACCCGCGCCCGCTGCAGCGCGCAGGGCGAGCCTTCGAGCAAGGCGTAGGCCTCCAACAACGCCGGCACCGGATCCTCGCCGCGCGCCGCCACCGCCGCCGCTTGCCCCGCCAGCGCGCCGCCGAGCGAGGCGGGCGTGCCCCAGCGCCGCGCGACGGCCTCCTGCTCGTCGAGCAGCGCCTGCGCCTCGCCGGCGCGGCCCAGGCGCAGCAGCGCTCGCGCGGCCGGGACGCGCCAGTCGACCGAGCCGTTCTGCACGCCGGTGTAGGCCTCGCGCCGACCGAACTCGACGAGGTCGGCGACCGCCTCCTCGTCGCGCCCCTGCGCCGTGTACAGCAACCCGCGCGCGTAGAACCCGATGTTCATCTGCGCCAGCGGCGGCAGGTACGGCCCGACCAGCCCGTCGGTCAGCGCCTGCTCGGCCTCCTCCAGCTGCCCGCGCTCGATCAGCGCGAGCGCGAAGTAGGCCAGCGCGGCGGGGCGGAGGAAGAGCGGCGCGTCGCCGAGGTCGAGGCCCGCGCGCGAGTGGGCCTCGCTCTCGCGCAGGTCGCCCGCGCGGTAGGCCGTCATCGCCGCCAGGACGCAACACGCCACGAAGCCGAAGGCGCTGCCGCGCTCGCGCGCCTGCGCCAGGCCGGCGGCGCAGGCCCGGCGCGCCTCGTCCAGGCGATCGGAGCCGAGCAGCACCCAGACCGCCTGGAGGAAGGCGATGGTGTCGGTGCCGACCTCGTCGAGCAGCCGGCCCTCGTCCAGCGCGGCCAGCGCCACCCGCGCGGTCTCGTCGGCGGTGTCCTCCATCCACGACAGGACCGCGAAGTTCGCCAGCAGCAGCGGCTCTCCGCCCTCGGTGCCGACCTGCTCGCGCAGCGCCAGCAGGCGCGGCTTGGCCTCCGGCATCAGCTCGAAGTTCAGCAGGCCGACCGAGCCGAACTCGGCCTCCAGGCGCACCGTGCCCTCGGGCCCGAGCAGCTCGGGGCCCTGGAGCGCGTCGAGCAGCGTGCGCAGCGCGGTCGGCGCGTGGCCGGTGCTGAAGATCGCGCGGGCCATGAGGATCGTGGCCTGGAGGCGGATCGACGGATCGGCGGTCAGCGCGATCGCCTCGCGCAGGCTCCCGATGACGGTCGCGGGATCCCCGGCCGCCATCCACTCCGCCTCGCCCAGCTCGGCCAGCAGCGCCCCGCGCAGCTCGGCGCTCTGCTCCTCGGCCAGCGCGCGCTGGAGGTGGCGGCGGGCGATCTCGGGCGCGCCGCGGTCGGTGGCCGCGCAGGCCGCGCGACGCAGGACGTCGATGACCCACGGCTCGCCGACCGGCCCGACCGCCGAGAGGTGGGCGGCGACCTGATCGGCGCTCGCGCCGCGCTCGTGCAGCAGGGCGGCGGCGCGGAGGTGCATCGCGGTGCGCTGCCCGGCGCCGAGGTCGGCCGAGACCGCCTCGAGGATCACGGGGTGGATGAAGCGCAGCGGCAGCTCGGCGGCCAGGACGCCGGCGGCGCTGAGCGCGTCGCTCAGCACGAGCGCGTCGTCGGCCGAGATCCGTGCCAGCTCGGCGGCGTCGCGCAGCTCGACGTGGTCGCCCAGCACGGCGACGGCGCGGGCGAAGTCCGCGGCGCCCGGGGGCAGCCGCGCCATGCGCAGGAAGACGGCGCGCGAGACCGACTGCGGGCCGAGGCGCCGCACGCGCACCGCGCCCTCGTCGTCACCCGGCACGCCGTCGGCGGCCAGGGCGCTGAGCAGCTCGTGCAGCAGGAACGGGTTGCCGCCGCTGGACTCGTGGCAGGCCAGGGCGAACGCGCCGGTCGTCTCGCCGGCGCGCCGCGCTCGACGAGCAGCGCGGTGTCCGCGCCGGTCTGCCCTGCCCGCATGGGCCAGAAGCATGAACGACGGACCCCCAGATGACCACTCATCCGGAAGTTGAGGGATCGCCCCTCAGGCGGTGGGGCCGCCCACCCGCCAGATTCCGGTCCGGCAGGGACCACACGACCTTCAAGGAGCAGGACGGATGAACACGAGGACAGCGGCGGCGGGGCTGGCGATCTTGGCGACGAGCGTGGGGCTGACGGCGTGCGGGAGCTCGTCGTCGAGCGACACGAAGACCACGAGCGCGGACGCGGGCCTGTCCAAGAGCGCGCTGATCGCCAAGGTCGACGCGATCTGCACCAAGGCCATCACCGCGTCCCAGGTCGTCGAGGCGCCCGCGTCCTACGACGATCCCACGGTCGCCGCGGCGTACTTCGACAAGATCGCGCCGATCACCGCGGCGGAGACGTCGGCGATCGTGGCGCTGCAGCCGGCCGACGACGTCAAGGCGGACTTCGCCGACTTCACCAAGGCCCAGCAGGCGGCCAACACGCTGCTGCAGACCATCATGAAGAAGGCCGACAGCAAGGACCCGTCGGGCCTCGACGACCTCAACAAGGTCGCGCCGGCGGGCCAGGCCGTCGCCGACGCGGCCCAGAAGCTCGGTGCGAAGACCTGTGGCTGAGCGGACCGCCGCCGCCCGCAACGGCGCCGCCCTCGCGCTCGCGCTCGCCCTCGTGGCGGGCGCGGCCGGGTGCGGCGGCAGCTCCGGGCCGTCGGCTCAAGGCCGGCGGCACCGACGGCGTCGCCGCCGTGCTCGCGCACTCGTTCGTGCTGCCGACCGATCTGGGCATCCACGTGGTCAACGGCTTCGTCGGCCCCAACTACGATCCGCAGACGAAGACCGTCACGTTGTCCTACGGGTTCGTGAACTACGTCGGCGATCAGCTGGCCACGAGCTTCCCCGCCCTGCGCAAGGACCACAACGAGCTCGGCAAGGAGCTCGCGGCCGTCGACGGGTTCGTGCTGCTGCACGAGCTCGGCCACGCGCTGATCGACGTCTTCGCGCTCCCGGTCCTCGGCAAGGAGGAGGACGCGGCCGACTCCGTCGCGACCGTGTTCCTCACGCAGACGGTGGACAACGGCGCCGAGTACGCGTTCGACGCGGCGCGGTTCTTCGACGCGCTGTCGGCGCGGCAGCGTAAGCTGGCGCCGTCGGCCTACTTCGACGAGCACTCGCTCGACAAGCAGCGCGCTTACAGCATCGTGTGCTGGATCGCCGGCTCCAGCGACGAGGACATGGCGACCGTCCAGCACCTCGGCATCCTGTCGGACGCGCGCCTGCAGACCTGCCCGAGCGAGTACCAGCAGAAGGTCCGCTCCTGGGACAGCCTGCTGCAGCCGCACGTGCGGGACTAGTGCGACCCCGCCGGCTCCTCGCCGGCGATGTCGGTGGCGTCGGTCGGCGCGGCGATCTGCTGCGCCTGGCCGAGGCCCGTGTAGTCGATGGTCGAGGTCATCGTCACCGAGGCCTCCGTCGGATGCGTCCACGGCGTGCGGTGGGCGATCGACAGCCGCTGCAGCCGCCCGGAGCCGCCGACCTGCGCGGTGACCCTGATCGGACCGAGATCCTGATCGGCGTGCGCCGTCAGCGCCTCGACCTGGCCCGGGTCGATGGCGCCCCAGGTGCGCTTCAGCGCGTCGACGGTGATGTCACCGCGGTAGGTCGTCACGCCCTGAACGCTCGCGTCCTGCTGCACACCGGTCAGCGCCGAGACGAGCGCCACCGCGGCCTGCGGGTCCGAGGCCTTGGTCCACGCCGGCACCATCGCGGCGGCGCTCTGCGGACCCGAGGCCGGCGCGCCGACCAGGCGGCCCCAGCCGGGCACGTTGGGCCGGATGCCCTTCATGTACAAGTTGCCGTCCACGAACCGCGCCTCGGGCAGCTCCGTCTCGACCCGCTGCCCGTCGGACTCCCGGCGGTCGGCGGTGCGCCCGATCGCGTCGACGTCGCTGCCGGCGAAGCGCAGCTCCTCGTGGGAGGAGGTGAAGACCGTGCCGTCGCGGTCGGAGACCGCCTGGGTGTCGAGGACGACGAGGCCCTGCGTGGCGTCGGGCAGCGCCTGCGCGGCGTGGACGACCGCCGCCTGGGCGTCGACCGGATGCGCCTCGGGGCCGCCGCTCAACACGAGCGCCGCGGCGCCGAGGCTCGCCAGCCCGGCGCCCGCCAGCACGCCGACCCGCGGCGAGACGCGGCGCCGCGTGACGACCGCCGGGCTCGTGTCGCGGCGGACCTGGGCGAGCACCGCATGCAGTCGCGCGGCGTCGGGCGGCCCGGCGTCGCCACCGCCGGCGGGATCGGCGTCGATCAGGTGCTTCAGGACGTCAGGCATACGGTGCTCCGGGATTCGATGGTGGACATGCGGTGCTCCAGCCGGCGGCGGGCGCGGTACAGGCGGGCGG
>DASYBY010000186.1:0-4979 GCA_036500525.1 Baekduia sp. | reverse complement strand
TGCCGCCGTTGGACTCCACGATCTTCTTCACGATGGCCAGGCCCATGCCGGTGCCAGGGTACTCCTCGGACGTGTGCAGTCGTTGGAACAGGCCGAAGACGCGGTCGTGGAACCGGGGCTCGATCCCGATGCCGTTGTCGGCGATCTCCAGCTCCCAGCGGCCGTCGTGGCGCGTGGCCCGCGCGGCGACCTGCGGCGGTGCCTCGCCCCGGTACTTCAGGCCGTTGCCGATGAGGTTCTGCAACACGGAGGTCATCTCCCGCGGGCGCGCCTGCACGGTCGGCAGGTCGCCGCGCGTGACGGTCGCACCGGCGTCGGCGATCGCGTGCTGGAGGTTGGCGACCGCGAGATCCCAGGCCCGGTTGAGGTCGATGTGCTCGACGTCGCCGCGCGCCCGGCCGGTGCGCGAGTACTCCAACAGGTCGGCGATCAGGTGCGACATGCGGCCCGCGCCGTCGCTGACGAAGCCCAGCCAGCTGCGGGCGCGCTCGTCGAGCTGATCGCCGACGCGGCTCTCCAGCAGCCCGACGTAGGACGTGATCGTCCGCAGCGGCTCCTGCAGGTCGTGCGAGGCGAGGTAGGCGAAGTGCTCGAGCTCCTCGTTGGAGCGCTGCAGCTCCTCCTCGCGCTGGCGCAGCTCGACGGTCATCGACTCGGCCAGGCGGACCGCCCGGGTGCGGCCGGTCGCCAGCAGGCGCAGCAGCCCGGCGGCTAGCAGGCTGACCAGCGCGCCGAGGACGGCGATCCCCCACGGGACCGCACGCTCGCTCGGGGTCAGCGGGCTGGCGGTCCGCGTGTAGGCGATGGCCCAGCGGCGGCCCGCGATGTCGAGCGTGGCGACGCGCGTCAGGCGTGAGTTCGTCGTGTCGCGCGGGGCGCCGGGCCGGCGGTCGAAGGCCACCGCGGAGTCGGTGACCGGCGCGTCGGCCGGGACCGTCGCGGCGGGCCCGAGGTCGTAGACCTCCAGCCGCGTGTCCGGGCTCGGCGGTCCGAGGACGCCGCGCAGCAGGTTGTCGACGCGGAACGGCGCGTAGACGACGCCCTGCCACGGCCGGATCGCGCCGTGCACCGGCGGGCCGCCGAACACCGGCACCATCAGGTCGATGCCCAGCGAGGCGCCGCCGGAGGTGACGAGGTCGATCGGCGCCGTGGCCGCCGGGCGCCCCGTCCGGCGCGAGCGCTGCGCGGCCGCCGTGCGCTTGGGCTCGGAGAAGAAGTTCAACCCGAAGCCCTTGCTCGCGGGCGTCGCCGGCTCGATGCGATCGACGACGAGCGCCTCCTGCGCGTCGCGCGGCAGCGCCGGGTGGACGACGAACGGCGGCAGGTCGATCCCGCTGGCCCGCACCATGCGCCGGACCTCCCGCGCGTAGGCGGTGAGACCGGCGCGCGGGACGTAGCTGGCGAAGCCGATCCCCTGCACGCCCTGGAAGCGCTGCAGGACCGACTGGTTGGTGATGAAATCGTGGAACTGCTGGTAGGAGACGACGCCCTTGTCGGCCACGTACAGCGCCGCCACACCGCGCAGCACCTGTGCGTAATCATCCACGCGCTGGTCGAGCGCGGTCACGGCGGTGCGCGACTCGGTGGCGACGCGGTCCATCTCGCGGTCGTGCACGCGGCGCACCGAGACGTAGGTCGCCACGCCGGTCAGCACGAGCAGCAGGGCCAGCAGCAGCACCGGCCCCGTCCGGACAAGCCTGCTGCGGTCCATCGGCTAGTGCCCGCCTCCCAGCGGGAGGACGGTGCGGTCGCCGGACCGGAAGACCGCGCGCACGCGCTCCCAGAAGCCCGGGCCGCGACCGCCGCGGGGGCGCCAGCGCGCCGGGGGCGGGACCGTCGCGCGGACCAGCGCGACCCAGTCGTCGAGCGGCAGCTCGCCGGAGATCAGCCGCGCGAGGCCCGAGGTCACCGGCGCCTCGACGCCCGCGCGCTCCAGGGCGCCGGCCAGCAGCGACACGCCCTCCAGCGCCTCGACGGCCTGGCCGATGTGCGCGGGGATGTCGGCCGCCGGGACGCCGGCGGCCAGCAGCTCGCCCGCTCGCCGGTTGCGGCTCTGCGGCGCGAGCGCGGTGGCGACCAGGTCGCCGGTGCCCGCGAGGCCGATGAGCGACTCGGGCCGCGCGCCGAGCGCCTCGGCGAAGCGCCAGACCTCGGCGAAGATGTGGCCGGCGGCGGCGCCCGCGGCGTTGAGGCCCTGGGCCTCGGTCGCGCCGGCGGCCAGCGCGGCGGCGTTCTTGGCGGCGCCCGCCAGCTCCACGCCGACCGGGTCGTTGCTGGCCTCGCACACCACGCCCGCGCTCTGGAAGAACGACGCGAGCGCGAGGGCGAGCGCCTCGTCGGCCGAGGCGGCGACCAGGCCGGCGCCCTCGTTGACCATCTCGCTCGCGTGGGCCGGGCCGCCGACGCAGCCGACGCGGTGGGCGCCGAACTTGGTGGCCATGAGCACGGTCGGCGGCGTGCCCGCCGGCGGGACGAGGCCCTTGGCCAACGACACGACCGCGGCGCGGCGCGGCAGGCCCGCGGCCTGGAGCCCGGCGATGACCGCGTCGAGCCGGGCCGAGGGCACGGCGAGCAGGACGTAGTCGGCGCGCGCCAGGCCGTCGCCCACGGTCCCGATCCGCAGGTTGGCGGGCAGCGCGACGCCCGGCAGGTAGACGCGGTTCTCGCGGTCGGCGTCGAGGCGCTCGGACTGCTCGGCCGTGCGGGCCTGCAGGATCGTGCGCACCCCACCGCGGGCCAACAGGACGGCGACCGCGGTGCCGAACGAGCCCGCGCCGACGACGACGGCGCGCTTGGCGCCGGGGGTCGGGAGCGAGAGGGACGGCCGCGAGCGGTCGGGCACGCAGCGAGCCTAGATGAACCGCCGCACGCACCCCGCGCCGGGGGCCCGCTCAATCGGCACGGGCGCGTGCCGATGACCCAGACCATGGAGCGCGCCAAGTCAGGGCTTGCGCGCGCCCGCCGCTGCCGCTGGGCAGACGTCGGTCGCTCCGCCCACTCCGAAGCAGCAACCGCCGGCCGCGAGGCCGCCCGTGCTGCGCTGGGCGGACGCAACGACGCCGGCCTGCTGCTCGTCTTCGCCTCCGGCGCCTACGACCTGCCCGCGCTCGCCGCCGCGATCGGCGAGGTCGCCGGCGAGGTCCCGGTCGTCGGCTGCTCGTCGACCGGCGAGATCGACGCGGGCGGGCCACGCACCGGCTCGGTCGTCGTCCTCGCCCTCGGCGGCGAGGGGTTCACCTTCAGCGTCACCGCGGTCACGTCCCCTGATCCCCGCGACGCCGGCGCCCGCGCCGCCGCCTGCGCGGGCGACGTCGCCGGCAGCGAGCACCAGGTGCTCCTGCTGCTGACCGACGGCGCGTCCGCCGGCCACGCCGACACCGTCCGCGGCGCCTACTCGGTCACCGGCGCCGGGATCCCGCTCGTCGGCGGCGTCGCCGGCCATCCCGTCTTCGAGGACAGCGGCACCGCGGTCATCTACGGCGCGAGCGTCCTGCAGGGCGCGGTCGTCGGCATCGCGATCGGCTCCGACGCGCCCCTGGGCATCGGCGTCCGCCACGGCTGGCGCCCGGTCGGCGAGCCGATGCTCGTCACCCAGGCGGAGCCCGGCCGCGTGGTCGAGCTCGACGGCCGCCCGGCCGCCGCGGTCTACCGCGAGCGCGCGGGCGCGGACGCCGACGTCCTCGGTCATCCGCTCGGCCTCCAGCGCCGGATCGGCGAGGCGCACATCCGCATGGTCACGCTCGACGATGCCGCCGACGGCTCGATCGGCGCCGCCGTGCCCGCCGGCTCGCTGGTCTGGCTGATGGAGAGCGAGCCCGAGACGGTCATCGCCGCGTCCGGCGCCGCGGCGCGCGAGGCCATCGACGCGCTCGGTCCCGACGAGGAGCCGCACGCCCTCGTCCTCTTCGGCTGCGCCGCCCGCTACCTCTTCCTCGGCGACGAGGCGGCCTCTGCGGAGATCGCCCGCGTCGCCGACCTGGTCGGCGGCGCGACCGTCGCCGGCCTCTACACCCACGGCGAGATCGCCCGAACCCGGGGAACCATGGGCTTCCACAACCAGACGCTCGTCGTCCTGGCCATCGCATGAGCGAGCTGGCCTCGAGCTGGGCGGCGCAGCAGCTCGCCGAGTTCCTGGACGCGGTGTCGTCGGCCCCCGACGAGGCGCACGCCGCCCGCGAGGGGGTCGAGCGCGCCGCCGAGACGTTGGAGGCCGAGGGCGCCGCGCTGATCCGCGACGGCGCGATCGTCACCTCGATCGGCTGGCCGCGCTTCGAGGTGCCCGAGCGCGCGCTGCTGGCGGTCGTCGGTGCGCCCGGCCGCGCGGGCACGGTCCCGATCCCCGGCTCCGGCGACTGCCCCGCCGCGGCGGTCGCGCTGGAGGAGGGCGTGGCCTCGCTCGTGCTCGTCCGCGCCGGCACGCCGCTCGGCCACGACGAGCTGACGCTGCTGCGCGGCATGGCCCGCGGCCTCGCGCTCACCATCCGCCTGCTGCGCACGATCGCGGCCGAGCGCGGGCTGCGGATCCGCGCCGACCTGCAGGCCGCCGAGAACGTCCGCCTGCTGGAGACGCTGCGCAAGCGCCAGCGCGTGCTGGAGGCGATGGCGCGCATCCAGCGCGCGATCTCCCGCCGCGAGCCGCTGGACGGCGTGCTGGAGACGATCGTCGTCGCCGCCGGCGAGCTGCTCGGCGACGACGCGCCGGCCTTGTTGTTGGTGGACCCCGACGACCCGGGCTGGATGACCGTCGCCGCCGCGCGCGGGTTCTCCGAGCCGGTCGTCGAGCAGCACCGGCGCCGCCGCATCGGCGAGGGCGTCGGCGGCCGCGCGGTCGCCGAGGGCCGGCTGGTCGTCGCCGAGGACTACGGCCGCGCGCCCGAGGCGATGGACGCCTTCGTGGGCGACGGCGTGAAGGCCGCGATGGCCGCGCCGGTCCACGAGGACGGCGAGGTCATCGGCTCGCTCGTGTTGTCGTCCTTCCG
>DASYBY010000185.1:0-13287 GCA_036500525.1 Baekduia sp. | reverse complement strand
GCGAGGATCTGCGCGTGCTCCGCGTAGGCCTCCTCGGTGCGGTGCAGCCCGGGGCTGCGGCTCCACAGCCGCACGTACCGCTCGGACTGCTGGCGCAGGCGGCCGAGCAGCTCCAGCGTCGTCAGCGCGGCCGACGGCTCCGACAGGCAGCGGTGGAAGCGCGCGTTGAGGGCGAGCCACAGCGGGTGGTCGACCTCCTGGCGCATCTCCTCGTTCAAGTCGTGCGCGACGGCGAGCACGTCGGCGTCGAGCTGCGGCACGGCCAGCTCGATGACCCATCCTTCGAGCACCGAGCGCAAGGCGTACAACTCGGCGATGCGGTCGCTGTCGAGGCCGCGGACGACCGCGACGCGGTGCGCGCGGGTCTCGATCAGCCCTTCGGCCTGCAGCTGGCGCATGGCCTCCCGCACCGGCACGCGCGACACGCCGAACAGCGACGCGAGCGAGACCTGGTTGAGCACGGCGCCGTCGGCCAGCTCGCCGGCCAGGATCGCGTCGCGCATCGAGTCGGCGATGTAGTCGGCCGAGATCCGCCGGTCGCGGAGACCGGGCTGGACCCGGATGCCGCTGAGGGCCGGGTCGCTCACGTCTCCGTGGCGTATCGGGGGCTCATGCGAGGAAGCTCTCCGGCGGGGTCGGGCCCCAGCGGTTGATCGTCTTGGACATGCGGTCGCCCGCGTCCCACCGGTGCGGCTCGTGCGACGCCTCGTCGGCGATGTGCCCCATGTCGGCGAACAGCTCGATCCGCAGGCCCGAGTGCGGGTCGCGCACGTAGGTGAAGATGTTGTTCCCCGGCGTGTGGCGGCCGGGGCCGTACTCGACCTGGACGCCCATCGCCGCCAGCCGGTCGAGGAACGGCTGGTACAGGTGCCAGCCGTCGACCTCGAAGCCGAGGTGGTGCAGCTCGCCCGCGCCGCCCGGGCGGATGCCCAAGTTATGGTGCTCGCTGCCCAACCGCAGGAAGAACAGCGCCTCGCCGATCTGCTCGGACAGGCGCATGCCCAGCACGTCCTGGTAGAACGCGGCGGCGGCCGGGGCGCTCGGCGCCTTCAAGTTGAGGTGACCGAGGCGGCGCGGACGCAGCGCGCCCGGCGCAGGCAGCGGAACCAACGCGGCCGTCGCCGGCTCGACCGACAGCGGGTTGCCCGCCGGGTCGGCGAAGTGCACCGCGCCGCCGGCCGCGGCCTCGTGGGCCACACCCGCCGCCTCGAGCGCCGCCACGACGGCCTCCACGGAGTCCCCGGCGCCGACCGCGAAGCGCACCCGCAGCAGCTCCCGCCGCTCGTGGGCGACCAGCTCGATCGCGAGCTGCCCCTGCGGGCCGTAGTCGCCCGCGCACATCACGTGCCACGCCCCGCCGTCGCCCGCCTCGACGCACGCGAACCCCAGCCCGTCCCGCAAGAACCCCGCGGTCTCGCGCGGATCCGGCACGCCCACGCGCACGCCCGCCAACCGCCGCACGTGCTGCTCGGCAGCACCCATCAGGCATCCACCGCCACGTAGGTGATGTCGAGGTAGTCCTCGATCCCCTCGCGCCCGCCCTCACGGCCCATGCCCGAGTGCTTGATGCCGCCGAACGGCGCCGCCGCGTTGGACACCAGACCGCGGTTGAGCGCGACCATCCCGGTCTCCAGCCGCTCGGCCAACCGCAGCGCGCGCGCCGGGTCGCCCGTGTACAGGTAGGCGACGAGGCCGAACTCGGTGTCGTTGGCGATCCGGATCGCCTCGTCCACCTCCGTGAACGTCGTGATCGGCGCGACCGGCCCGAAGATCTCCTCGCGGCTCACCCGCGCCTCCGCGGGCACGTTCTCCAGCACCGTCGGCGCGAAGAACCAGCCGGCGCGCTCGGGCGCGGCGCCGCCCACACGGACCGACGCGCCGTGCGCGACCGCGTCGGCGACCAGCTCGCCCAGGCGATCCTGTGCGGCCTCGTCGATCAGCGGACCGACCTCGGTCCCGGCGTCCAGGCCGTGGCCCAGGCGCAGCCTCCCCATCCGCTCGCCCAGCAGGCGCGCGAACTCGTCGGCGACCGACGCCTCGACGAGGAAGCGGTTGGCCGCGGTGCAGGCTTCGCCCATGTTGCGCATCTTGGCGATCATGGCGCCTTCGACCGCGGCGTCGAGGTCCGCGTCGGCCAGCACGATGAACGGGGCGTTGCCGCCCAGCTCCATCGACGGCCGCACGAGCTGCGGCCCGCACTGGGCGACCAGGAGACGACCGACCGGCGTCGAGCCCGTGAAGGAGACCTTCCGGATCCGGCCGTCGGCGATCAGCGGCGCGCAGAGCGCCGGGGCGTCGCTGGTGGTGACGACGTTGACGACGCCGTCGGGCACGCCGGCCTCCTGCAGCAGGCGCGCGAACAGCAGCGACGTCAGCGGCGTCTCGGGCGCGGGCTTGAGCACCACGGTGCAGCCGGCGGCCAGCGCCGCGGCGATCTTGCGTGTGGCCATGGCCAGCGGGAAGTTCCACGGGGTGATCAGCAGGCACGGCCCGATCGGCCGGCGGCTGACGAGGATGCGCGACGCGCCGTCGGGCGAGCGGCGGTAGTCGCCGCTGTGGCGCACGGCCTCCTCGGCGAACCAGCGCAGGAACTCGGCGCCGTAGTCGACCTCGCCGTAGGCCTCCGCCACCGGCTTGCCCATCTCGCTCGCGATCAGCCGCGCGATGCGCTCGCGGTTGACCACGACCAGGTCGAACGCCCGGCGCAGGATCTCCGAGCGCTCGCGCGCGGGCACCGCGGCCCAGCCGGACTGCGCGGCCGCCGCGGCATCGAGCGCGGCCATCCCGTCGCCCGGCATGGCGTCGGCGATGCTCGCGAGCACCTCGCCCGTGGCGGGATCGTGCACGTCGAAGGTCTGGCCCGACGCGGATGGGCGCCACGCGCCGCCGACGAGCAGCTCGAGCGGGACGCCCTCGAGGACGTCGGGGGCGTGCACAACGGTCATGAGGTCTGCTCCACGATGCGGGTTGGACGGGCGGCGTGCGGCTTGAGCGCGGCGAGCTCGCCGATCTCGCGCCCGACGCCGGACGCGCGCGCCGCGGTGATGAGCTCGGCGGCCAGCGCGAGGTCCTGCAGCGCGGTGCCGACGGACTTGAACGTGCGCAGGTCGCGCCCCGGCGTGGCGGGCGTCTCGGCCCACTCGTGCATGGCGACGATGTGGTCCTGCGACAGCGCGCCGGACGCGAGGCCCGTGGCGATGTCGCCGGACTCGGCGACGACCTGGCGCGGATCGTCGACCAGCAGGACGCCGGTGCGGCGCATGGTGGCGTCGTCGAGCTCGCGCAGATCGGGCCGCGTCGAGCCGATCGACAGCACGACCGCGCCGGGCGGGAAGGCATGGCCATCGACAACGGGCGTCGGCGCCTTGGTGCACAACAGCGTGACCGGCGGCGTGCCGACCGCCTCGGCCGAGGTCGCCACGGGCGTCACCGCGATCCCCAGCTCCTCGGTCATCCGCGCCGCGAAGCTCGCGCAGCGCTCGACGTTGGGGCTGTGGACCAGCACGTGCTTGAGCGGCCACTGCTGCGCGAACGCCCGCAGGTGGCCGGCCGCCTCCCACCCGCTGCCGAGGAGGCCGAGCAGCTCGGTCCCCTCGGGAGCGAGCAGGCCGCCGGCGACGGCGGTCGTGGCCGCGGTCCGCAGCTGCGTGACCTCGGCCGCGTCGATGACGGCGAGCAGGTCGCCGTCCTCCTGGCTGTAGACCAGGATCAGGTACCGGTTGCCGATTCCTCGCGCGAGCGACATGACCTTCATGCCCATGTACGGCGCGAGCGCCGCCGGCATGGACCGCAGGAAGCCGTTGGGGAGGTCGACGTCCAGCCGCGGCGGGAGGGCGAAGTCGCCCTCCCGCTGAGCCTGGAGGACCGCCCGCGCGGCGCGCATCGCCACCTCGTGCGTGACGAGCCTGCGGACGTCCTCGCTGGCGAGGTGCAGGGTCACGCGATGCGACCCGCGTAGAAGTCGGCGTCGGTCTCGGGCAGGTCGTAGCCGGAGGCGGCGAGGCCCGCGCGCAGCGACTTCATCTGGCCCGGCATCAGGCGCATCGTCGGCATCCGCAGCAGCCCGCCGTTGAAGCCCTGCAGCCAGCCGAGGTACTTCCAGCCGTTGCGGTGGATCAGGTTCGCGCCGTGGAAGCTCGCGTGGAACGCCCCCTTGGCCTCGCGCGCCGGGTTGTAGGACCAGAAGATCTCGTCGGCCTTGGCGGTGTCGCCGGCGTTGAGCGCCGCCATCAGCTTCGGGACGCGATCGCCGTAGGCCTCGTAGCCGCTCGTGCCCCACCAACGCGTGCCGTAGGCCTTGGACTGCGCGGGGACGTGCTGCTCGTGCGGGTTCTGCACGAGGGCGAACTCGCTGCAGCGCTCCTGCACCTCGGCCAGCGCCGAGAACAGGGCCGAGCCGCCGCCCTCGTACTTGACCGCCGCGGTCGTCTCGAACTTCGCCGCCTCGACGAGCGCGTCGACCGGGAAGCCGGCGGGGTGCAGCGGCTTGAAGCCCCAGGTCGGGACGCCGAAGACGATCAGCGCGAGGTCGGTGCTGTCGGCCACGTGGCGCGTGTGCTCGACGATCTGCGCCGACGAGGTCGGGCGGAACGACGGCGGGTAGGAGAGCAGGAGCGCCTCGGCGCCGACCGACTCGCCGACCTTGGCGGCGCCGATGTGCTGCTCGACCGTGTCGAAGCTCGCATGGACGACGATGCGGAAGTCCTTGGGCGCGGCGTCGGCGGCGATCTCCAGGAAGCGCTTGTACTCCTCGTACGTGGTGCCGCACTCGGAGGCGACGAGCGTGCCCCAGTAGCCGAGCTCGGCGGCGCGCTTGACGTCATGCCGGATGCCGGCCTCGTTGAGGCCCGAGAAGTCCTCGTTGAACGACGGCAGGGTGACGTTGCAGCCGCCCTCCCACTCTCGGGCTCGGTCCTTGACTTCGGAGCGGGTGTACGGCAGGGGCATCAGACAGCGTCCTTTGTGGTGACCGCGGTGGCGCGGTGGATCGGGGAGTAGTTCCAGCGGCCGCTCTTGAACCAGTCGCGGCGGGCGAGGTCGTCGCGGCGGGGCGTGTCGCGCGCCGCCGCACGCTGCGGGGCGGCGAGCACGTCGCGGTCGCGCAGCTCGTGGAGCGCGAGGTGCGTCCACGGCGGGCCGGCGAAGCCGGGGCGCACGGCGAAGCGCCGCACGCGCCGCCAGCCGGGCACCTGCATGAGCAGCGGGACGTGCTCCTCGTCGTACCAGCCGTCGAAGTCGGCGCGGTCGCTCTCGGGGACCGAGAAGGCCACCACGTAGAGCAGCCCGGTCTCCTCCGACGAGGCTCCGGTGTCGGAGGTCTGGTCGCAGATGTAGCGGGTGAAGCCGTTGACCTCACCGAGCATGCGCGCGGTGCGCTCGCCCGGGTCAGACTTCAGGCGCAGGTAGACGTCGGTCTCCAGCGCCGCCATGTCGTCGAGGAAGTAGCACGCCAGCCAGCGGGCGGTCTCTGCGTCCTCGTCCTGCTCGTAGCGGATCGCCTCGGTGAAGCCCGGGATCCGCATGCGCGCGGGGATGTGCTCGTTGTTGTACCAGTCGTGGAAGTCCGCCTCGTTGCCCGCCGGCGGCTCCATCTGGGAAAAGAGCAGACCGGCGCTCATCGGAGGCCGTCCCCGATCGCGTCTTCGATGGCCAGGCCGCCGACGCGGTGGTGCAGCCGGCCGCCGGTGGCCATCGCGGCGATGACGACGATCTCGTCGGGCCGCGGGCCGTCGGGCGCCACGAAGGTGATGGTGTCGTAGAACTCGCGGACGAAGAGCGCGCTCTTGTAGGCCAACGGGACGTCGAGCGACGTGCCCGCCGCGGCGACCTTGCTCGTCGAGGTGACCCACGACTTGCCGCCGATGGCGCCGCGCATCGCGTCGCCGAACGGCGTGGTCATGCAGGCGACGCCGTGCTCCTGCTCGCCGGCGAGGCCGACGATGGCGCCCTTGCCGCAGCTCAGCGCCTCGCGGCCGCCCAGCGCGGCGACGGTGCGGGCGACGAGCTCCTCGGCGAGCGCGACGCTCGGCTCCAGCAGCTCGTCGAGGGTGTCGGACCAGCGGCCCGCGTACGGGTTCTCGATGACCGCGCCGACCGCGGCCTTCACGAGCGGGTCCCCGTCGGCCGGCCGGCCGTCGCTGTGGATCTCCTGGATCGTGGTGACCCAGGTGCGCACGTTCAACTCGTTCATGTTCGGATCTTCAAGCCTTAGGGGACGAAGTGACGACTGTATACAGAGTACCACGAGGCCACAGAACGGCCTAGGCGCTGAGCGCCACCGGACGCTTCGGCGCCGGGGTGTTGCGGCTCTTGGTGAAGCGCAGCTCACCCTCGGTGATCGCGGCGCAGACGGCGGGCATGTCGCCCACCTCCAGCGCGCCCGCCCAGTCGTCGCCGACCGAGCCCAGCGGCGCGTCGACGACGAGCAGGTCGGCGGGCCGCCCCACCTCGAGGATCCCCGCCTTGAGCCCGTAGGTCCGCCCCACGCTGCCGGTCGCCGCGGCGACGGCCAGCTCGGGGGTCAGCGCCTCCAGCGAGACCAGCTCGGCCATGAGGTGCCACATCCCCAGCGGCACGACGCCGGTGCCGGTCGGCGTGTCGGTGGAGATCAGCAGGCGGTGCTCCTGGCCGTGCTCGCGCGCCAGGCGCGAGATCTGCAGTGCCGAGCGCAGGTTGCCGGCCATCGCGAGCTGCAGCGCGATGTCGCCGCCCTCCTTGACGATCCGGACGTTGTCGTCGGCCGACATCGCGGTCGGCCCGCCGTTGACGTGGAAGGACACGTGAGGGTTCATCGCGAGGATCGCCGCGGCGTCGATGCGGTCCAGCGAGCCGGGGATCGAGCCGCCGCCGGTGTGCGCGGTGGTGATCAGGCCGGCGGCGCGGGCGTCGCCGACCAGCTCCACGTACTCCAGCGGGTCGCTGACCGCGCCGAAGCCGGCCTTGGCCAGCCACACGCCCTGGGCGTGGAGCTCGGCGAAGTCGGCCGGCGTCAGGCCGGGCTCCAGGATCACCGAGCCGGCGTGGACGGTGACGCCGCCCGGCCGGTACTCCGCGAAGCACCGCTGCGCGGCGATGGCCAGGGCCTTGACGCCCGCGGGATCGGACGGGCGGCCGGGGACGTGGACCTCGCTGGCGCTGATCGCCCGCGTCATGCCGCCGTGCAGGTAGCTCTCCAGGTAGCCGACGGTCTGCTGGCGCGGCGTGTAGTCGCCGAACGTGATGTGCACGTGCGAGTCGATGAGACCGGGGACGACGCCGGCGCCGCGGGCGTCGACGGTCTGCGCGTGGTCGCCGGGCACGACGTCCGCGGTGGCGCCGATCCAGGAGACGAGGCCGCCGTCGCACACGAGAGCGTCGCCCGACAGCGCGGTGCCGCCGAGGTCGCCGCGGTGCGAGCGGCCGATGTTGATGATGGCGATGCTCACGGGGTGACTCCTGTTCGGCTGAGGGCGAGGCGATGGCGGACGATCGTGCGGGGCATCGCGTACGCGACGGCGCCCACCACCTCGCCCTGCTCGTCGTGGGCGGTCGCGGCGAACCGGCGGTCGGCCCGCGCGCCCTCGACGACCTCGTAGCGGACGGCGTCGCGCAGGAACCCGACGGACTGCAGGCGCGTGCCGAAGTGGTCGGACCAGAAGTCCGGGACCGAGGCGTGGACGGTGCCGGGGCCGGAGCCCTCCAGCAGCGTGCGGGCGGCGGCGGCGCCGTGCTCGACGGCGTTGGTCCAGTGCTCGACGCGCAGCGGCCGGCCGCCGGCCAGCGGGTTCGGCCAGCGCGCGAGGTCGCCGGCCGCGACGACGCCGTCCGCGCCCACGGCAGCGAGCGACGCGTCGCAGAGCACGCCGTCGGCGATGTCCAGGCCGGAGCCGGCGAGCCACTCGGTGTTGGGGACCGCGCCGACGGCGACGAGGGCGTTGTCGTAGGTGATGATGGTGCCGTCGTCGAGGGTGACCGCTCCGTCGTCGGCCGCCGCGATCTTGTGCCCGACGCGGAGGCGCACGCCGGCGGCGAGCAGCATGTCGGTGCACGCGGCGCTGACCTCGGGGCCGGCGGCGGCCACGGGCGGATCGAGGCTGACGATCGTCACGTCGCACCCGCGCGCCCGAGCGGCGGTCGCGACCTCGACGCCGATGAAGCCCGCGCCGACGATGAGCAGATGGGTGCCGGGCTGCAGGGCGGCGCTGAGCCGCGCGCTGTCGTCGAGGGTGCGCAGCGTGTGCACGTTGGGCAAGCCGTCGAGCGTGGGCAGCCGGCGGGGCCGCACGCCGGTCGCGATGACGAGGCCGTCGAACGGCAGCTCGTCGCCGCCGTCGAGGCGCACCGTGCGGCGCGCGAGGTCCAGCCCGGTGGCGGCGGTGCCCAGCAGCCAGTCGGCGTCGACGGTCTCGGCGGCGGGCAGCGCGACGTCGGTCGCGGCCGCGTCGGCGCCCAGCAGCTGCTTGGACAGCGGCGGGCGGTCGTAGGGGCGGTGGGGCTCGTCGCCGACGACGGTCAGCGAGCCGTCGAAGCCGCGGTCGCGCAGCGCCTCGGCCGCGTGGGTGCCGGCCAGCGAGGCGCCGACGATGACGATGCGCTGCAGGGGAAGGAGAGGGGACATCACAGGGCGCCCGCCGCCGCCCGGCCCGCAGGCCGGACGGCGGCGCGAGGGTGCGCTGGGCTCAGCCGTTGGCCCAGTCGGTCCAGCCGGCGATGTTGTCGGTGGTGTACTTCGGGGCCTTGATGACGACGGACTTGGCCCACTCGCTCTTGGGCTTGTCCTGCCCGGCGGCGGTGATCATCTGGCCGAGCGCGGTGCCCAGCTCCGGCGGGTTGAGGTCCCAGGCGGCGGCGATCTTGCCGGCCTTCAGCGCGGCCGCCGTGGCGGTGTCGAGCTGGATGTTGTAGATCTTGACCTTGTCGGTCAGGCCGGCCGTCTTGATCGCCTGGATCGCGGCGAGGGCCGACGGGCCGTTGTAGGTGACGATGGCCGTGGTCTCCGGGTGCGCCGACAGCGCGCCGTTGAGCGGGCCGAGCGCGCCCTGGGCGTTGTCCTTGGGGTTGTCGAGGTTGGCCAACAACTTGGACTTGCCGAGGCTGGCCTTGAAGTTCTTCTCGAAGAAGTCGACGCCGACGACCGGGAAGGGCAGGCCGATGTACAGGACCTTGGCCCCGTTGGGCTGGTCCTCGTTGATCGCCGCGGCCACGTCCTTGCCGAGCTGTCCACGATCGACCAGCACCTGGCCGTCGAGCGGCGCGGCCGGCGCAGCGGTCTCATCGGCCGCGTAGGACCACTCGAGGCCGAAGATGTGGATGCCCTGGTTGTGGGCCTTGGTCAGCACGCCGGTGACGGCGGCCGGGACCTGCGCAGGAGCGACGGCGATCGAGTTGACCCCGTCGGTCATGAAGCGCGTGACCTGCTGGACGGCCTTGGCCGGGTCGAGCTGCGCGTCGGTCACGTCGGCCTTGCCGCCGGCCGGCGCGGTGACCTTCTGGGCGGCGGTGCCGATGGCGGTCATCCACGGGTTCTGGCCCGTGGCCTCCGAGTAGCCGAAGGTGAAGGACTTGCTCGGTGCAGCGGCGGCAGCGGTGGCGCTGCCGGACGACGACGACGTGGTGGAGTCGCTGTCGCTACTGGATCCGCACGCGGCGAGTCCCGTTGCTGCAGCGGCACACGCGGCCAGCGCGAAGCTACGGCGCATAAGGGTCATCGGGTTCCTTTCGATTGACGGTTGAGGAAGAAGCGCTGGCGAAGTTGGTCGAACCCGACGGCGAGGACCAGCACCGAGCCGGTCACGACGTTCTGCCAGAACGACGAGACCCCGCTGATGTCGAGCCCGTTCTGGACCGTGCCGAGGAAGAGGACGGCGACCGCCGTGCCGACGACCCCGCCCTTGCCACCGGCGAGCATCGTGCCGCCGAGCAGGACGGCGGCGACGGCCTGCAGCTCCAGGCCCGTTCCGGAGGTCGGCGCGACCGACGAGAGCTGCCCGGCCTCGAGGATCGCGGCGAGGCCCGCGGCCAGGCCGAGGAGCAGGAAGGCGATGATCCGGACGCGCGCAACGGAGATGCCGGCCAGCGTGGAGGCCTCGGCGTTGCCGCCGACGGCGTACACGTTGCGGCCGTAGTACGTGTACTTGAGCATCCACCAGAACGCGCCGAGCACCCCGAGCATCACGAGCACGGCCACCGGGATCGGGCCGACCTTGTTGCTGGCGATCGCGTTGATCAAGGCAGGGTCGTTGATCACCTCGGTGTTGCCGTCGGTGATCACGTTGGCGATGCCCGCGAAGACCGCGGCGGTGCCGAGCGTGACGACGAAGGGGTTCATCTTGGCCAGCCCGATCGGCAGGCCGTTGAACGTCGCCGACAGCAGGCCGCCCGCGGCGATCGCCATCACGCACGCCAGCCACGGGGGGACGCCGTGGTTGGAGAGCGTGAGCACGAGGCTCACGAGGGCGAGCATCCCGCCGACCGACAGGTCGACGGCGCCGGTGAGCAGGATGATGGTCTCGGCCATCGCCACCGTGAACAGCACGGAGTTCTGCTCCAACATGCTGTTGATGTTGGCCCCGTGCAGGAAGCGCGACTGGGTGGCGGCGAAGTAGACGATCACCGCGATCCACAGGACGAGCAGCGGCAGCAGCGGGTGCTGGCGCGCACGGCGGCCGAAGGTCACGAGGGCGCTCGGGGCGCCGTCGGCGTCGGTCTCGGCGGTGGGCACGCGGGGTGCGGTCTCAAGCATGGGTGGTCACTCCGGTCGCCGCGGCGACGATGGATTCCTCGGACATCTCGGACTGGGCGAGCTCGCCGGCGACCCGGCCCTCGCGGATCACGAGCACGCGGTGGCACAGGGCGAGCAGCTCGGGCAGCTCGGAGGACGCGACGAGGATCGCCATGCCGATCGCGGCGAGCGCGATGACCTCCTCGTAGATCCGCTGCTTGGCGCCGAGGTCGATGCCGCGCGTCGGCTCGTCGAGCATCAGCACCTTCGGGGCGATCACCATCGCGCGAGCGAGCAGGACCTTCTGCTGGTTGCCGCCCGACAGCCCGCTGATCGGCTGCTCCAGGCTGGCGTACTTCACGCCGAGGCGCTCCAGCCAGGGCAGCGCCGCCTCGGTCTCCCGCGCGCGGCGGCGCAGGAAGCCGCCGGCGATCGGCAGGGTCAGCGTCGCGTTGTCCTGCACCGACCGCGTGCCGAGCAGCGCCTGCTGCTTGCGGTCCTCGGCGACGAGGACGATGCCGCTCTTCAGCGCGTTGGCGACGCCGCCCGCGATGGGCGTGCCGTCGACCACGACCTCGCCGGCCGAGCGCTTGCGCAGGCCGATGACCGTCTCCAGCAGCTCGCTGCGCCCGGCGCCGACGAGCCCGGCCAGGCCGACGATCTCGCCGGGCCCGACGTCGAGCGAGATGCCGTGGACGCGGCCGCGGTCGTCCTCGACGTCGCGGATCTCCAGCAGCGGGCGGGCGCCCGCGTCGGCGGGGGGCGCGCCGACGCTGACGCGGTGCAGCTCGCGGCCGACCATCGCGCGGACCAGCCAGCTCTCGTCGGTGCTCGCGCGGTCGCGCGTCTCGATGTGGCGCCCGTCGCGCAGGACGGTGAAGCGATCGCTGACCGACATGATCTCGGGCATGCGGTGCGAGACGAGGACGACCGACATCCCGCGGTCGGCCAGGCCGCGGACGGTGCCGAGCAGGCGCTCGGTCTCGTGCAGGTCGAGCGCGCTGGTCGGCTCGTCGAGCAGCAGGAAGCGCGAGTTGTAGGACAAGGCTCGGGCGATCTCGACGAGCTGGCGGAGGTCGGGCGGGAGCGTCCGGGTGGCGCGCTGCGGGTCGAGGTCGACGCCGAGCGTGTCGAGCAGCTCGCGCGCCTCGCGGTGCATGCCGCTCCAGTCGACGCGGCCGGCGCGGCGGCGCAGGCGGCCGACGAAGATGTTCTCGGTCACCGAGAGGTCCAGCATCAGGCTGCCCTCCTGCGTGACGAGGACGACCCCGTGCTCGGTCGCGTCGGCCGGGCGGTGGAACTCGTGCTCGGCGTCGCCGACCGAGATCGTGCCGGACGTCGGGCGGTGCACGCCGGCGGCCACGCGCAACAGCGTGGACTTGCCCGATCCGTTCTCGCCGACCAGGGCGTGGATCTCGCCCGGATGCAGCTCGACGGACACGTCGTCGAGGGCCGTGGTGCCCGCGAAGACCTTCGTGATGGCGTTGAGTGTGAACGAGGTCACATGGCAACTGTATTCAGTTGCCGATCTACACGTCAAGCCGGAACGGCAAATTGGCGACAACGCGACCGGCGCTCCACGTATGGTGTGAGCCGTGGACGACCCGGCCTCAGCCATCCTCCCGGCGCCCGAGCTGCGCGAGCGGCGGACGACCTCCGACTACGTCGCCGACGCGCTGCGCGAGGCCATCAGCTCCGGCCGCCTCGCCGACGGCGCCGTGCTCAACCAGGTGCACGTCGCCGAGCAGTTGGGGGTCTCGCGCGTCCCGGTGCGCGAGGCCATGCGCCAGCTGGAGGCCGAGGGCCTCATCGACGCCTCGGCGCACCGCAGCCCGACGGTCCGGGCGCTCGACCGCAACCGCGTCGCCGAGCTGTTCGAGCTGCGCGGCCTGCTCGAAGGGCTGCTGGTCGCCGCGGCCACGCCGCGCATCGACGCGGCGACGCTCGACCAGGCCGCCGACATCAACGCGCAGATGCGCAAGACCGAGGACCCCACGGCGTGGCTCGGGCTCAACCGCGAGTTCCACACGGTGCTCTACGCGCCCGCCGGCAAGATCGAGACCGCCGAGGTGCTCGACCAGATCCGGGGGCGCGCGGAGCGCTACGTGCACTCGACGATGCGCAAGCTGACGCAGGCCCGCGTCCGCAGCGTGACGCGCGAGCACGCGGCGATCCTCAAGCTGATGCGCGCCGGCGACGCCGACGGTGCCCGCGAGGCGGTCATCGAGCACGTCAAGGCGACGAGCCGCTTCCTCGAGCAGCACCGCCCGCCGCCCGCGGCGCCCACCGCCTAGCCGGCCGTCATCCGCGCCAGCGCCGCGGCGGGGTCGCCCAGGCGCGTGTGGACGACCTTGGTCTCCTGGTAGGAGCGCAGCTCGTCGGCGGACTCCTCGCGCCCGGTGCCGCTGTTCTTCGTGCCGCCGAACGGCGTGCCGAAGTAGTGGCGCGTGCTGTCGTTGATCCACACGTAGCCGGCGTCCATGCGCGCCGCGGTCTGGTGCGCGAGGTCGACGTCGTTGGTCCACACGCTGGCGGTGAGGCCGAGGTCGACGCCGTTGGCCAGCGCGATCATGTCCTCGTAGTCGTCC
>DASYBY010000184.1:0-12405 GCA_036500525.1 Baekduia sp. | reverse complement strand
TGGCCGGCGCGGACCGCTCGACGCCCGCCTCGCTGCTGGACCGCTCCAAGCTGCTGATCATGGCCGACAACGCCGCGCTGCCGCAATGAACGAGCTCTGGCTCGTCCGCCACGCCGAGACCGAGTGGGCCAAGGCCGGCCGCCACACGGGCCGCACCGACCTCCCGCTGACCGACGACGGCCGCGCCGCCGCCCGCGCGCTGCGCCCGCGCGTCGCCGACCACCCCTTCACCGCCGTCTTCGTGAGCCCGCTGAGCCGTGCGCGCGAGACCGCCGAGCTGGCGGGCCTCGGCGAGCACGCGCAGCTCCGCGATGACTTGCTCGAGTGGGACTACGGCGACTACGAGGGCATCACCACGCCGGAGATCCGCGAGCGCGAGCCGGACTGGTTCCTGTGGACCGACGGCGTGCCCAACGGCGAGTCCGCCGCCGACGTCGGCGCCCGCGTCGACCGCGTGATCGCCGAGGCGCTCCAGCTCGACGGCGACGTCGCCATCGTCGCCCACGGCCACGTCCTGCGCGTCCTCACCGCTCGCTGGCTCGAACAACCCCCCACCCTCGGCGGCCGCCTCGTGCTCCACACCGGCGGCATCTGCCGGCTGGGCTTCGAGCGCGACGTGCGGGCGCTGCTGGCGTGGAACACGTAGGCACCAGAAGCCCGTAGCACTGATGCTACGATCGTCGTATCGTGCCGACGATCCCTCAGAACCAGCTGCGCAACCACTCTGGCGAGGTGCTGCGCCGCGCCCAGGCCGGCGAGGAGTTCACCATCACCGTCTCCGGGCGTCCCGTCGCGCACCTGGGACCGATCGCGCCCGCGCAGTGGGTGCGACTCGGCGACCTCGGCGAGCTGTGGGCCCTGCCCAAGGACCCCACGTTCGCGCAGGACGTCGCGGATCTCGGCGGGGAGCTGCGCGACCCGTTCGCCAAGGACTAGGCCATGGCCTTGATCCTCGACACCAACGTCCTCATCGAGGCCGGCGAGCAGCCCGTGGGCGATGCCGACGAGCTCGTCGCGATCAGCACCGTCTCGCTGGCCGAGCTGCACTACGGCGCGCTGGCGGTCAGCGATCCCGACCAGCGCGCCGTCCGGCAGCGCATCCTCACGACGGTCGAGCGGACGTTCACCGCGCTGCCGGTCGACGCCCGCGTTGCCGCCGAGTGGGGCCGGCTCTTCGCCGCCGTCAAGGCGCGTGGCGGCAAGCCCGGCAAGCGACAGCTGGACCTGGGCATCGCGGCCACCGCCGTCGCCCACGGCGCCACGCTGATCACCTATAACATCAAGGACTTCATGATCGTCGAAGACCTCGTCGACGTGCGGCTGCCGTAGTGCCTCCGCAACTCAAGCTCACTTGAACTTCAGCCCCCGCCGTGGTCTGCTGCGGGCATGTCTGAGTTGTTGACGATCGGTGAGACGGCGTCGCGGAGTGGGGTCGCCGCGAGTGCCCTGCGGTACTACGAGGAGCGGGGGTTGATCGCCTCGGTCCGGGCGGGGTCGGGGCATCGGCGGTTTCCGCGGCCGGTGCTGCGGCGGATCGCGTTCATCGTCTTCGCGCAGCGCGTCGGGCTGACGCTGGAGGAGATCGCGAGCGAGCTGGGCAAGCTGCCGCCGGATCGCGCGCCGACACGGCGGGACTGGTCGCGGCTGTCGAGCACGTGGACCGCGCGGATCGACGATCGGATCGCGGAGCTGGAGCGGCTCAAGGCGGGGCTGACGGAGTGCATCGGCTGCGGCTGCCTCTCGCTGGAGCGCTGCCGGCTGGCCAACCCCGACGATCGGGCCGCGCGGCTCGGGCCCGGGCCGCGCTACTGGGTCGGCGATCGTCCCGTGAGCGCGCCGGGCGGTGCGGGTACGCCGGCGACGTGTGCGCAGGAAAGTGCAAAGATCGCCAGATGAGCCGGCGCGATCTCGCCCACGTCTCGACCGCGCTGTGGGAGCTCTCGGGCGGCGCGGCGGGCACCGGCGTCCCCATCGCCGCCATCGACGAGGCGATCGGCCGCGGACGCGACGACATGCGCACCCCGCTGAACCTGCAGTCCCTCTACGACGACGGCCTGGTAGAGCAGCTCGCCGATGGCACGTGGGCGCTGACGCCCGAGGGCGTCCAGCGCCACCACGACGACGAGGGCTATGCCGGCCGCTGAGCCCGCCGGCCTGACCGCCGGCCCCAAGTCCGACCGCCGGCGGTCGATGAGCGAGTCGATGGCCCGTCCGTCCCGACCGCCGGAGGTCCTGGCGCTGGCCGCGCTGCTGGCCGGCGCGACGGCCTCGCTGCTGGCGGGCGTGCTGTTCCCGATGAGCGCGCGGGCGCCCGTGGGCCTCGGCGTGGCGCTGCTGCCCGTGGCGCTGGCGATGCTCGCGCTGACCTTCTTCGCCGGCGCGCGGCTGCCGCGCTGGACGCTGCTGGCGCAGACCGTGCTCGCCGTGGCGCTCAACAGCCTGCTCGTCGCCCACGCCCACACCAACGGCGGCGCGGTCGGCGACGCGCTGGCCTACGTGTGGCTGACGGTCTACGTCGCGCTGTTCTTCCCGTGGGCGTCGACCGCGTTCAGCGCGCTGTGCGCCGCCGGCTTCGGCCTCGGCCTGCTGGCCGGCGACCTGTCGCACATGATCGCGCCGTGGATCGTCATGACCGTCACGGTGGTGTCGCTCGGCGAGGTGCTCGCCCGCGTCAGCCGCTTCGTCCAGGGCCGCCTCGCCACCGACGTCCTCACCGGGGCGCTCAACCGCGGCGGCCTCCACGACGCGGCCCGGCGCGTGACCCGCCGCAGCCGCCGCAAGACCGAGGCGCTCGCCGTCGCCGCGCTCGACCTCGACGGCTTCAAGGCCATCAACGACGAGCGCGGCCACGCCACCGGCGACCGCCTGCTCGTCGAGGCCGCCGCCGCCTGGCGCGCGGCCCTGCGCCGCGACGACGTCCTGGCCCGCACCGGCGGCGACGAGTTCGTCGTGCTGCTGCCGAACACCTCGGCCGACGAGGCGGTGACGATCCTCGAGCGCGTGCGGGCGGCCCACCCCGTCGCGTGGTCGGCGGGGATCACCGACTGGCGCCCGGGCGACACGCTCGAGAGCTGCCTCGAGCGTGCCGACCAGGAGCTCTACGCGGCGAAGCGGGCCGCGACGCGCTAGGCCGCGATCAGCTCGCGGTCCTCCGCCTTCTCGGCCGGCTCCTCCACGCCGCCCGAGCTCTCGCCGTGACCCACCGACGGCAGCCACTCCAGCCAGCGCGGCAGGTACCAGTTCCAGTCGCCCAGGAGCTTCATCGTGGCGGGCAGCAGCACGGCGCGGACGATCGTCGCGTCGATGAGGATGGCGGTCGCCAGCCCCACGCCCATCATCTTGAAGTCCAGGTAGCTGAGCGTCGCGAAGATCCCGAACACCGCGACCATCACGATCGCCGCGCTGGTCACCGTCGAGGCCGTCGTGCGGATGCCGTGGGCGACCGCGTCCTCGGTGTTCATCCCGCGGTCGAACGCCTCGCGGATCCGGCTGACGATGAACACGTGGTAGTCCATCGACAACCCGAACAGGATCACGAACAGGAACATCGGCAGCCAGCTCGTGACCGACCCGGTGGACTTGAAGCCCAGCAGCGACTCGCCGTGGCCGTCCTGGAAGACCCACGTCAGCACGCCGTAAGCGGCGCCGACCGACAGCAGGTTCAACACGATGGCCTTGATCGGGATCACGATCGAGCGGAACGTCAGCAGCAGCAGGACGAAGGCCAGGCTCAGCACGAAGCCGAACACGATCGGCCACCGTGACTTCATGAGGTCGTTGAAGTCCTTCGAGCCCGCGGTCATCCCCGTCACGTAGGCCGGGGTCCCGGCGCGGTCGGCGAACTTCGGCACGACGTCGTCGCGCAGCGTCGCCAGCGCCGAGTTCGACGCGGCGTCGGTCCCGGTGCCCACGATCGGCAGGCTCACTTGCATCACGTGGCGGTCGGCCGACACCGACACGTCGATCGGCTGCTTGACCTTGCCGGTCGCCAGCGCGTCCCGCTTGAGCTCCGCCACGGCGTGGGCGATCTTCGGCGACGTCACGTCCTTGGCCTTGATCACCACGTCGGCCGGGATCTCGCCGCCGGGGAACGCGGCCTGCATCTTGTCGTACACCTTCATGACGGCCAGGTCGCGCGGCAGCGCGTCGGTGCCGCTGTCGGCGGTGTGCAGGTGCAGCGCGGGCGCCGCCATGACCAGCAGCACGGCGGCGGAGAGGGCGACCGCGATGACCGGGTGGCGCAGCACGCGGTCCAGCACGAAGTTCCACGCGCGCCCGCCGCTGTCGATGTCACGCGTCCGCGCCGCGGCCATGCGCTTGCCGAGGAACGGGATGCGCCCGCGCTCCAGCCACTTGCCCGAGCCCGACAGCAGCGCCGGGATCACCGTGACCGAGCCGATCATCGCGACGAAGACCACCAGGATCGCCCCGATGCCCAGCGCGGTGAACGTCGGATCGCCGGCGAACATCATGCCCGCCATCGCGACCATCACGGTCACGCCGGAGATGAGCACGGCGCGGCCCGAGGTCGCGGCGGCGATCGCCACGGCGTCCTTCGGCGAGCGCCCGCGCGCCTTCTCCTCGCGTTCACGGCGCAGGTAGAAGAGCGAGTAGTCGACGCCGACCGCCAACCCCACCAACAACACGATCTCGTTGATGAACTCGTCGAGTGCGAAGAGGTGGCTGATCGGGCCGAGCAGGCCGATCGTCCCCATCACCGCGGTCAGGCCGAGCAGCAGCGGGACGCCCGCGGCCACCAGCGCGCCGAAGGTGATCACGAGGATCAGCAGCGTCACCGGCACCGACAACAGCCCGGCCTGCTGGAAGTCCTTGCCGAACGAGTCCGACAGCGCCTTGTCGGCGCTCGCGTCGCCGAACTGCCCGACGAACAGCGCCGGATGGCGCGCGCCCGCAGCCTTCACGGCGTCCTCGACCGGGTCGATGCGCTTCTCGGTCAGGTCCGAGTCGCCGTTGATCTTGAACGAGACGAGCGCCGAGCGGCCGTCGTCGGAGAGCTGGCCGCCGTTGCCCTTGGCGTAGGGCGACTTGACCTCGACGACGCCCGGCTCGCGGGCGACCGACCGCGCCACGTCGTTCACCGTTTGCCGGAACTGCGGGTCCTTCGCCGTCAGTCGACCCTTGGACTGGACGAGCACGGTCTCGTCCGCGCGGTCGGGATAGGCGCCGTCGATGATGCGGTCGGCCTTGGCGGAGTCGCCGTGGCCGCTGCCGTCGTCGGAGGGCTGCACGCTGCCGACGAAGCTGCCCGCCGCGACGGCGACGAGCACGAACGCGAGCCACCCGACGATGGCCGTGCCACGGTGCCGCGTGCTCCAGCGACCGATGCGTGCCGCGAAGGAGCGGGAGGAGGAGGGAGAGGTCATCGGCTCAGCCTCCCGGTGCGCGCGCCGCGCGACCATGCGGCACGCCGGTGTCTGGACCTGGGGTCAACCCCACCCTTAGGGGTTCGTAGGGTGCAACCCGCAAACCCCGGATCGCGGCACGCCGCCGCTACTCTGGCGGCTGTCGAACACCGACCACTGCGGGCCTGTCCCTCCGCGGCCGATCACTTCGAGAGAGACACCATGGATCCGCACATCGACCTCGCCACCGCTCCGGTGGAGCCCGACACGGCCCCCAACGGCCATCCGCCCCGCGCGGGGGCGATGGACCCCGGCGCGGTCGAGGTCCGCGACACGACGCCGTTCGTCGAGCGCACGCCCGTCCGCTCCGCGTTCCCGCCGATCGCCGACTACGGCTTCCTCAGCGACTGCCACACCGGCGCGCTGGTCGCGCCCGACGGCACGATCGAGTGGCTCTGCCCGCCGCGCTTCGACTCGCCCAGCGTCTTCGGCGCGATCCTCGACCGCTCGGCCGGCGGCTTCCGCCTCGGGCCGAGCGCGATGGGCGTCCCCGCCGGCCGCCGCTACGAGCCCGGCACGATGATCCTCGAGACCACGTGGATGACCCCGACCGGCTGGGTCGTCGTCCGCGATGCGCTGGTCATCGGCCCGTGGCGCGCGCGCACCCAGGGCTCGGCGACGGCGCACACGCGTCCGCCGTCGGACTACGAGGCCCACCACGTGCTGGTGCGGACGATCACCTGCATCCACGGCAACGCGCAGATCGAACTGCTCTGCGAGCCGATGTTCGACTACGGCCGCGTGCCCGCGACGTGGTCGACGGTCCCCAACGACAACTTCGCCCTGGACGCCACCGACGGCACCCGCACGCTGCGGCTGATGTCGGACCTCAACCTCGGCATCGAGGGCGGCTGCGTCCGCGCCCGCCACCGCATCGAGCGCGGCGAGACCCGCTACTGCGCCCTGTCGTGGTCGCGCATGCTCGACGGCCCGCGGACCTCCGAGGAGGCCACCGGCGCCCTCGCGGTCACCAGCGAGTACTGGCGCGGCTGGCTCGCCGACGCCGACTTCCCCGACCACCGCTGGCGCAACCACCTGGAGCGCAGCGCGCTGACGCTCAAGGGCCTGACCTACGCGCCGACCGGCGCCCTGGTCGCCGCCCCCACCACCTCGCTCCCCGAGACGCCGGGCGGCGAGCGCAACTGGGACTACCGCTTCACGTGGATGCGCGACGCGACCTTCACGCTCAGCGGCCTGCACTCCCTCGGGCTGAACTGGGAGGCCGACGACTTCATCCAGTTCGTCGCCGACCTCGGCCGCAACGAGGACGGCGCGCTGCAGATCATGTACGGGATCGGCGGCGAGCGCGTGCTGGAGGAGGAGACGCTCGACCACCTCACCGGCTACGAGGGCGCCCAGCCCGTGCGGATCGGCAACGATGCCTACCGCCAGCGCCAGAACGACGTCTTCGGCGCGGTGCTCGACTCGCTGTGGCTGCACGCCAAGGAGTACGGGCACAACTCGGCGCGCCTGTGGCCGGTCATCCACGACCAGGTCGAGCAGGCGATCGCCTCGTGGCGGCTGCCCGACCAGGGCATCTGGGAGTCGCGCGGCGAGCCCCAGCACTACGTCTCGAGCAAGTTGATGTGCTGGGTCGCGCTGGACCGCGGCGCCCGCCTCGCCGCCCGTCGCGGCAAGAACGAGCTGGCCGACCGCTGGCGCCTGGTGGCCAACGAGATCCACGAGGAGATCATCACTCGCGGCGTCGACGAGCAGGGCCGGTTCACCCAGTTCTACGGCTCGACCAACCTCGACGCCTCGCTCCTGCTGATCCCGCTGGTGCGCTTCCTCCCCCACGACGACCCGCGCGTGCACGACACCGTCTGCGCGATCGCCGACGAGCTGACCGAGAACGGCCTCGTCCTCCGGTACCGCACCGAGGAGACCGACGACGGCCTCAGCGGCGAGGAGGGCACGTTCCTCATCTGCTCGTTCTGGCTGGTCAGCGCGCTGATCGAGATCGGCGAGCGCAAGCGCGGCCACCAGCTCTGCGAGCGGCTGCTGTCGCTGGCCTCGTCGCTGGACCTCTACGCCGAGGAGCTCGACGCCTCCACGGGCCGCCACCTCGGCAACTTCCCCCAGGCGTTCACGCACCTGGCGCTGATCAACGCGGTGATGCACGTCATCCGCGACGAGCAGCAGAACCCGATGGGCTGATCGCGGGCGCCGCTTGCCCGCGGCGCGTTCGGGCCTACGTTCGGAGCTGCGATGCGCAGCAGCTCCGGTGCCCTCGTCGTGCTGGCCGTGATGGCGATGCTCGCGGGCGGCTGCGGCGGGGACGCGACGAAGACCGTCACGGTCCGCGCGCCGGGCGACGGCGGCGCGCGCGCCACCCTGGCGTCGGCGCGCGGCGTCGAGGACCAGTTCGTCGACGTGGTCCAGCAGCTCTCGCCGCACGTGGTGCAGATCGAGACGTCGGAGGGCCTCGGCTCGGGCATCGTCTACGACGGGCGCGGCGACATCGTCACCAACGCGCACGTGGTCGGCTCCAGCAAGCAGTTCACCGTCACGCTCGCCGCCGGCGATCGCCACGACGCCCGCCTGATCGGCACGTTCGTGCCCGACGACCTCGCGGTGATCCGGCTCGACCCGCTGCCGTCGCGCGTCCCGCAGCCGGCGCGCTTCGCCGACTCCTCCAAGCTGCAGGTCGGCCAGCTCGTCCTCGCGATCGGCAACCCGCTCGGCCTGCGCTCCAGCGTCACCAACGGGATCATCTCGTCGCTGCGGCGGACGGTCTCGGAGGGCAACGGCGCCGTGATCGCCGCCGCGGTGCAGACCAGCGCGTCGATCAACCCCGGCAACTCCGGCGGCGCGCTCGGCGACCTCTCCGGCGCGGTCGTCGGCATCCCGACGCTCGCCGCGGTCGACCCGCAGCTCGGCGGCGGCGCGGCGCCCGGCATCGGCTTCGCGATCCCGTCCAACCGCATCCGGCAGATCGCCTCGCAGCTGATCGCCAGCGGGCACGTCACGCGGTCGGGCCGCGCCTTCCTCGGCGTCGGCATCGCGACGTCGGCGATGGGCGAGGGCGTCGTGGTCGTCGCCTCGGTGCAGCAGGGCGGCGCCGCCGCGAAGGCCGGCATCCGGCGCGGGGACGTGATCCTGAAGGTCGACGGCCACGCGATCGCGACGGCCGACGACCTCGCCACGGTCCTCGCCGGCCTGCGGCCCGGGCAGACCGTGCCCGTCGCGGTCCGCCATCCCGACGGCCAGACCGCGACGGTCCAGGTGACGCTGGGCGAGCTGCCGGGCTGACGCCTACGCCGCCACCGCCGCGCGCACCGCCGGCGCGACCTCGCGGGCGAACAGCTCGATCGTGCGCTCGTCGGCCGGCGGCCGGGAGAGGATCAGGAAGTCGCTGACGCCCATGCGCCGGTGGCCCTCCAGCGCCGCGACGCACTGCTCGGGCGTGCCGACGACCATGCCGTCGATCAGCTGCTCGACCGACACGCCGGCCGCCTCGGCCCGGGCGCGCGCGTTGTCGTGGGCCTCGGCCTCGGTCTCCCCCAGGATCGTCCGCATGACGACCTGCTTGCGGATGTCGGCCGGGTCGCGGCCGACGTCGGCGCAGTGGCGCGCGAGCACGTCGAGCTTGTGCTGGTACTCGCCCACGTCGCCGAAGAACGTGTTCCAGCCGTCGGCGTGCTCGGCGACGATCCGCAGCGTGCGCTTCTCGCCCGAGCCGCCGATCCACAGCGGCAGCGGGGTCTGCACGGGCTTGGGCTCCGACAGCGCGTCGCGGACGCTGAACTGCTTGCCCTCGTAGGTCGTGCGCTCCTGCGTCCACAACCCGCGCACGATGTGGCAGGCGTCCTCGAGCATGTCCATGCGGACGCCGATCCGCGGGAAGTCCACGCCGTACTGGTCGTGCTCCATCTCGTACCACGCGGCCCCGAGGCCCATCTCCAGCCGGCCGCCGGAGACGTGGTCGATGGTCGCCGCCATGTTGGCGAGGACCGCCGGGTTGCGGTACGTGACGCCGGTGACGATGATCCCGCAGCGCAGCCGCTCGGTGTGCGCGGCCATCGCCGCCAGGAGGGTGAAGCCCTCGAAGCACGGGCCCGTCGGGTCCGACTGGATCGGCAGGAAGTGGTCGAACACCGACGCCCAGTCCAGCCCGACGTCCTCTGCCAGACGCCAGAGCGCCAGGTACTCGTCGAACGTCGCGTTCTGTTGGCCGGCGTGGATGCCGAAGCGGAGGGCGTCACCGTGGATCTGCATGGCCTACAACCCTGGCACTCGCGCGGCCCCGCCGCGTCAACGCCGTGTTGTCGGCGTGTTTGCGCGGACCGCCGCGGGCTCGGGCAGCGAGACCGCGCAGGCCAGCGCGAGCAGCGCGAAGACCGGGAGGATCGCCATCGTCGTCGCCAGCGAGGTCGCGTCGGCGACCGCGCCCAGACCGGCGGCGATCAGCCCGCCGAGCCCGATCGCCAGGCCCAGCGTGATGCCCGACGCCAGCCCGTGGCGCCCCGGCAGGTACTCCTGGCCGAGGACGATCGTCGTCGAGAACGGGCCGTCGATCGCCAGCCCGGTCGCGGCGACCGCCAGCACGAAGAGCACCGCGCCGGTGTGCGGCAGGATCAGCAGCACGAGCGCCAGCGGCGCCATCGCGGTCACCAGCACCGAGCGGCGGCCGAAGCGGTCGGCGCAGTACCCGCCGATCAGCGTCCCCGCCGCGCCGGCGACGAGCATCACGGCCAGCACGGCGTCACCCTCGTCGGTCGTGCCGTGCAGGTGGTGGATCACCCAGACCGGGATGAACGCCTGCAGCGCGAAGAACGCGGCGGTGCGCGCGACGGCGGCGCCGACCAGACGGGTGAACGGGCCCCACGCGGCGGCCTCGTCGCTCGCGGCCACCGCGCGCGGCACCTGCGGTGGTGGCGCGGTCGACGCCGTCAGCGCCGGCAGCCGCCGGAGCGTCACGACCGCCATCACCACGCCCGGCAGCGCCAGCAGCGGCGAGGCGCCGAGGCCGAAGAGCGCGATCACGGGCGCGGTCATCGCGGGGCCGAGCGCGAAGCCGGCGTTGCCGCCGACCGAGAAGTAGGACATGCCCCGACCGCGCTCGTTGCCCGACGCCGCGGCGGCGACCCGCGCGCCCTCCGGGTGGAACGCAGCGACGCCGAGCCCGCTGACCAGTAGCGCGACGGCGAGCATGATGTAGGAGTCGCACAGGCCGACCGCGCCCACGCCGAGGCCCGCGACCGCCAGCCCGCCGGGGAGCAGCAGCGGCGACGACAAGCGGTCGGCCCACAGCCCGAACAGCGGCTGGACGATCGACGAGCCGATCGTCGCCGCGGTCAGCAGCGCGGTCGCCGACCCGAGGCTCATCCCGCGGGCCGCCATCAGGAACGGCAGCAGCGCGGGGACGGCGCCCTGGCAGAGGTCGACGCAGCCGTGTCCGGCCGCCACGAGCCCCAGCCGCCGGCGATCGATCCCCGCGGCGTGCGCCGGCCCGCTCATCGCCCCAGCCCATCCATGACCAGCTCCACGACCGCCGCGCGCGCCTTGGCCGCCGGCCAGCGGTGGCCGGTGCGCAGGTGACGGTAGGTGTGGCCGGTGGCGTTGAAGATCAGCGTCGCGGTCTCGGCGGGATCCGCGACCCCGATCGAGCCGTCCTGCACGCCCGCCTCCAGCAGCAGGCGCAGGGTGTCGGTGAACGGGGCGCGCGTCAGCACCTCGCCCTCGCCCGGCTCGTGGAAGACCTCCTGCAGCGGCCCGCTCAGCGCGGCGAAGACGCCGAGGTACGCCTCGTCGATGTCGCACACCGAGCCCAGCGCGCCGCGCAGCCGGTCGCGCGCGGTGCCGCCCGCGGCCAGGATCGGCAGGGCCGCAGCGCGGTACTCGGCCTCCAGCAGCTCGCCCAACGCGACGAGGATCTCGCCCTTGCCGACGCCGTGGCGATGCAGCGTCATGCGCGACACGCCGACGGCCTCGGCGATCTCGGCGACGGTGACCTCGCGCCAGTCGCGCCGGCCGAGGCGGTCGCGCAGGCGGGCGAGGCGGTCGGCGTCCAGGAGGGTCGTCATAGGACATGAACGTATCAGTCGCGTTACATGTATGTCACAGACAACGCGGGGTGTAACGTCCTGGCGATCGGGGAGACCCTTCCGCACCGATGACGGTCACCGACACCGCCACCCTGATCGAGGACCTCGCTGCCACGCGGCAGCGGACCGTCGATCTCGTCGCCCATCTGGCGACCACCGACCTCGAGCGCCAGATCGTGCCGATCATGAGCCCCTTGGTCTGGGACCTCGGGCACATCGCCGCCTACGAGGACCTCTGGCTCGTCCACCGCCACGCGGGCCTCGACCTGCTGCGGCCCGACCTCGCCGCGCTCTACGACGCGTTCGAGACGCCCCGCGCCGTCCGCGGCGACCTCGAGATCCTCAACTACGCCGAGGCGGTCGAGTACCTCGACGCCGTCCGTGAGCGCACGGTCGCCGCGATCGAGCGCCACGGCGTCGACCCGACCATCCACGAGATGGTGCTCCGCCACGAGCTGCAGCACACCGAGACGATGCGCCAGGCCATGGCGATCGCCGGCCTGCTGCCGCCCGGCGAGCCGTCGCTCGCGCCTCTGGCGCCGCTCGACCCGTCCGAGGAGTGGCTCCACCTCCCCGCCGGCCCGTTCGACCTCGGCGCCCCCGACCACGGCTTCGCCTACGACAACGAGCGGCCACGCCACGCCGTGCACGTCGAGGCCTTCTCGATCGCCCGCCGGCCCGTGACCAACGGCACGTGGATGGCGTTCGTCGAGGGCGGCGGCTACGTCCGGCGCGAGTGGTGGTCGGCCGAGGGCTGGGCGTGGAAGGAGGAGTACGACATCACGCACCACGCCTCCGTGGCGGACGGCGTCGCTGACGCGCCGGTCTGCCACGTGTCCTGGTTCGAGGCCGAGGCCTTGGCGCGGTGGTGCGGAGCACGGCTCCCCACCGAGCCCGAGTGGGAGAAGGCCGCCAGTCGCCTCGACGGCGTCGGA
>DASYBY010000183.1:0-4762 GCA_036500525.1 Baekduia sp. | reverse complement strand
ACCGACCGCTTCGGCCGGCGCAACCTGTTCATGGTGACCCTCGGCCTCTACCTCGCGGCGACGGTGGCGACCGCGTTCGCGTTCGCCCCATGGTTCTTCTTCGTCTGCCGGGCGCTCACCGGCATGGGCATCGGCGGTGAGTACTCCGCGATCAACAGCGCCATCGACGAGCTGATACCCGCGCGCAACCGCGGTCGCGTCGACGTCGCGATCAACGGGAGCTTCTGGGCCGGCGCGGCGCTCGGCGCCGTCGTCTCGCTGGTCCTCCTCGACGAGGCCTTCCTCGCCGCCAACCTCGGCTGGCGCATGGCCTTCGGCGCGGGCGCGATCCTCGGCCTCGGCATCCTGCTCGTGCGCCGCACCGTGCCCGAGAGCCCGCGCTGGCTGATCATCCACGGCCGCACGGAGGAGGCCGAGCGCGTCGTCTCCGCGATCGAGCGCGAGGTGCAGGCGCAGACCGCTGCGCCGCTGCCGGAGCCGCGCGGAAGCATCGCGATCCGCCAGCGCGACACGATCCCGTTCCGCGAGATCGCGCGTGCGGCGATCGAGCGCTACCCCAACCGCGTCGCCCTCGGCCTGGCGCTGTTCATCGGCCAGGCGTTCCTCTACAACGCGGTCACGTTCGACCTCGGCACGATCCTCAACCGCTTCTTCGACGTGTCGTCGAGCACCGTGCCGTACTTCATGGTCCTGTTCGCAGCGAGCAACTTCCTCGGCCCGCTGCTGCTGGGACGGTGGTTCGACACCGTGGGCCGCATCCCGATGATCGCGGGGACCTACCTCGGCTCGGCGGCGGTGGTCGTCGCCCTCGGGCTCATGCTGCGCTCCGGAACGCTGGACCGGTGGTCGTTCATGGCCTTCGTGCTCGCGGCGTTCTTCCTCGCCTCGTCCGGCGCGAGCGCGGCCTACCTGACGGTCAGCGAGATCTTCCCGATGGAGACGCGCGCGCTGTCGATCTCGCTGTACTACGCGGTCGGCACCGCGGTGGGCGGCATCTCGGGCCCGCTGATCTTCGGGCACATGATCCACAGCGGGAGCATCGACCGGGTCGCCACCGCCTTCTTCGTCGGCGCGGGCGCGATGGCGCTCGGCGGTGTGGCCGAGCTGCGCTTCGGCGTGCGCGCCGAGGGCCGGTCGCTGGAGAACATCGCCAAGCCGTTGACCGCCGAGGAGGCCGAGGCCGGGGCGGGGGCCGCATCACCGGCCACGGCGCAGGACGAGCGGATCCGCTCGCGCAGGGAGCGCCGCCGCGTCGGCGAGCGGACGGGTCTGCGCCGCTGGCGCCCAGGCCCGGGATCATCGTTCGGCTCGCCCGCGTTCGCGGGCACCGCCGGCACCGCGAGCCGCTACGCCGCTATGGCCGAGCAGGACCTCGACCGCGAGGTCGAGGCGATCGCCGTGGCCGTCGCCGACGTCGAGCCGGTCGACCGCGACGAGCTGCGCCGCCGCGTGGGCGGCGACGGATGGGGTCCGGGGCGCTTCAAGGCGGCCTTGCGCGTGGCCGCCGACGAGGGCCGCGCCGGCGGCCTGGAGGGCGGCGGACAGCGCCGCGCGTCACGGCCGCGGACGCCGCGCGGCGGGGCGGCGCGACCCACGTGAACGAGCAGCCGGCGGACCGCCGCACCCCCCGGCGCCGGCTGCGCGACGTGCGAGACCGATCGCGCCTGGAGGCGGGGATCGCCCGCCAGCTGAGCCGCGAGGCGGTCAAGCGCGCGCGGATCCAGCTGCTCGTCCTGGCCCCGGCCGTCGCCGCGGTGCTGGTCATCTACCACTACCGGCTCGATCTGTTCGGCAGCGAGTGGGACACCGTCGTGCGCGTCATCACCGCAATCGCGCTCGTCGCGCTCGGCTGGCAGGTCGCCCGCGACGTCGGCCGCGCGTTCGGGCCAGTCCTCTTCGGCCACCTGGAGCCGGCGACCGCGGGAACCGCCGGCTTCCTGATCCGCTTGGCCACGATGGTCGCCGCGGTCATCCTCGCGCTGCGCATCGCGCGGCTGGACCCACAGACGATCGCGCTCTCAGGCGCCTTCACCGCCGTGGTCTTCGGCCTCGCCGCCCAGCAGACGCTCGGCAACCTGATCGCCGGGACGGTGCTCGTGAGCGCGCGGCCGTTCCAGGTCGGCGACCGCGTCCGGATGCAGGGCGGCGGCCTGGCCGGGGCCGTGGAGGGCGTCGTCAGCTCGTTCGGGTTGTTGTACACCATCCTCGCGCAGGGGGCCGACTTGATCATGGTCCCCAATTCGGTCGTGCTGAACGTCTCGGTGGCGCCACTGCGCGAGCCCACGGGCGTCGACCTGCGCGCGCGGCTGACGCCGGGCGCCACGCCCACCAACGTCCAAGAGCGCCTGGAACAGGCGCTGCAGACGCCGCTGCGCGGCCCGCCGAACGTGACGCTCGAGGAGCTCGACGGCGACGAGGTCGTCGTCCGGATCGGCGCCACGCCCGCGCGGTCGGCCGACGGCCCGAAGCTCGCGAGCGAGGTGCTGGACGCCATCTCCCCCCTCACCGCCCGCTCGCCCACCCCATCCTGAGCCGTTCTTCTCACGCGTCGCCGACGGCCTACCTCGTGTGGTGAATCGCATCACCACGACGGAGGTTCACTCGCATGACCCAGCTGATGACCGAGCAGGGGATGGTCCGCGTGCCCGCGGGGACGTGGGTGGTCGACCCCGTGCACTCCAGCGTCGCGTTCGAGGTCAAGCACATGATGATCTCCACGGTCCGCGGCCAGTTCCGGGAGTTCGACGGCACGCTGGAGGCGGCCGAGGACGACCCGGCCGACTCGCGCGTGCGCGGGACGGCCAAGGTGGCGAGCATCGACACCGGCAGCCCGGACCGCGACGAGCACCTCAAGGGCCCGGACTTCTTCGACACCGAGCGCCATCCGGAGATCACGTATGTGTCGACGCGCATCGAGCCCCTCGGCGGCCCGGACTACCGCGTGACCGGTGACCTCACGATCAAGGGCGTCACCCGGCCGGTGACGATGGAGGCGTCGGTGGAGGGCGCCGGCGAGGACCCGTGGGGCGCCGAGCGGGTCGGCATCCGCGTGCGCGGGAAGCTCGACCGCAAGGACTTCGGCCTGAGCTGGCAGCAGCCCCTGGCCAAGGGCGGCGTGCTGGTCGGCGACGAGGTCAAGATCCTGATCGACGTCTCGGCGGTGCGGGCGTCATGAGCGGCTCGATGGCCGGTCGTCTCTCGAGCCCCGGTCGCGTCACGGCGGGTGCGAGCTCGATGTCTGATCGCCGTGAGCCTGCCGAGCTCGGCGGCCGTCAGCGGCGGCGAGGGAGCAGCGCCCGGAACTCCGCCGGCAGCTGAGCGGTGACGTCCTCGAGCTCGTCGTCGCCGATCGCCTCGGAGAGCGTCTCGAACACCGCGCGGACGTGCAGGCGCGCCTCCGCGCGCGAGACGCCCTCGCGCTCGGCGATCGCGATCAGCCATTGCTTGAGCGGGAGCCAGTGCGCCGACGGGCTCGGCTTGCCGGCCTTGCCCCGCTCCAGCGGCGCGCGGAGCTCCGGGGGCAGGCGCTGCTCCAGGTCGTCGGTCTCCCCCGCGGACAGCCGGAACGCGAGCAGCTCGAGCACCGCGTCGGTGACGCGCCGCGCGCCCACCTCGTCCAGCGCGGTCCGCCGCCCGACGCGCGCGACGAAGTCCTGCGCCGACGACGGCGAGCTGTCCGCCACGCCCTCCAGCGGCAGGTCGTCGAACAGCAGCAGCTCCAGCTCGCGCGGCAGCTCGGAGGCCAGATCGGCGATCTCCTCCGGGTCGACCGTCTGGCGCAGCGCGACGAAGACCGCCCGGACATGGTCCCGGGCCTCCATGATCGGGACCCGCTCGCGCGACTGCACGTGCTGGAAGAACTCCCCGGCCGAAAGCGGCCGTGGGCCGTCGCCGGCGTGCCGGTCGACCAGCCGCTGCAGCTCCGGCGGCAACTGCCCGGCGAGGTCGTGGGCCTCGCCGCCGGAGATCCGCTCACCGAGCGTCTCCAGCGTCGCCGTCACCGCCCGCTCGGCCTGGTCGTGCGGGACGTCGGCCTCCCGCTCCACGGTCGCGATGAACCCTGCGTAGTCGGTCGCCATGGACGAGCAGGTACGCCGATACCGCCCGCACGCAAGCTCGCGCTGGTCGTCTCCCGCCCGCGTCCTACCTGCACACCCATGTCCGTCCTCACGATGCGCGCAGTCGGCCTCCCGTCCGGCGAGACGATCCCCGTCCTCGGCATGGGCACCTGGCACCTGGCCGAAGGCCGCCATCCGCCGGAGGTCGAGCTGGACGCGCTGCGCACCGGCCTCGACCTGCTGGAGGGCATCGGCCGGCGCCACCGCGCGACCTCGACGCAGGTCGCGCTGTCCTGGGTCATCTCGCACCCCGGCGTCTGCGCGATCCCCCAGGCCGGGACGCCCGAGCACGTGCGCGAGAACGCCGACGCGCTCCGCGTCATGCTGCGCGACGACGACGTCGCCGAGCTCGACGCCGCCTTCCCGCCCCCGCCCCACCCGGTCCCTCTCGAAGTGCTGTAACCGCCGGCGTCTGCTACTCCACGCGCGTCAGCGCCTCCAGCATGCCGTGCAGGTGCGCCGTCGCGCGCTCGACGTCGAAGTGCTTGTACTGGCCCGCGCGTGACTCGGCCGACAGGACGCCGCACCGATGGACCTTCTCGAAGTCTCCGTAGGGGAACTTGTAGCGGCCCTTGTTGTCCTCGTCCTGCGCCTCGTCGATCCCCAGGTACCAGCGGGCGTACGCCTTGATGCCGTGGTCGCGG
>DASYBY010000182.1:0-4804 GCA_036500525.1 Baekduia sp. | reverse complement strand
CGGCGGCCCGCTGCTCGACGCCGACGGCAAGGTCGTGGGCGTCAACTCGCAGATCGCCACCGGCGGCTCCAGCGACGGCGCCGAGGGCGGCAACGTCGGCATCGGCTTCGCCATCCCGTCCTCGATCGTCAAGGACTTCGTGGCCCACCCGACCTCCTCCTCGGGCACCACGCAGAGCCAGGGCCAGCAGGTCGATCCGAGCCAGCAGGGCCAGCAGGTCGACCCGTTCGGCGACCAGAGCCAGGGCGAGGGCCAGCAGGTCGACCCCAGCCAGCAGGGCCAGCAGGTCGACCCGTGGGGCGACGACCAGGGCCAGGGCCAGGAGATCGACCCGAGCCAGATCGACCCGAGCCAGCAGGGCCAGGACCAGACCCAGCAGCAGGTCCCGGAGTTCGCCCTCCCCGGCTAGCACTAGGTGCGGTGTGCGGCCCGCACGGTCGTGGCTGACGGTTGCCGGCGAGTGCAGGCGGGCGTCAGCCCGTCAAACCGGTGGCGGCCGTCAGGCGCGGGCGGGCGGCCCGCAGACCGTGCCTAGCCCTCCACGAAGTAAGAACCGTGACCCTGGCCGTCGGAGAACCAGCGGCTGGTCACGGTCTTCTTGCGGGTGAAGAACTCCACGGCGTCCGGGCCGTGGGCGTGCAGGTCACCCAGGAACGAGTCCTTCCACCCTGAGAACGGGAAGAAGGCGACGGGCGCCGCTACGCCGATGTTGACGCCGATCATCCCGACCTCGACGTCATGGCGGAAGCGGCGCACCGCCGCGCCGTCCTCGGTGAAGATCGACGTGCCGTTGCCGAACCGGCCGGCGTTGATGATGGCCGTGGCCTCGTCGAGCGTCTCGGCTCGCACGACGGTCAGGACCGGCCCGAAGATCTCCTCCTGCGCGATGTCCATCGCGGGCGTCACGTCGTCGAGGATCGTCGGTCCCACGAAGGCGCCCTCGGGGTGGATGCCGTCGCCGCTCACGCCGCGCCCGTCGACCACGAGCGTCGCGCCGTCGTCCACGCCGCGGTCGATCCAGCCCATGATGCGGTCACGCGCCGCGCACGAGACGACCGGTCCCACGTCGTTGGCCTCGTCGCTGCCGTCGCCGACCCGCAGCGCGCGCGTCGCCTCGGTCAGGGCGGGCATCAGCCGCCCGTGCGCGTCGCCGACGGTGATGACCACCGAGCCGGCCATGCAGCGCTGACCCGCCGCGCCGAAGGCCGAGGCCACGAGGCCGGCGACCGTCTTGTCGATCACGGCGTCGGGCATGACCACCATGTGGTTCTTGGCCCCGCCGAGCGCCTGGACGCGCTTGCCGGAGCGCGCCGCGCGCTCGTAGACGATGCGGGCGACCGGGGCCGAGCCGACGAAGGACACCGCGTCGATCCCGGGGTGGTCGAGGATCCCCTCGACGATCTCGCGCCCGCCGTTGACGAGGTTGACGACGCCGGGCGGGAGGCCGAGGCCGTCGAGCACCTCGAACGCGATCTGCTGCGTCATCGGGACCTGCTCGGACGGCTTCAAGATGAAGGTGTTGCCGCAGGCGATCGCGAACGGCAAAAACCAGAACGGGACCATCGCCGGGAAGTTGAAGGGGACGATCGCGGCGCAGACGCCGACGGGCTGGCGGACGGTCTCGCAGTCGACGTTGCGCGCCACGTCTTCGAGGATCCGGCCCTGCATCGTCGTCGGCACGGCGGTCGCGGCCTCGACCATCTCGATCATCCGGCCGACCTCAGCGCGCGCGTCGACGATCGTCTTGCCCATCTCGGCGGTGACCGCGCGGGCGAGCTCCTCCTTGCGCGCCTCCAGCCCCTCGCGCAGCGTGAACAGCATGCGCGCGCGCTGGATGACCGAGATCGCGCGCCACTCGGGCAGCGCCGCGCGGGCGGCCGCGACGGCCGCGTCGAGGTCGGTCGATCCGGAGAGCGGGACACGGGCGAGCACGTCCCCGGTGGCGGGGTTGACGACGTCCAGCGCCTCGCCGGAGGTGGCGGGCGTCCAGGCGCCGGCGACGTAGTTGTCGAGCAGGCGGGTGGCGGTGACGGACATGGACTGAGCCTACGCCGGTCCGGGCGACGGTACCCTCGGTGATCGATGCTCACCGCGACCGATCGCAGCACCGCACCCGTCCGCCGGGTGCGGATCCTCACCGCCGGAGGCACGATCGCGATGGTGGGCGAGGGTGGGGGTGCCCACGCCCAGCCCGAGCTGGACGCCGAGGCGCTCGTCGCCAGCGTTCCCGGGCTGACGGCGTTCCCGGACCTGGAGGCCATCAGCGTCCTCAACAAGCCGAGCGCGCACATGACGCTCGAGGACCAGCTGCAGATCTGCCGCGCCGCCCGCGACGCGGCCCGCCGCGGCATCGGCGTCGTCGTCACCCACGGCACCGATGTCCTGGAGGAGACCGCGATGCTCTGCGACGTCCTCCACGACGCCGATGCGCCGATCGTCTTCACCGGTGCGATCCGGCCCGCGTCGGCCGCCGGCGCCGACGGGCCCGCCAACCTGGTCGACGCCGTGAGCGTCGCCGCCAGCACGCAGGCCGCCGGCATGGGCGTCCTGGTCGTCTTCGGCGGCGAGATCCACCACGCGCGCTGCGCCCGCAAGACCGACACGACGTCGCTGGTGGCGTTCTCCTCGCCGCAGACCGGCCCGCTGGGCCGCGTCACCGAGGGCCATCCGACGATCTGGTCGCGCATCCCGCGCAACCCGCCGCTGGACCCGCCGTCGCTGGACCGCCGCGTGCTGATCGTCCCCTCGACCGCGGGCGACGACGGCTCGCTGGCCCGCGCCGCGCTGACCACCCAGCCCGACGGCATCGTCCTCGGCACGCTCGGCGCCGGCCACCTGGCGCCCGAGGTCCTGGAGATCTGGGGCGAGGCCGCCAAGGAGATCCCGGTCGTCGCCTACTGCCGCCCCGAGCGCGGCGTCGTGCTCAACGCGACCTACGGCTACGCCGGATCCGAGCGCGACCTGCGCGGGACCAACATCATCCCGGCCGGCTTCCTCTCGCCGCAGGCGATCCGCATGAAGCTGCTGGCCTGCCTGTCGGCGGGGCTGGACATCGACGAGGCCCGCTGGGCCTTTTCACAAGACGACGGCTGATCGCCCGGCAGCCTGAATCCGGATTCAGGTTAGGGTTCGCCGCATGCGCGCCCTCCAGATCACCGAGCTGACCGGACCCGACACCGCCCTGCAGATCGTCGACGTCCCCGAGCCGGAGGCGTCGCACCCGATGACCCCGGGCCGCGGTGTCGTGGTCGACGTCGAGGTCGCCGGCGTCTCGTTCCCCGAGGTGCTGCAGACCCGCGGCGCCTACCAGATCAAGCCGCCGCTGCCGTTCATCCCCGGCAGCGAGGTCGGCGGGATCGTGCGCAGCGCCCCCGAGGGCGCGCCCGTGCAGGCGGGCGACCGCGTCGCCGCGTTCTCGATGCTCGGCGGGTTCGCCGAGGTCGTCGTCGCGCCCGAGCACCTGACCTTCAAGCTGCCCGACGCGCTGGACTTCGCCCAGGGCGCGGCGCTGGTCCTCAACTACCACACGGCCTACTTCTCGCTGAAGCTGCGCGGGCGGCTGGCGGAGGGCGAGACCGTGCTCGTCCACGGCGCCGCGGGCGGCGTGGGCACCGCGTCGCTGCAGGTCGCCAAGGGGCTCGGCGCCAAGACGATCGCGGTCGTCTCGACCGACGAGAAGGAGCGCATCGCCCGCGAGGCCGGCGCCGACGAGGTCGTCCGCTCAGACGGTCCGTGGAAGGACCAGGTCAAGGAGATCTCGGGCGGCGGCGTCGACATGGTGCTCGACCCGGTCGGCGGCGATCGCTTCACCGACTCGGTCCGGTCGCTGCGCGAGGAGGGCCGCGTGGTCGTCGTCGGGTTCACCGGCGGCTCGATCCCCGAGGTCAAGGTCAACCGGCTGCTGCTCAACAACACCGAGGTCATCGGCGCCGGCTGGGGCGCTTACGTGATGGCCAAGCCCGAGCTCAACCAGCGGATCGGCGAAGCGCTCGGCGAGTTGATCGCGTCCGGCTTCGTGCGGCCGATCATCGGGCAGCGCTTCCCGCTGGACCGGGCCGCCGAGGCCTTGAAGACCATCGACGGCCGCGGTGCGCTGGGCAAGGTCGTGCTCGACGTGCGCGACCAGGGGTAGTCCTACACCTACACCTCGATCAGCATCGGGACGTCGTCGGCGGCCGGCTCGCCGGGCGCCGGCGCCTCCGGGGGCTCCGGCTTGTGGCGCGGCAGCAGCAGCGCCGGGATCACGGCGAGGGCGATGATGCCCGCCGCCCACCAGAACGTGTGGCCGAACGCCTCGGCGATGTCCGGGGCCACCCGAGCACGGTCCGCGGCCGGGACCGACTGGGCCGCGGCCAGGCCGCCCTCGGCGTTGCTCGGGAGGCGGCTCGTCAGCTGATGGGTGAGCACGACCGCCAGCAGCGCCGTGCCGATCGAGCCGCCGACGCGCTGGATGATGTTGAGCGCGGTCGTGGCCCGGGCGAGCTGGTTGCGCTGCAGCGTCTGGTAAGCCGCGCTCATCGCCGGCATCATCGACGCGCCCATGCCGAAGCCCATGAAGAGCTGGCAGCCGCCGAGGAACCAGAACGACGTGTTGGCGCCGACCTGGGTGTAGCCGAGCATCCCGAGGAACAGGAACGCCAGGCCGCCGAGGACGATCTTGCCCGCGCCGACGTCGTCGGTCCGCTTGCCCGCGATGGGCATCATGATGGCCGCGCCGAGGCCCTGGGGCGCGAGCAGCAGGCCGGCGTGCAGCGCCGACTGGCCGCGCACCACCTGGTAGTAGAGCGGCAGCATGAACATCGCG
>DASYBY010000181.1:0-7480 GCA_036500525.1 Baekduia sp. | reverse complement strand
GCCTGCTCGTCGACGTACTTCAGCGCGCCGGCGGTGCCGCGCGGCGTGGGCTCGCGGACGTAGCGCAGGCGCATCCCGTAGGCCGAGCCGTCGCCGAGCGCCTGCTCGACCTTGATGGGCTCGAAGCCGCAGCTGAAGATGACGTCGTCGATGCCGTGGCCGCGCAGCCACTCCAGCATGTAGGCCATGAACGGCCGGTCGACGAGCGTGATGACGGGCTTGGGCTGCCGCGACGTGAGCGGCCGCAGGCGCGTCCCCTCTCCCCCCACCAGGATGACGGCCTGCACGCGCTCAGTGACCCCGGCCGACGCCCTCGTAGGTGAGCCCCGCGGCGCGGACGGCGACCGGATCCAGCGCGTTGCGGCCGTCGATGAGGAGGCTGCCGGACATCGCGGCGGCGACCGCGGTGAAGTCCAGCGTGCGGAACTCGTCCCACTCGGTGACGAGCACGACGGCGTCGGCGCCCGTCACGGTCTCCAGCGCGCCGGAGGCGAACTCGATGCCGGTGATGAGCTTGCGGGCCTCGGCCTCGGCGATCGGGTCGTAGGCCACGACGGTCGCGCCGGCGGCCTGCAGGCGCGCGCTCAGCACGAGCGACGTCGCCTCGCGCATGTCGTCGGTGTTCGGCTTGAAGGCCAGGCCGAGCAGGCCGACGCGCTTGCCCACGAGCGAGCCGAGGTGCTTCTGCAGCTTGCCCATGACGCGGCGCTTCTGGAGCTCGTTGACCTCGATGACCGAGTTCAGCAGCTGGAAGTGGTAGCCCGAGTTGCCGGCGAGCTGCTTGAGCGCCGTGACGTCCTTGGGGAAGCACGAGCCGCCGAAGCCGAGGCCGGCCTGGAGGAACTTCGGGCCGATGCGGTCGTCCAGGCCCATGCCCTTGGCGACCTCGACGACGTCGGCGCCGGTCTCCTCGCACACGTTGGCGATCTCGTTGATGAACGAGATCTTCGTGGCCAAGAACGCGTTGGAGGCGAGCTTGACCATCTCGGCGCTGTTGATGTCGGTGCGGACGACGGGCGCGTCGAGCGGCGCGTAGAGCGCGGCGACGGCGTCGCCGGCCCAGTCGCCGTCGTCGCCGATGACGACGCGATCGGGCTCCAGGAAGTCCTTGACCGCCGAGCCCTCCTTGAGGAACTCGGGGCAGGAGACGTAGCGGAACTCGTCCTTGCCCGTCTCCTGGAAGAGGCGCTTGATCGACGACCCGGTGCCGGCCGGGACGGTCGACTTCATCACGAGCGCGTGATGGTCGGACACCGGCATCGCGTTGACGACCGCGTGCACGGCGCCGAGGTCGGCGTCGCCCGAGTAGGTGGGCGGCGTGCCGACGGCGACGAACAGCAGCCGCGCCTTCTCGAGCGCGGTCGCGATGTCGGTGCTGAAGTGCATCCGCTCGCGGTTCTTCGCGATCAGCTCCGCCAGGCCGGGCTCGTAGATCGGCACCTCGCCCCGCTGCAGGCGGCGGATCTTGTCCGCGTCGATGTCGATGCAGTAAACGTCGCTGCCCAGCTCGGCGAAGCCCGCCGCGGTGACGAGTCCTACGTAGCCGGTGCCGATGACGCCGATGGGTTCACGCTCTGCCATGAAGCGCGAGAGGCTAGCGGAGCGGTCCGGCGACGGGTGGGCTGATCAGGTGACCTTGCCGACGGAGCGGGCGAGGGCCGCCCTCGCCCAGCCAGCCACCAGCTAGGTCACCTTCCCGACGGACCGGGCGAGGGCCAGCATCTGGCTGTTGTTGAGCGCCTGCAGCAGCGTGTTGGACACCCAGTACACGGCCTTGCCGGAGCGCCAGGAGACGGTCTGCAGGTGCTCACCGTCGTAGAACAGCTCGTAGGTGCGCCCGGCCATGCGGCGGCGCTCGCTCGGGTTGTCGAGGATCGGCGGTCCCGACCACGACGTGCCCTGGATCCCGTAGTACTGGCCGAGCTCGTCGGTCTTGACCACGATCCGGTACGCGCGGTACTTGTGGCCGCCGCGGTCGAAGATGTCGTAGGCGCGACTGTGGTCGGGGAGGTACTCGGCCCCGTTCAGGATCGCCTTGGGGTAGTAGACGGGGAACGGGAGCTTGGTGGCCAGCTGCACCGCCTCGTCCTGGGCCTGCGTCGGCGCGGACTGCAGGCCGGCCGCGAGCGTCGTGCTCTCCTTCTTCGCGCTCTTGGACGACTTCTTCTTCGTGGTGGTCGTCGTGGTGCCCGACGCGCTGTGCGAGCCCGCCGACGGCTTGGCGTTCATGAACTGCTGCGTGATCGAGCGCAGGTGGGCGTCGGTGATGGTCACGAAGTCGCCGGTGATGTCGCCCGGGAAGCGCACCTCGCGGACCGGCTTCTGCGCCGAGGTGACCGCGAGCTTGAGCAGCCGCAGGATCGCGTCGTCGGAGCTGATGTCGGTCTGCGTGTAGCGCCCGAAGATCTTCAGCAGCGCCTTGCGGTCGCTGAAGACCTTGCCGACGCCGACCTGGTCCTTGGCGTCGGAGAGGAACTGCTGCTGGCGGGCGGCGCGCACGAGGTCGGTGTCGAAGTGGCGGTAGCGGACGAACTCCAGCGCGTCCTGCCCGCAGAGCTTCTGGTAGCCGGCCTTGATGTCGATCGCCGCGTAGTCGGGACCGCCGCCGAACGGCGGGTTGTTGTCGTTGAAGTACCGGCGATCGACGTCGGTGTAGACGCAGCCGAGGCGGTCGACCGCGCGGCGGAAGCCGCCGAAGTTCACGTTGACCACGTGGGTGATCGGGATGTGCAGCAGGTTGCGGATCGTCTTGACCGCCAGCGCCGGCCCGCCGATGGCGTAGGCCGCGTTGATCTTGTCGTCCCCGTGGCCGGGGATGTGGACCTTCAGGTCGCGCGGGATCGACATGACCGACGTCGCGCCCTTGGACGGGTCCAGCCGCAGCAGGATGATCGTGTCCGACCGGACCGGGGTCTTGGCCTTGATGTCGACGAAGCGCTGGTCGGAGCCGAGGATCAGGATCGTCTGCGGGCCGCCGGCGTCGACGCCGTCCAGCGCGTCCTTGACCCCCGGGATCGGCTTGTTGCCGCCGAGGAAGAGGTGCGCGTCGTCCTTGATCTCCAGCAGGACGGCGGAGGCGACGGTCGTCGCGCTGGCGAGCATGACGACCAGCACTCCCAGCAGGAAGCGCTTGTACATCCCGAACGCGAGGCGCGGCGGGCGGTCGTCGAGGGGAGGCGTGCTCAAGAGAGGTGGGTCAGGGAGCCGGCGATGGCGAGCATCTGGGCGTTGGTCAGCGTCAGCGTCAGGCTGTTGGAGACCCAGTAGGTCGCATTCTTGCGCTTGTAGGCGACGTAGCGCAGGCGGCTGCCGGACTTGAACAGCTGCAGCTTGCGCCCGTTGACCGTCACCGTCGAGGTCGGATTCGACAGCAGCGGCGGGTTCTTCCAGTTCGTGCCCTGAATACCGTAGTACGCGCCCTCGGAGAGGTTCTCCAGGACGACGAGGCGGTACGCCCGGTGCTTGTGGCCGGCGCGGTCGCGGATCGAGTAGACGCGCGGCGTCGGGTCGGTCGTCGACCCGTCGGTGACCGTGGAGGCGTAGCGGCCGTTGGGCGTCAGGCGCGTCGGGAAGTACAGGCCGAAGCCGAGACGGTGGCTGGCGACCGTGTGCGCGACGACGTTCTCGCCCGCCGAGCGCGCGGAGACGAGCTTCGCCTTGGAGGCGCGCGCGTCGCCGGAGCTGCCCTTGGCCGGCTTCTTCTTCGTCGTGGACTTGGAGCTCTTCTTGACCTCGGGCGAGGCGTGGAAGAACTCGTTGCGCAGCTTGAGGAGCGTGTCCTGTGAGGCCTCGACGTACTCGCCGGTCTCGGCGTCGCCGCTGTAGATCGGCGGGAACTTGATCTGCGACACCGGGTGGCCGGCCGAGAAGACCGCGAGCTTGGCGAGCTTGAGGACGCCCTTGACCGAGCGCAGGCTCTCGTCGGTCTGGGTGTTCTTCTGCATGATCTTGATCAGCTTCCCGCGCTGGTCGATCAGCGACGACGTGCTCAGCTGGTCCTTGGCGGCGCGCAGGAAGTCCTGCTGGCGCGCGGCGCGCACGATGTCGGAGTCGGCGTGGCGGAACCGCACGTAGTCGAGCGCGCGCTGGCCGCAGAGCTGCTGGAAGCCGGGCTCGATGTCGATCTCGGCGTAGTGCTGGGAGACCGGCAGGCCGAGGTTGGAGTGGTAGTAGCGCCGGTCGACGTCGGCGTACACACAGCCGAGGGCGTCGACGACCTCGCGGAAACCCGAGAAGTTGACGTTGATGATGTGGTTGATCTTGAAGTCCTCGCCGAACAGCGACTTGAGGGTCTTGGCCGTCAGGTTCGGCCCACCCAGCTCGTAGGCGGCGTTGATCTTGTTGACCCCGAAGCCGGGGATCAGCACCTTGAGGTCGCGGGGGATCGACAGGACCGCCGTGGCCTCCTGGTGGGGGTCCATGCGGATCAGCAGGATCGTGTCCGAGCGCGCGGGGTTGCTGTGCTTCAGCAGCGGGTTGTTCTTCTTGAGGTCGGCGTAGCGCCGGTCAGAGCCGAGGACGAGGATCGTCTGCGGCGTCCCGGGCGGCGGCTCGGTGACCTCGTGGGACTTGATCGGCGGCGGCGCGCTGGCCGGCGGCGTGATCTCCTCCTTGATCTTGAGGAGCCCGGCCGTCGCCGTCGCGCCCGCGGTCAGCAGCACGATGAGCATCAGGCTCCCGCCGGCGCGCAGCAGGAAGCGCAGCCCCTCGCGCGGGGGCCGGTCCTCCTTCGGCAGCCTCACGCCAGCCCGCCCTCGACCGCGTGCAGGTCGGGCCCGTCGGCCGGGCCTTCGCGCTCCAGCCAGCCGGGGAGCAGGGTCACGAAGTCGCCCAGCGCCTGGCGGAAGCGCCGCAGCGAGGCGATCGACACCCACTCCTCGGGGCCGTGGTGTCCGGCGCCGACGGGGCCGAACTCGACGGCGGGGATGCCGGCCTGCAGGAACGAGATCGCGTCCGACGCGCCGTCGCGGCCGACGCTCAGCGCCTCGCCCTCGATCGAGCGGCCGATGCCGTCGCGCAATGCGCGGACGTACGGGTTGCTGCGCGAGACCACGGCGGGCGCGCGCGTGAAGCACTTGAGGACTTCGAGGTCGGGGATCGCGCGGATCTGCGCGAGGATCTCGCCCGGGTCCTGCGTCGGCAGGAAGCGGATGTCGACGTCCATGGTGCAGCGGTCGGGCACCTTGTTGAAGGCGTCGCCGCCCTCGATGCGGGCGAGGTTGATCGACGGGCGGTCGAACAGGTCCGACGACTCACGGCTGAACGGCAGGGTCTCGATGCGGCGGAAGGCGTCGTGGGCCTTGAGGATCGCGTTGTCGCCGAGCCAGGGCGTCGAGCCGTGGGCGGCGGTGCCGTGGACCGCGACGCGGACGGCGAGGACGCCCTTGGCCTGGATGCCGATGTGCAGGTCGGTCGGCTCGCCGGTGAGCGCGAAGTCGCCGCGGTAGCCGCCGGCGACGATCGTGTCGGTCGAGCGGCTGGAGACGTCGTCGGACTCCTCGTCGGGCACGCAGATGAAGCGCACGCGCACCTTGTCCTGCGCGCTGACGTCCTTGACGGCGCACATCATCGCCGCGAGCGCGCCCTTCATGTCGTAGGCGCCGCGGCCGATGAGCCGATCGCCCTCGACGCGGGCCTCGAACTGCTGCGGATAGGCGGGCACGACATCGAGGTGACCGTGGAAGATCACGGTCGGCGGCTGGGCCTCGGCGGGTGCGCCCACGTCGACCATCACGACGGGCAAACCGTCGTGTTCGAGGCTTCGCACCTCCAGTTCGTGCGACTCCAGCCAGCCCTTGACGAAGCCGGCCGCAGCGCGGAGCCCGTCGAGCGTCGAGGTGTCGTACGTGATCAGCCGCTCGGCCAGGACGCGTTCGTCCATCCGGCTGAGGGTACCGACCGGCGGGGCCGGACAAGCCACCGCAGTAGGGTCGGCGACATGGCTGGCCGCATCGTCCTGCTCGGAGCGACCGGGTACACCGGCGAGCTCACGGCCCGCGAGCTGGCGGGGCGCGGCGAGCGGCCGGTGCTCGCGGCGCGCAACGAGACACGCGTCCGTGCGCTGGCCGAGGAGCTCGGCGGGCTCGACTGGGCGGTGGCCGACGTGAGCGGGCCCGGCGGCACCGCGTCGGTGCGGGCGCTGATCGAGCGGGGCGACGTGCTGGTGTCCACCGTCGGACCGTTCGCGCGCTGGGGCGCCCCGGCGGTGGAGGCGGCGATCGACGCGGGCGCGCACTACCTGGACTCCACGGGCGAGACGCCGTTCATCCGCGCGGTGTTCGAGCGGTGGGGGCCGGGCGCGGCGGACGCCGGCGTGGTGCTGCTGACCGCGATGGGCTACGACTGGGTGCCGGGGAACCTGGCGGGCGCGCTGGCGCTGCGCGACGCCGGGCCGGACGCCGTGGGCGTGTCGATCGGGTACTTCGTGACCGGCGGGGCGATGTCGGCCGGGTCGATGAGCGGCGGCACGCGCGCGTCGGCGGCCGGCGTGATGCTGGAGCCGAGCTTCGCGTGGCGGCGCGGCGGGCTGGTCACCGAGCGCGCCGGCGCCCGGGCGCGGTCCTACTTCGTCGACGGGCGGCTGCGCAAGGCGTTGTCGGTCGGCAGCACCGAGCACTTCGGGCTCCCCCGCTCCTATCCGGCGCTGCGCGACGTCGACGTCCACCTCGGCTGGTTCGGCTCCCAGACCGACGCGATGCGGGCGGTCTCGCTGGGCGCGTCGCTGCTGACGCGCGTGCCGGGCGTGCGGCCCGCGATCAACGGCCTGCTGGCCCGGGCGGTGCGCGGGAGCACGGGCGGCCCGGACGCGGAGGCGCGCGCGGGCAGCGGGTCGGCGGTCGTGGCCGAGGCGCTCGACGCCGACGGGGGCGTGCTGGCCGCGGTGCGGCTGGAGGGCGTCAACGGCTACGACTTCACGGCCGGGATGCTCGCCTGGGGCGCGCACGCGGCGGCGACCGGCCGGCTGCACGGCAAGGGCGCGCTCGGACCGGTCGAGGCGTTCGGGCTCGATGCGCTGACCGAGGGTGCGCGGTCGGCCGGGATCGAGCGCGCCGCGTAGGGCGCCGATGCACCGGGGACTAGAACGCCACTTCGCGATCAGTCGTCCATTTCTCCACAAGGTTTGCGCGAACGCGTCGTTCAAGGGGGTATGGACGCCGAACGCCACCGTTCGCCTGGGAGCACTGGCCTCGAGTACTGCACGGCCTGCCGGCGGCCGTTCGTCGTCCCGGTCGCGTTGCTGGAGCTCGTCGACGAGGGCCTGTACCTGCTCGCCCTGCACTGCACCAACTGCGATCGGTTGTCGACTGGCGTCCATGAGGACGCCGAGCTGGAGCAGCTCGAGCACGCCGACGCGCTCGCGACCGCCCAGATGGAGGCCGCCCTGGAGATCGTCTCCGTCGCGCGCTTCATCGACGAGCTCAGCGGCTTCACGCAGGCGCTGAACTCGGGCTTCGTGCTGCCCGAGGACTTCTGAGCCGCT
>DASYBY010000180.1:0-3685 GCA_036500525.1 Baekduia sp. | reverse complement strand
CGGCGCGGGTCGACGGCGTGCAGATCGTCGAGAGCCTGCTGCGCCGTCCGTTCGGCCTGGTGACCCTGCGCCTGGAGGTCACGAGCCTCGGCGGACGCGAGACGGCCGAGCGCACGCTGTTCCCGCTGCTGCCGCGCGCCGAGGTCGAGCCGTTCCTCGCCACGTTCCTCCCCGAGCTGGCGGGCACCCTCGCGCTCCCCCAGCGCCCACCGGCCCGCGCCCGCCGCCGCTACCTCACGCGACCGCTGCTCGCCGCAGTGGCCGCGAGCGCCGTGCTGGTCGCGATCGTGCCCGCGGCGTGGCCGGCGGTCCCGGTCCTCGTCGTGATCGCGGTCGCGATCGGCCTCGACGGCTTCTCCGCCGCCGGGCTGCACGTCGAGCCCGCGGGAACCCGCGTCGTCCTCCGCGCCCGCCACCGCGCGGCCCGCGTCACGCTCGTCGCCCGCCGCCGCCGGCTGCAGGAGCTCGGCGTGTCGCGTTCCATCCTGCAGCGCCGCGCGGGGCTGGCGACCGTGTCGGTCGAGGTCGCCCGCGGCACCCGCCTCGCGGTGCGGCATGTGGATCTGCCGCTGACGGAGGAGTTCTTGGTGTCCTTGGATGCGCGGGGGTGGCGGGCGGGGGGTTAGGGCGGCGCGGTCGTGGCGCCCAGCCCGGGCGCTCGGGCGCGGTGTGGCGCGGTTCGGGGCAGTGACGGGGAGGTTGGTGTCGGGCGCGTGCGCCGCCTGTCTTCCGCGGGCGCCGGGGTGCGGGGAGATCTGTTGCGGTGCCGGGCACGTTGGCGGGGTTATTCCCGGTCGGGGTGCCCGGGGGGCGATCCGTGCTGGATTGACCCCGATATGCGGGGGCAAAGGCGCGCGCGTTGCACGCTCGACGTCTAGTGACGCTCTACACGTCACTCGACGTCGAGCATCCCGCACGCCCCGGCGCCGCGCGGAGGACAGACCAGCGCGCGCGCTCCCGGTCACGCACTCGTCATCGCCGACGGACCGCGCCACGCACCCCAAACCAGCGCCCGGGCGGAGCGCCCTCAAGCCCCCGGCAGCCGCCCCAGGTGCACTTCGCCCGCGTTCAGCGCGGTGCGTCCCCCGCCCGGCAGCTCCACGACCAGCCGGCCCTCGCCGTCGATCCCCGACGCCACCCCCGCACCATCGGCCCACGTCACCTCGAAGCCCACCAGCGCGTCGCGCGCCCGCCACGCATCGAGCACCGCCGCCGTCGGCACCGCCAGCCCGTGCTCCAACCGCACCAACAACTCCGCCAGGAACGGCTCGACCGTGTCCCGCCCGCGTCCCAGCGTCCCCGCCTTCGCCCACAGCTCCTCCGGCAGGTCGCCCGGATCGACCGCGACGTTCACGCCGATCCCCAGCACCGTCCAGCCCTCGTGCGGGCGGCCCTCGGCGAGGATCCCCGCGACCTTCCGCCCGCCGACCAGCACGTCGTTGGGCCACTTGATCGTCGCGTCCGCGCCGCACGTCTCCGCCACCGCCACCGCGGCGACCAGCGGCAGCAGCGCCGGCGCATCGCGCAGCACCAGCGACATCGCCAGCGCCGCCCCCGGCTGCGTCGTCCACGAGCGCCCCTGGCGCCCGCGCCCCGCGGTCTGCTCCGCGGCCGTCACGAGCGCCCCGTGCGGCGCGCCCGCCAGCGCCAGGTCCTTCGCCCGGTCGCTGGTCGAGCCGACGCTCCGCAGGTGCAACCGCGGAGCCCCGAGACGGCCCATCACCGCGCCCGGATCCGCAGCTCGTCGTCGCGCCCCGCGCCCAGCAGCTCCCGCGCCGAGCCCCGGTTCACGGCCAGCGCCAGCGTCCGGTAGGCGTCCTCGTACAAGATCAGCTCGCCTGGGGCCACGTCGGCGAACGTCGTCGCGTACACGCCGTGGCGCCCGTTGACGTCGACGCCGTGGCCCAGCTTGAACCCCGAGTCGGCCAGCTCCGCGTGCTCGACGTCCAACATGATGTTGCCGAAGCGGTCGAACCCGACGGCGTGCGCGAACAGCTCGCCCTCCTCCAGGAACGCCATCGGCATGTCCAACCGGATGATCTCGTCGGCGTCGATCGGATCGCCCGCGTCGCCCAGCGGTGCGCCCAGCGCCAGGTGCGCGGCGACCGGCGCGAAGATGTCGCGGCCGTGGAACGTGGCCGACACGGGCTCGAGCCGGTGCGGCGAGCGGGCGACGTCGACGACCTCCGCGATCCCCCCGAACCACTGCGCCGCCAATGACAGCAGCCCGTTGTCGGGCCCGACCAGGATGCGATCCTCCTCGGTGGTCCGCAGCGCGATCGCCCGCCGCTCGGCGCCCACGCCCGGATCGACCACCGCCAGGTGGATCCCCGGCGCCGCGAACGGCAGCGCGCGCCGCAGCACCAGCGCCGCGGTCCGGATGTCGTGGCGGTCGAGCCCGTGGGTGAGGTCGACGACGCGCGCCTCGGGGGCGATGCGCGCGATGACGGCGTGGCAGACGCCGACGAAGTCGTCTTCCAGGCCGTAGTCGGAGAGGAACGTGATCGGCTGCACCATGCGGCCCGCAGGCTACCGGCGCGGCACCGCCGTTCGTCCATCCTCCCCTGATCGGGGGATCCACGGATCGCGGGTCCAGCCGACCTTCCGGGCCATGACCCTTTCCATCCGCAGCAAGCTGCTCGGCAGCTCGTTGCTCATCATCGCCCTGTGCGCGATCGGCTCGTTCCTCGCCGTCGGCCGCCTCGGCGACGTGCGGCAGTCGGGCAAGGACCTGCACGACCAGGCCTACACGCCCACGGTCGGCGCCATCTACGCGGGCAGCCTGGCCAAGGACCTGCAGCTGCAGAACACCAAGTACGCGCTGCTCGTCGAGCAGCTGGGCGCCGCCAAGGCCGGGGCCTCCAAGGGCCTCAAGGACATCCTCGCCGCCAACGCCGTGGACCAGAAGGGCCTCGCCACCGCGATCAAGGACCTCAAGTCGGCGCCCGCCGCCGAGCAGTCCCTCGCCAACGCGGTCTCCGACTCGGTCATCAAGTACAACAAGGCCCTGGCCACCGCGGTCGACAAGAAGTCGACGCCCGCGGTCTCCGCCGCCGCCGTCGCGGAGATCCCCGCCGACGCCGTCGCGGTCGAGAACGCGGCCAACGCCTTCGCCGCCGCCAGCGACAAGTTCGCCCAGACCTCCGAGAACAAGATCGACGACGCCTACAGCAGCGGCCGCAACCTGATCTTCGGCGCGCTGATCATCGCCATCATCATCGGCGCCCTGCTGTCCTTCCTCATCGCCAGCCGCATGTCCAAGCGCATCGCGCTGGTCGTGGAGCGGCTGGCCATGCTGCGCGACCGCTGCGCCGCCGACCTGCGCGAGGGCCTCAACCGCTTCGCGCAGGGCGACCTCACCCAGGAGGTCACGCCGTCGACCCCGATGCTGCAGGACCTCGGCGGGGACGAGATCGGCGACCTCGGCCGCGTGGCCGAGGGGCTGCGGGACAGCACCATCGCGTCGGTCGAGTCCTACAACGCGTCGCGGATCGCGCTCACCGGCATGATCGGCCGCGTCTCGGCCAGCGCCCATACGCTGTCCGACGCCTCCGACCACCTGGCCACCAGCTCGCGTGACGCGGGCCGCGCGGTCGCCGAGATCGCCTCGGCCGTCGACGACGTCGCCTCCGGCGCCGAGCGTCAGGTCCAGGCCGTCGACGGCGCCCGCCGCATGACCACCGAG
>DASYBY010000179.1:0-3074 GCA_036500525.1 Baekduia sp. | reverse complement strand
GCGATCGTCCTCGGCGCGCACTACGACACCGAGTACCACCCCAAGGGGTTCGTCGGCGCCAACGACGCGGCGGCCGCCGTCGCGACGGTCATCGAGACGGCGAAGGTGCTCGCCTCGACCCAGCGGCCCGCGGGCGCGCCGGCGATCAAGTTCGTGCTCTTCGACGGGGAGGAGGAGGCCGCGCCGACCGACGACTTCTACCGCGACGCGCTGCGCGGATCCAAGGCCTACGTCAACGCGCACCCCGGCGAGACGCGCGCGATGATCCTGCTCGACTACATGGGCAACCGCGGCGTGCAGCTCCCGCGCGAAGGCAACTCGACGCCGTCGCTCTGGACGAAGGTGCGGGCGGCGGGCGCGCACGTCGGCGTCGGTGAGGTGTTCCCCGACACCGCCGAGGTCGGGATCACCGACGACACGTCGCCGTTCCTGCGCGCGAGCGTACCCGCGGTCGACCTGATCGACTGGAGCTACGCCTACCGCGACACCGCGCGCGACACGTACGACAAGCTCGCGCCCGCCAGCGTCGACGCCGTCGGCGAGACGATCGTGCAGCTCCTGCGCACGTGGCGCTGACGCGCACCGGCGACGCGCCCGCCCCGCCCCGGGCGCTACGGTCATCGACACCATGTCCTTGATCCTGGCGTCCGGCATCTCCCAGATCCTGATCGCGACCGGCGCGGGCGTCTTCGCGCTCGCGGTCGCCGGCGTCGGGATCTTCCTCACGCTCGGCACCGAGGACCGCGGCAAGCTCGGCACGCTCCTGCGCCACCCGCTGCGCGAGATCTTCACCGAGGACGAGCCGGACCCCGACGACTGGGACTGAGCCCCCGCGTCCCAGCCGGCCCCGCAGCCCCCGCGGTCCCTCAGGAACCTCTTAACACCTCGTTATCACCGCCTCAGCGCGCGGCCCCATGCTGGACGCATGAAGACGAGGATCCGACGCGGCATCGCCGCTCCGCCGGCGACGCAGCGCACTGCCCGCCGGCGCGCCTGCAGCCGCGAGGAGCGCGAGTTGGCCGCGCTGGCGCAGATCGACGCGCTGCTGAACGAGTCGCGCGTGTACGTCGCGGTGCGCTACGGCGCCCGCGCCGCGATCGACATCGTCTGGGGCCAGGGCACCCACCGCGCACCGCTGGCCGTGGCCGACCCCGACTGGGGAACGCGCAACGACGGCACACTGCGTCTCGCCGACGCGATGCTCGCCGACGCCCTCGGCCTGCCCGTCGACGAGGAGATGGCCCAGGCCTTCGCCGCCGAGGTCCTGCGCCGCGTGCCCGACGGCGGCTTCGCGATCTCCGCCGTCGACGTCCGCGGCTGGGTCGTCTTCCACCGCGCGGTGCAGGTCCCCGACGGCTGGATGTAGCCCGGAGGGGTCAGACCCCTTTGTGCAGGGTGGCTGCGAAAAGGGGTCTGACCCCCTAGGGGGTGGGCAGGCGCGGCGGCGCCGTCCGGTACGTCACCGGCGTCGCCGACAGCCCGATCGGATTGCGCGTCACCGCCACCGGCGAGCCGCCCTCCCGCTGCAGCTCCACGATCGGGTCGAGCCCCAGCGACCCGGCCAGCGCGAACGCCGCGCCCACGTCGTTGACCATCCCCGCCGGGACCCGCGCGGCCGTCAGCTCCGCCACCCACTCCACCGCAGGCCGCGCCGCGAGCAACACCTCCAACTCGGCCCGGAGCACGACCCGCGCGGCCACCCGATCGGCGTTCGTCGCGAACCGCGGCTCGGACGCCATCCCCGGCGCGCCCAACACCGTGCACAGCGCCGCGAACTGCCGGTCGTTGCCGACCGCCAGCACCAGCTCGCCCTCGGCCGTCGCCAGCAGCTCATAGGGCGCGACGCTCGGGTGCGCGTTGCCCATCCGCTGCGGCACCACGCCGCCCGCGATGAACGCCGAGCCCTGGTTGACCAGCGCGGCCAGCAGCGACGACAGCAGGTCGACCTCGACCAGCTGACCCTCGCCCGTGCGCTCCCGATGGTGCAGCGCGGCGAGGATCCCGACCGAGGAGAACAGCCCCGCGAGCACGTCGACCAGCGCCACGCCGACCTTCTGCGGCTCGCCGTCGGCGGCGCCCGTCACGCTCATCAGCCCGCCGAGTGCCTGGATCAGCAGGTCGTAGCCGGGCATCGCCGCACCCGCGCCCGGCCCGAAGCCGCTGATCGAGCAGTAGATGAGCCCCGGGTGCTCGGCCCGCAGCTGCGCGTCGCCCAACCCCAGCCGCTCCATGACCCCCGGGCGGAAGTTCTCGACGACCACGTCGGCCTCCGCCGCCAGCGCCCGCGCCCGCGCCAGATCCGCCGGATCGCCGAGGTCCAGCGCGATCGAGCTCTTGTTGCGGTTGAGCGCGTCGAAGTAGGTGGCGATCCCGTCGGCGTCGTGGGGCGGACCCCAGGCGCGCGTGTCGTCGCCGGACCCCGGACGCTCGACCTTCGTGACCGTCGCGCCGAGGTCCGCGAGCATCATGGTGGCGAACGGTCCCGCGAGCACGCGGGAGAAATCGAGGATCTTGAGGTTGTCGAGTGCGGCGGGCATCTGCAAGGATCCTAGATATTCGAACATCCACGGGTCAACAGGAGTACCGATGACCGCCGCAGCCACGACACCCGACGCGATCCGCCCCAAGGACTTCCTCGGGTTCGACCACCTCCTGGGCGACGAGGAGCGCGACATCCGCGACACCGTCCGGGCGTTCGTCACCGACCGCATCGTCCCCCACGTGGGCGACTGGTTCGAGGACGCGCAGATCCCGCTCGCCGAGCTCGCGCCCGAGCTGGGCAAGCTCGGCGTCCTCGGCATGCACCTGCACGGCTATGGCTGCGCGGGCACGTCGGCCACCGCCTACGGCCTCGCGTGCATGGAGCTGGAGGCCGGCGACAGCGGCATCCGCAGCCTCGTCAGCGTCCAGGGCTCGCTGGCGATGTTCGCCATCTGGCGCTGGGGTAGCGAGGAGCAGAAGCAGGAGTGGCTGCCGCGGATGGCCGCCGGCGAGGCGATCGGCTGCTTCGGCCTGACCGAGCCCGACGCCGGCTCGGACCCCGGCTCGATGCGCACCCGCGCCCGCCGCGACGG
>DASYBY010000178.1:0-5059 GCA_036500525.1 Baekduia sp. | reverse complement strand
GTCTGCTACGTCCAGGTCTACGCGCACCTGCAGCCCGAGAGCTTCACCTACATGCTGGGCGTCAACATGTTGTTGATGGTCGTCTTCGGCGGCGCGGGCACGGTCATCGGGCCGCTCGTCGGCGCGGTGTTCGTCATGTGGCTGCAGCAGTCCGACGCCATCGCCTCGGTCGCCCAGTTCCAGCAGGACCACATCAGCGAGCACTGGTACCTGTCGCCCACGGGGCTCATCGGCCTGCTGCTGATCGCCACGCTGTTCATCCTGCCCAAGGGCGTGGCGGGCACGATCGGCGCCGTGTGGCGCGGGCGTGCGGCGCGGCGCGCGGAGGCCGAGCGGGAGAGCGCGGTGGAGACCGAGGCCGAGCCGACATCGGTCGTGATGGCGGCCGCGCCCGCACCACCCCCAGCCCCCGCCCCCACCGGCACCCCGCTCCTCAGCGTCCGCGGGCTCGAGAAGCGCTTCGGCGGCCTGCAAGCCGTTGGCGGCGTCGACCTCGACGTCACCGCCGGCGGCGTCCACGCGATCATCGGGCCCAACGGCGCCGGCAAGTCGACGCTCGCCAACCTCATCACCGGCGTCTACCGCGTCGACGGCGGCACGGTCACCCTCGACGGCGCTGACATCACCGGCTGGCCCGCGCACCGGGCCTCCCGCGGCGGGATCGCGCGGACGTTCCAGACGCCGCAGCTCTTCCTCGACCAGACGGTGATCGAGAACGTGAAGGCCGGCTTCCAGGACACCGCGCAGCTGTCGCTCTGGCGCGCGGCCGTCAAGACGCCCGGCCAGTACCGCCGGGCGATCGAGCTGGACGCCGAGACGCACGCGCTCCTGCGCCGCGTCGGCCTCGACGACGTCGCGCACCGCCCGGCGATGGAGTTGTCCTACGGGCAGCAGCGGACGGTCGAGATCGCCCGCGCGCTGGCCGGCAACCCCAGCCTGCTGATCCTCGACGAGCCTGCCGCCGGCCTGAACCCGACGGAGACGATGCGGCTCGGCGAGCTCCTCAACGAGCTGTGCCGCGAAGGCCTCGGGATGATCATGGTCGAGCACCACATGGACCTGGTCACCTCCGTGGCCGCCGAGGTCACCTGCATGCACCAGGGTCAGGTGCTCGCCCACGGCGACGTCGCCTCGGTCCTCTCCGACGAGGCCGTGGTCGCCGCCTACCTCGGGCACACCGTCGACTCGGTCGCCGAGCTGGAGGCATCGCGATGAGCCTGGACGTCAAGGGCCTCGTCGCCGGCTACGGCCGCGCCGACGTGCTCCACGGCCTGGACCTGAAGGTCGAGCGCGGTGAGATCCTCTGCGTGCTCGGCTCCAACGGCGCCGGCAAGTCGACGCTCGTGCGGACGATCGCCGGCAGCCTCGCCGCCACGCGAGGCGAGATCACCGTCGACGGCAAGCCCGTGCAGAAGCTCAACGCGACGCGCCGGGCGCGCCGGGGCATCGTGCTCGTCCCCGAGGGGCGGCGCTTGTTCGCCGGCCTGTCGGTCGCCGAGAACATCGCGCTCGGCCGCCGCGCCGCACGCGGTCGCTCCAGCGGCGACGACCCGGTCGAGCCGCTGCTGGAGGCGTTCCCCATCGTCAAGGAGCGCTGGCACCAGCAGGCCGGCCTGCTCTCCGGCGGCGAGCAGCAGATGGTCGCGCTGACCCGCGCCGTGGCCTCGCGCCCCGACTTCCTGCTGCTCGACGAGCCGTCGCTCGGGCTCAGCCCGCTGCTGACCAAGGAGGTCTTCCGCCTCGTCGCGCTCATCGCGGGCGAGACGGGCGCGGGCGTGGTGCTGGTCGAGCAGATGGCCGACCACGCGCTCGCGCTCGCCCAGCAGGCGTGCGTGCTGGAGCGCGGGCGCATCGTCGCCCAGGGCGCGGCCGCGGAGATCGCCGGCTCGCAGGCCGTCCGGGAGGCCTACCTTGGCAAGCACTGAGCGCCCGGCGGACGGCAGCGACTCGGCCGGACGCCAGACGGGAGATAGCCTTCCGCACGTGCACTTCGCGAACGCTCCGGCACCGCGCTCGGCCAAGGGCCGCAACACGGTGAGATCGCTGATGGACGGGGCCGTCGAGGTCTTCGCGCGCGACGGCTACGTCAACGCGCGCGTGAGTGACATCTCCGCCGCGGCCGGGCTCTCCAACGGCGCGTTCTACCGGTACTTCACCGACAAGCGCCACGTGATGCTCAACGTGCTCGGGGAGTTCCTGGGGAAGTCCGACGAGTATGTCGCGACCTCCTTCCAGCCCGACGACCCGACCCGCTCGGTGCGCGTCTCGACCGAGCGGTACTTCGAGTTCTACGCCGAGCACGCCGACCTGCACCAGCTGCTCATCCAGGTCGGCCAGGCCGATCCCGAGGTCGAGGAGCTGCGGATCTCGGCGGCCGAGGCGTGGTACCGCCGCATGGCGCGGATGCTCAAGCGCGCCGACGACCTCGGCCTCGTCAAGCCCGGCGTCGACGTCGAGCTGTGGGGCGTGCTCATCGGTGGACTCGCCGAGAACTACGCCTACCTCGCGTTCGTCGCCAAGCGCGACGTCCCGACCGACCCCAAGACGGTTGCCGACCAGGTGACGCTCATCTGGGCGTCGACGGTCTTCAAGTAGCACCGGGCGCGGTCCGTCGCGCCCGCCCCTCTGGATCTCCCTCTCCCCCAAAAGAAATACTGACGCCACTTTAATATGCCCGTCCCCACCACCCGCACAGTTGACGAGACCCGCCGCCTCCTGACCGACTGGCTGCGCGAGCGCATCGACGGTGCCTCAGACGTCGAGGTCGCAGACATCGTGGCGCCGAAGGAGAACGGCTTCTCGAGCGAGACGCTGATGTTCGACGCGCGGTGGTGCCAGGACGGCCGCGAGATCGCCGGGCGCTACGTCGCCCGCGTCGAGGCCACCGGCTACTCGGTGTTCCCCGACATCGATCTCCGCCAGCAGTACGAGGTGCTCGCCGCGCTGCGCGACACGCCGATCCCCGTCCCCCGCGTCCTCTGCTTCCAGGAGTCCGAAGGGAGCCCGTTCGGTCAGGCGTTCTTCGTGATGGCGCACGTCGCGGGCCGCATCCCGGCCGACCACCCGCCCTACGCCGTCAAGGGCTGGCTGACCGACGCCGGCGCCGACGCCCAGGCCGAGGTGTACTGGAACACGCTGGACATGCTCGCCGACCTGCACGGCCTCGACTGGCGCACGCTCGGCGTCGAGGGCCTGCTGCGCGACGGCGGCGCCGCCCCCGGCATGGCCGCCGAGCTCGACAACTTCCAGAGCTATCTGGACTGGGTCCTCGACGGGCGCGAGAACCCCGTGCTGGCCGGCGCGCTGGCGCACCTGCGCGCCGCGATCCCCGCCGACGAGCCGCTCGCACTCAACTGGGGCGACCCCAAGGTCAGCAACGTCATCTTCGACGGCACGCGCCCGGTGGCCGTGCTGGACTGGGAGCTGGCCGCGATCGCGCCGCCGGTCGCCGACCTCGCGTTCTTCTTCGTCCTGCACCGCGCCAACACGCAGATGCGCGGCCACGCGAACCTGCCCGGATTCCCCGAGGAGGACCGCGCGGTCGCCCGCTACGAGGAGCGCACGGGCCGCCCGGTGCAGCACTTGCACTACCACAAGGTCTGGTCCGCGCTGCGGGTCACGACGATCCTGCTGCGCCTCGGCGACATGTTCATCCGCGCGGGCAAGCTCGATCCCGATCCCGCCCGCGGCCCGCATCAGGCGCCGCAGCGACTGCTGCAGGACCTGCTCGAGCAGGCGTGATGACCGACCGACCGACGAGAGGATCCGCAGTGTCCGAGCCGCATCCCGACGACGAGCTCCACCCGCCCACCAGCGACGACCCGTACTGGACCGAGACCTGCTGGTTCACGTTCGCGGTGCCGGAGCTGAAGCTCTCCGGGCAGTTGTACCCCTTCTTCCGGCAGAACCAGAACATCGTGGCCGGGGGCGCGTACTTCTGGGACGATCAGGGCGACGGGTTCTTCGACGTGCTGTACGCCAAGAACTTCTGGCACCTGCCGATGCCCGACCAGCCGCTCTCGGACATCACCCTCCCCAATGGGATCTCCTACCGCTGCCTCGAGCCGCTCATGAAGTACGCGATCAGCTACCGCGATCCCGACAGCGACGACGTCGCGGTCGACCTCACGTTCACCGGCGTCACGCCGCCGCACCGCCTGGGCAAGCACCACCTCGACCAGCCGGGCCGCTACCAGGGCACGATCACGCTGTACGGCGAGGAGCACGAGGTGGACGCCTACGGCTTCCGCGATCGCTCGTGGGGCCTGCGCTCGCAGTTCGGCCCGACGATGGTCTACCGCGGCACCGCGCACGGCGGCTACGACTACGCGACCGCGTCGCCCGACGACGGGTTCCACATGATCACGTGGGACCGCGGCTCGGGCTGCGAGGCGCTGCACGGCCACTACATGCGCCACGGCCAGTGGGCCGAGCTGCGCGAGGGCCGGCGCACGGTGCTGGAGCGTGACCCGGGCACGGGCTGCCCGACGCGCGTGGAGGTCACCGGGGTCGACGAGCTCGGCCGCGACCTACACGCCGTCGGCGTGATGCACAACCGCATCGGCGTTCCGTTGAACCCCAACATGCTGACGTGGAACTGCCTCACCGAGTGGACCTTCGACGGCATCACCGCCTGGGGCGAGGACCACGACAACTGGAGCGCTCGCGGCGCCCGCGCGTTCTTCCGCGAGCAGCTCGGCTACCGGCGCCTGCCGGGGCCGCTCCCCGAAGCTCACTAGGAGGACCGTTCGATGTACTTGGGGATCTCACACTGGCTGCGCCGCTGGGCGGCCCGCCGTCCCGACCGTGAGGCGATCGTCTTCGAAGGCGAGCGGGTCACGTACGCGGAGCTGGATGCGCGGGTGGACGCGGTCGCGCGGGGGCTGCAGGGGCTGGGCGTCGGGCCGGGCGACCGGGTCGGCGTGCTCGCGCCCAACCGCGTGGAGTTCCTGGAGCTGTTCTGGGCGTGCGCGCGGGCCGGGGCGATCTTCTCGCCGCTGAACACGCGGCTGACGGCGGTCGAGATGGCCGATGTGGTGGCGGATCTCGATCCGCTGGT
>DASYBY010000177.1:0-4276 GCA_036500525.1 Baekduia sp. | reverse complement strand
CCTACGTCTTCGCCAAGGACGGCAACGAGCTGGCCGCCGCGGCGGTCGTCCTCGCCGTGCTCGCCTCGCTCATGGTCAGCTACACCCGCGCGCGGGCCGAGGCCCTCGGCGTCGAGTGCAAGGTCGGCATCGCCAGCCGCGCCGTCCGCGTCGTGATCCTCTCGGCCGGTATCGTCTTCGCCGACCTCGACCTGCTAGCGCCGGCCGTGTACGTGCTGGCGGGGCTGGGCACCATCACCGTCTTGCAGCGGATCCTGCACGTGCGCAAGGAGCTCACCCGGCTCGCGCAACCGGCGTCCGATCTGTAACCGGCGGTCAACGACGGGGTTGGATCCGTCGGAAATTCAGCGAAGGGACTTCACCTTGAGCACCAACGGCAACGGCGCCGCGGCGACCGACGGCGCCGCGACGAACGGCAAGGCCCGATACCAGCACGACAAGGTCCGGGTCGCCATCATCGGCGTCGGCAACTGCGCGAACTCCTTCGTGCAGGGCGTCCACCACTACCGCGACGCGGATCCCAAGGAGCGCGTCCCGGGCCTCTTGCACGTCGACCTCGGCGGCTACCACGTCAGCGACATCGAGTTCACGTGCGCCTTCGACGTCAACCGGACGAAGGTCGGCAAGGACCTCGGCGAGGCCATCTGGGCCGACCCCAACAACACGATCAAGTTCACCAAGCTTCCGAAGAAGCTCGGCATCCCCGTCCATCGCGGGATGACCCATGACGGCATCGGCAAGTACGCCGCGGAGAAGATCACCAAGGCGCCGGGCGAGACGGCCGACATCGTCTCGATCCTCAAGGAGACGCACACCGACGTCGTCGTCTCCTACCTGCCCGTCGGCTCCGAGCAGGCGACCAAGTGGTACGTCGAGCAGGTCATCGAGGCCGGCTGCGGCTTCGTGAACTGCATCCCGGTGTTCATCGCCCGCGAGGACTACTGGGACAAGCGCTTCAAGAAGGCCGGGCTGCCGATCATCGGCGATGACATCAAGTCGCAGGTCGGCGCCACGATCACGCACCGCGTGCTCGCCCGCCTGTTCCACGAGCGCGGCGTCAAGCTCAAGCGGACGTCGCAGCTCAACGTCGGCGGCAACATGGACTTCTTCAACATGCTCGAGCGCGAGCGCCTCGAGTCCAAGAAGATCTCCAAGACCAACGCCGTGACCTCGGTCGCCGGCCTGGACATCCCCGCCGACGACGTGCACGTCGGCCCGTCGGACTACGTGCCGTGGCTCACGGACCGCAAGTGGGCGCACATCCGCCTCGAGGGCGAGGCCTTCGGCGGCGTGCCGCTGACCGCCGAGCTCAAGCTCGAGGTCTGGGACTCGCCGAACTCGGCCGGCATCGTCATCGACGCCGTGCGCCTGGCGAAGCTCGCGCTGAACAACGGCGTCGGCGGCCAGCTCGACGGCCCCAGCTCGTACCTCATGAAGTCGCCGCACACGCAGCGTCCCGACGACGAGGCGCGTGACGCGACCGAGAAGTTCATCACCAAGTACCACACGGGCAAGGCGCTGACCACGCCCAAGGGCACGCCCGCCAAGGCCGTCGCCGCCAAGCGCGCGCCGACCAAGCCGCGCGCCCGCCGCGCGGCCACCAAGGCGTAAGGGTCCTTCGCCGCGGGTTCCGCCCTCTGGGCGGACACCCGCAGCGAAGCGAGCGCCCTGCGCGAGTCTTCGCCATCGACGGCCCGCTCCTCCGAGCGGGCCGTCGTTCTATGCTGACCGGGTGGACCCCCTGGCGATCGCCCAGGTCTCCCCGTATCCATGGGAGGACCGGCACGAGGTCAACACGTACGTCGGCAGGCTGAGCGAGGAGCTCGCGCAGCGCGGCCATCGCGTCGTGATCGTCGCGCCCTCGCGCGACGAGGCGGCGGTGCGCGCCTCGCGCAAGGCGATCCGCGCCGGTGACGTGCTCGGCGAGCCCGGCGAGGTCCGGGTGCTGGCCGTCGGCGAGGTGCTGCTCGGCGCGACCGGCTCGGGCTCGGCCCGCGGCCGGCCGGCGGTGCCGATCGACGTGGCCCGCACGGTCGAGGAGCTGCTGCTCTCCACCGCGCTGGACATCTGCCACGTCCACGAGCCCTTCGCGCCGTCGGTCTCCTCGGTCGCGCTGCGCCACTCGCGCACGCTGAACGTCGGGACCTTCCACGCGCCGACCGAGCGGCTCGTCGCCACGCAGGTCGCCCGCAAGCTCGTCACGCTCGTCTTCGGCCGCCTCGACGCGCGCCACGCGGCCTTCCCGGCGACCGCCGCGCTCATGGAGCGCTTCTTCCCCGCCGAGTACGTGCTCGCCGCGCCCGGCGCGGAGCCGCCGCCGCTGGTGGCCGCCGGCCCACCCCGCGCCGCCGACGACCCGGTCCGCCTGCTGTTCGTCGACGTCGAGGAGCGCCAGGCGCTGCGCCTGTTCCTGCGCGCCCTGCGCCGCATGGATCTCTCGGTGCCGTGGGAGGCGACGGTCGTCAGCGCCCAGGGCCCGTCGTCCACCACGCCGATGCGCGACGAGCTGCGCGAGCGCGTGCACTTCACCGAGGACGGCGAGGACGAGGCGCTCGCGAGCGCCGACATCGTCGTCGCCGCCTCGGGCGGGACCCTCCCCGCGCCGGCCCTCGTGCTGCGCGCCGCCGCCGCGGGCGCCGTGCCCGTCGTCTCGCGCCTGCCGGTCTACGAGGACCTCGTCGGCGACCACGGGCTGCTCTTCGAGCGCGGCGACGTCGAGGTGCTCGGCGCCCAGCTGCGCCGCCTCGTCGGCGACCGCGACCTGCGCCGCCGCCTCGCCGCCTCCGCGCCTCCGCCGCGCGCGTGGGCCACGCTGGCCGACGAGGTCGAGGCCTCCTACGCGCAGACCGTCGCGCGCCGCCACGACCCCACGGGCGACCCCGAGCTGTGGGAGACGCTGCGCACCCGCAAGCTGGTCGACGTCGACCTGCACATGCACACCGACCACAGCGGCGACTGCGCCACGCCGGTCGAGCATCTGCTGGCCACCGCGCGCGAGCAGGGCCTCAGCGCCATCGCGGTCACCGACCACAACGAGATCTCCGGCGCCTACGAGGCCGCCGAGAAGGCCGCGGAGTTCGGCGTGAAGATCATCCTCGGCGAGGAGGTCAAGACCGCCACGCAGGGCGAGGTGATCGGCCTGTTCCTCACCGAGAAGATCCCGCGCGGGCTCTCGCTGGAGGAGACGGTCGCCGAGATCAAGCGCCAGGGCGGCCTGGTCTACGTCCCGCACCCCTTCGACCGGATGCACTCGGTCCCCGACTACGAGCACCTCCTGAAGATCGTCGACGACGTCGACGCGATCGAGGTCTACAACCCGCGCGTCGCGATCGGCTCCTTCAACGAGGAGGCCGAGCGGTTCGCCGCCAAGTACCAGATCGTCCGCGGCGCCGGATCGGACGCACACGTCGCCGCCGGGCTCGGCTCGGTGCGGATCCGCATGCACGACTTCGACGGTCCGCAGGAGTTCCTGGAGTCGCTGCGCCATGCGGAGATCTCCACGAAATCGGGCACCCTGCTCTATGTGCAGGCCCTGAAGTTCCTGGAGACGAAGGCCACGCCGAAGGCGGCGCGCCGCGCGCGCCGCGACCGCCGGATCCGTCGAGCAGCGCGCAAGGGCTGATGCAGCCGCAGGGGCCTCGTCCGGGACCGTCGAATCTCGGATCGTCCATGCCGGCGACCGATGACGAGATCCGCGAGAAGTACCTCGAGCGAGCGATCCGCGAGCTCAACAGCCTGACCCGGGAGCTCCAGGGCTGTGAGTCCTGTCCGCGCGGCGGCATCATGCCGGTGCTCGGATCGGGCCATCCCCAGGCCGACGTCTTCTTGCTCAAGCACGCGCCGATGCCCTCCGAGGTCGAGGAGGGCGTCGCGTTCTACGGCCGCTCGGGAACGGCGCTCATGAAGGCTCTGAAGCGACTGCAGGTCGATCCGCTCGCGGTGTACGGGACGCTGTGCGTCAAGTGCCCGGTCGGCGATCCGTCGCTGGCCGACCCCGAGTGCGTGGCGCGGGTGATCGAAGAGCTGGCCATCGTGCAGCCCAAGGTCATCGTGATCATGGGCGAGGACGCGCTGACGGCGCTCAACGAGCTCGACGTGCCGCTCGCCAAGCCGGTCGAGTACGTCCCCGGCGCGCGGCAGCAGCTCACGCCCTCGATCGACGCGATCGTGACGCCGAACATCGACGAGGCACTCGACGAGGAGGCCGCCAAGCGCGCCTTCTGGTCCGCCTTCCGGGTCCTGGGCGAGTGGTACGCGGACCTGCCGCCGTACTAGC
>DASYBY010000176.1:0-7637 GCA_036500525.1 Baekduia sp. | reverse complement strand
CGTCGCGCGCAAGCACCAGAACGTCGTCATCGACACCTCCGCCTACACGAGCGCGCGCATCCCGCCCGAGCTGATCGCCTACATGAAGTCCGGCAGCGGGCGCCACAAGGTGCTCTTCGGCAGCAACCACCCCATGATCTCGCCGGCCAAGGCGCTGGCCGATCTCGACGCGCTCGGGCTCGACGACGAGACGCGCGGGCTGTACCTGGACGCCAACGCGCGCCGGGTCTTCGGCCTGTGACGGCGCGCGTCTGCTGAGATGGCGGGCCATGGAGCCCGAGGAGCCGCTGCCCGACGCCACCGCCGAGATGCTCGCGCGACGCGACCGGATCCGCACCGAGATGGGCGGCACCGCGCGCGTCGAGCGCCTGCACGCCCGCGGGGAGCGGACGATCCGCGAGCACCTCGACGCGCTGCTGGACCCGGGGACGTTCGACGAGGTCGGCACGTTCGTGCGCTCGCTGCGCCCCGAGGACCACGACGACACCCCGGGCGACGGCAAGGTCGGCGGCCACGGGACGATCGCCGGGCGGCCCGTCACGGTCGCGGGCGACGACATCACGGTCAAGCGCGGGTCGTCGTCGCCGATGGGCTCGCGCCGCCTCGGCCGGCTCTTCGCCCACGCCGAGAAGTACGGCCACCCCATCGTCTACTTCGGCGCCACCGGCGGCGCGCGCATCCCCGACTCGCTCGGCTCGGCCGGCTTCGCGCAGGTGCCCGTCGACGTCGACCTGTTCCGCCGCCGCCGGCGCGTCCCGTTCATCACCGTCATCGTCGGCGACTCGTTCGGCGGCTCGTCGTTCGTGTCCGCGGCGTCGGACCTGGTCATCCAGGTCCGTGGCACCTGCCTGGCCGTCACGTCGCCGCTGGTCGCCAAGATCGCCACCGGCGAGGACCTGACCAACGACGAGCTGGGCGGCGTCGACGTCCACGCGCGCACGACCGGCCAGATCGACCTGATCGCCGAGGACGACGACGAGGCCTATGCCTTGGTCCGCCGCGCGCTCGCGCTGCTGCCGGGCAACGCGGCGGAGCGCGCGCCGCGCACCGACGACAGCCGCGAGCGCGGCGCCGTCGCCCCCGACCCCGAGCTCGCGGAGATCGTCCCGCGCCGCCGCGCCCGCGCCTACGACATGCACAAGGTGCTGGCCCGCGTGCTCGACGAGGGCTCGCTGCTGGAGGTGGGCGCCGGCTTCGGGCGCGGGCTGATCTGCGGCCTCGGCCGGCTCGACGGCCACACCGTCGGCGTCGTCGCCAGCCAGCCGAAGTTCTTCGCCGGCGCGCTCGATCCCGCGGCGTGCGAGAAGGCCGTCAAGCACCTGTGCCTCTGCGACGCCTACGACATCCCGGTCCTCTTCCTCCAGGACGTGCCCGGCTTCTTCGTCGGCAAGCAGGTCGAGCACGACGGCATGCTCAAGCACGCGATCCGCCTGCAGAGCGCGCTCGCGCTCTCGCAGACGCCCAAGTTCACCGTGTTGCTGCGCAAGGCCTACGGGTTGGCCTACTTCTCGCTCGGCGGCAACGACACCGGCGTCGACGCCGTCTACGCGTGGCCCTCGGCCGAGATCTCGTTCATGGACCCGCTCGTGGCGGCCAACGTGGTCGCCGGCGGCGACGAGGTCCAGCGCGACGCGCTCGGCGACGCCATGCGCGCCGACATCGACCCCTACGGCGCGGCGGGGCTCATGAAGGTCGACGAGATCATCGACCCGGCCGACACGCGGCCGGTGCTGGCGCGGGCGCTCGCGCGGATCGAGGGCCGCCCGGCGGTCAACGGTACGGCGCGGCCGCTGGCGAGCTGGCCGACCTGCTGAGCAGCACCGCGCTCAGCTCGGTGCCGGGGACCGGGCGGCTGAACAGGTAGCCCTGGCCCAGGCCGCAGCCCATCCGCTCCAGCTCGGAGCGCTGGACCTCGGTCTCGATGCCCTCGGCGACCACGTCGAGGCTGAGCGTGCGGGCGAGGTCGAGGACGGCACGGACGATCGACCAGCCGTGCGGCACCGTGGGGTCGCACGGCAGGAACGAGCGATCGAGCTTGATGGTGTTCAGCGGGAACTCGCGCAGCGACGACAGCGACGAGTAGCCGGTGCCGAAGTCGTCGAGCGAGATCTTGACGCCGAGGTCGTGCAGGCCGTGCAGCGCGCGGGTCGCCGCGGCCGGGTCGTCCATCAGCGCGGTCTCGGTGACCTCGACGCAGAAGCGGTTGGGCGGGACGCCGTGCTCGGCCAGCGCGGCGGCGACGTCGCCCACCAGCGCGGGATCGGTGAGCTGGCGGCGCGAGACGTTGACGCCGACGGTCAGCTGCGGCCACTGCGCGGCCTGGCGCGCGGCGTCGCGGATCACCCAGCGGCCGAGGTCGACGATGCGCCCGGTGCGCTCGGCCAGGCCGATGAACTCATCGGGCATGACGAGCCCGCGCTCGGGGTGGTGCCAGCGCACGAGCGACTCGGCGGCGTGGACCCGGCCGCCGTCGTCGAGCCCGACGATCGGCTGGAAGGCCAGCTCGAACTCGCCGCGCTCCAGCGCGCGGTCGAGGTCGCCGGTCAGCGCGACCCGCTGCAGCGCGCGCGTGCGCATCGCGTGCTCGAAGACCTCGTAGCGCCCGCGGCCGGCGGCCTTGGCGCGGCGCATCGCGAGGTCGGCGTCGCGCAGCAGCCCCTCGGCGTCGCCGTCGTCGCCCGCGCCCGCGAAGGCGATGCCGATGCTCGCGCTGCAGCGGATCTCGCAGTCGACCACCGACTGCGGGCCGGCGACCGAGGCGAGCAGGCGCTCGGCGACGGCCAGCGCCTCCTCGGGTCCCTCGAGGCCCTCGCACAGCGCGACGAACTCGTCGGCGCCGAGGCGCGCGAGCGTGTCGTTGGCGCGCAGCGCGCCCTGGAGCCGGGCGGCCAGCAGGCGCAGCAGCTCGTCGCCGACGTGGCGGCCGTGGCTCTCGTTGACGCCCTTGAAGTCGTCGAGGTCGATCGACAGGACGGCGAGCGCGCGGCCGTCGCGACGTGCGCGCGGGACGGCGAGGCGCAGGCGGTCGACCAGCAGCGCGCGGTTGGGCAGGTGGGTCAGCGGGTCGTGCAGCGCGCGGTGGCGCAGCTCGCGCTCGGCGGCCTCGCGGCGCAGCGCGGCGGTCAGCACGTTGGCGGTCGAGCGCAGGAAGGCGACGTCGGCCTCGTCGAACGGCGCGCGGTCGGTCGCGTGGACGAGCAGGACGGCGAACGGCTGCTCCCCCGCGCCGCGCACGGCCACGCCGGCGCTGCGGGCGCCGTCGAGCACGATCCCGCCGGGCGCGTCGAGCACCGCGGCGGCGTGCGCGCGGACGGGCTCGCCGTCGTCGGTCTCGGCGGCCAGGACGTCGCCGCCGGTCGCCGCCAGGAGCGTGGCGTGCGAGGCGTCGAGCGTCGCGGCCACCAACCGCACCGTCTCGGCCAGCAGGTCGGGCAGCGACTCCAGCGCCAGCGCGTGGCGGCCGATCTCGGCCAGCGCGGTCTCGCGGCGGCGGCTCTCGCGCGCGTGCTCCTCGGCGACGCGGCGCGCGGTGACGTCCTCGTACTCGCTGAAGTAGCCGGTGCGGCGGCCGCGGCCGTCGTGCAGCGCGGCGGTGCGCACGGTGATCCAGCGCACGTCGCCGTCGGGGCGCAGGTAGCGCTTCTCGAAGGTGATCTGGTCGTCGGCCTGGAGGCGCTCCATCCAGCGATCGCTGACGGCCAGGTCGTCGGGATGGGTGACGGCGTTGGGCAGCATGCCGGCCAGCTCGGCCTCGTCGCGCCCGAGCAGCACGGCGAACGCGGGGTTGACGCGCTGCCAGCGGCCCTCGGCGTCCAGGAAGGCCTTGCCGAGGACGCCCTGGAGGAAGCCGCTCTCCAGCTGCTCCTGCGTGGTGGCCAGCGAGGCGACGAGCCCGCGGGTGATGAGGCCGACGACCACGACCGTGCCCGTGGTCGCCAGCCACCACGACACGTAGGTCTTGAGCGCGAGCGGGTGGTCGAGGCGCGCCGCCTGCACGGCGAACGCGACCGCGAGCGTGCTGCCCGAGAGCGCGACCATCGCGGCGCCGGCGCGGCGGCCGGCGATGAAGGCGAACGGGGCGATCCAGGCGTAGGTGATGCCGGCGCCGTAGGGCGTCGGCCGGGACGCGACGGCGGCGGCCACGAGCAGCGTGCAGAGCGCGCTGATCCACGCCACATCGGAGAGCGTGAGACGATCGGTGTACGCGATGACCGTCCCGCCGAGCACCACACCCATCAGGCCCACGGCCGCGGTGACCAGTGCCCCACCCGTGAGCCCCGCGCGCACGAGCGTCAACGCGCCCGCTGCGAGGACTACCGCGCCGAAGGCGCGGACGAGGCGGGGCGGAGCGGCGACGGGCACCATCACAAGTTCAGTCGGTCCGGCCCCCGCCGAACTTGATCTGGTCCGGTGCGGCGATGTCCGACCGTCCATCCGCGCCATCCCCCATCCGGGTAGTCCGCCGCCCGTCGCCTCTCGCCCACCAGGGGGTCAGCCGTCAAGCTGGCCTCTGGTGCCCGCTCACATGGGATCTGGTCAGGACTCCAGCCGGCCACGGGACGCCGGTAGCCGTGAGCGTGTTCCTTCTCCTCTGGTGGGCCGGGTGCCTCTGGTGCCCGGCCCATCAACCCTTCGCCGATGGCGCTGAACGCCGCGCGGGGCGGCAGCCGGCCGTTCTCCCCCATCGACTCGCTGCACCTGTTCGTCTCGCTGATGGGCGAGGTCGAGCACGCCACGCCCGACGCGCCCGGCGCGTTCTACGACCGGCTGGCCGAGGCGGTCTGCCGCCTGGGCTCGCTGAAGCGCGCGGTGGTCTTCGTCTACGACGACGTCGCGCGGCGGGTGCGGGTCGTCGGCTCGCACGCGATCGACATCGAGCTGTTCACGGGGCACAACCTGGCCATCGAGCTGGCGCCGATCACCGGCCGCGCGCTCGACCTCGACCAGGTCCTGGAGGGGCGCGCCGACGAGATCGCCCCGCCCTACGACACGCTGCTGGGCATCGAGCACCTCGTCTGCGTCCCGCTCGCCGCGGGCGGCCGCGGCTTCGGCGTGATCTGCGCCGAGGGCTCGGGCCGCGCGCTGGCCGACGAGGAGCGCGAGGCGCTGCGCTCGCTCGGCAAGGTCTGCGCGCTGGCGCTCTCGGCCCGCAAGGCCACGCGCCAGCAGTCCGACGCCCGCCAGCTCTCTGACCGCATCGACCTCGCGCGCGAGATCCACGAGCGGGTCGTCCAGCGCGTCTTCGGCGTCGTCATGGCGCTGCAGTCGGGCGCGCTGCTCGACGAGGCCGACCAGGTCCGCGCCGCCGCCGAGCTGGGCGCCGCGCTCGACGACCTGCGCGACGCGATGAGCCGCCCGCTGGCCGCGACGGCGCGCCAGGTCACGACCTCGACGCTGAGCGCCGAGCTGGTGCGCCTGGTCGCCAACGCCGCGCCCGAGGAGACGATCGACGTGCGCTGGCAGGAGGACCTCGAGATCCCCGCCGCCTTCGAGGCCGTCACCCAGTCGGTGCTCGGCGAGGCGATCCGCAACGCCCGCCGCCACGCCCGGCCCGCCGAGATCGGGATCGCCGTGCGCGGCGACGCCGACACCGTCGAACTGGAGATCACCAACGACGGCGTCGGCGCGGCCCAGCGCGGCGGCGCCGGCATGGGCCTGCGGATCGCCGCCTTCGAAGCCCTACAACATGGCGCGTCCCTGACGTTCGGTCCCACCGGGGCCGAGCATTGGCACGTGCGCCTCGTCCTCCCCCGACCCGAGCCCGCATGACCGACCGCAACCTCCGTGTCCTCGTCGTCGACGACCATCAGGTCGTGCACTGGGGCCTGCGCCTCATGCTCGGCCGCCTCGACTGGGTCGAGCGCTGCATCCCCGCGAGCACGGGCGCCCAGGCGCTCGACTTCGCGCGCCGCTACGAGCCACACGTCGCGCTGGTCGACCTGTTCGTCGGCGAGGAGTCGGGGCCCGAGATCGTCGGGATGATCCGCGAGGCCTCGCCGGGCACGCGCGCGCTGTTGTACTCGGGCGCGGGCCGGCTGTCGGCCAAGGCGGCGCGGGCCGCGGGCGCGCACGGGTTCATCACCAAGGAGCGCGACGCCGCCGAGCTGGCCGACGCGATCCGGCGCGTGGGCCGCGGGCTCACGGTCTTCGACGACGCCGCGCCCTCGGGCATGGTGCTGACCGACCGCGAGCGCCAGGTGCTCGAGCGCGTGGCTGGCGGGATGACCAACGCCGAGATCGCCGTCGAGCTGCACCTCTCCCCCAACACGGTCAAGCAGCACGCCTCGGGGATGTTCCGCAAGATCGGCGCGCGCAACCGCACGGAGGCCGTGCAGCGCGCCCAGCGGCTGGGGCTCATCAGCTAGAGCTAGATGTAGGGGTTCGGATGCGACCGGCGGTCCAGCACCGCATCGGGTGCACTTGGACCCCTGGCCCTCGCGAATTCCCGGAAAGCGCGTAACCCTCTGTGGCGTGCTGCAACCCTCAGGCCCGGTGGCGCGATGAGCATCGCGTGCGGCCGTTACGACGCCGCGTTCACGCTCGATGACCCCGACGCGCTCGTCGGCGCGGCCTTGAGCTGCCCGGCGTGCCTCGACGGCGCGACGCGACTGACCGTGGGCATGGCCGGTGACCGGCTCGACGCGCGGTGCACCTGCCTCGCGTGCGACAGCACGTGGTCGCTGGCGCTCGGACCGCAGCAGGCGCTGCGCCTCAGCCTCGACCCGCCGCGCTCCGCGGACATCTCCTTCAGCACCCAGCTCCCGTCGGCGCTGCTGCCGCTCGACGGAGACGACCTCGATGCGTGACCCGCGCGGCGGGGGCCTCCTGCTCACCGGCGCGACCGGCTTCGTCGGGCAGAGCCTCCTCTCCCGCTGGCTGGAGCGCACCGACCGGCCGATCACCGTCCTCGTCCGCGCCGCCGACGACGACGCCGCCCAGGCGCGCGTCGAGGCGCTGCTGGCCGACGCCGCACCGCGCCGCGCACCGCTGCGCGCGCTGGCCTGCGACGTGACCGACTGCGATCCCGCCGACCTGGCGCGGCGCATCCTCGCCGGCGGCCACGACGTCGACGAGATCATCCACTCCGCCGCCTGCGTGCGCTTCGACCAGACGATCGAGGACGCCCGCGCGGTCAACGTCGCCGGCACGGCCCGCATGATCGACGTCGCGCAGCGGCTCCACGCCGAGCGCCCGCTGCGCCGGTACGTGCAGGTGTCGACGGCGTTCGTCGCCGGCGCCCACGCCGGCCCGTTCGGCGAGGGCGACCGCCGCATCGGCCAGACGTTCCGCAACACCTACGAGCAGTCGAAGATCGAGGCCGAGGAGCTCGTCACCGGCCCGGCCGGCGCGGGCCTACCGCTACAGGTCGTGCGGCCGAGCATCGTCGTCGGCGACCGCGAGTCCGGCTGGACCGCGGCGTTCAACGTGCTCTACGTGCCGCTGCGGGCGATCGTCGCCGGCGCGGTCGACGCGGTCCCCGAGCAGGACGCCGGGCTGCTGGACGTCGTGCCGGTCGACTACGTCGCCGACGCGCTGCTGGCGCTCTCCGACGCGCCCGCCGACGGCCGGACCTACCACCTGACCGCCGGGCGCCACGCGATCACCGTCGGCGAGCTGGCCGACCTCGCCTGCCGCGC
>DASYBY010000175.1:0-2501 GCA_036500525.1 Baekduia sp. | reverse complement strand
CCGAGATCCGCACCCGCGCGCGCGCGCAGGTCGACGAGGGCGGCGTCGCGGCGCTCTCGCTCAACGCCATCGCCAAGGCGATGGGCGTCTCCGGCCCCGCCCTCTACCGCTACTTCGCCTCCCGCGACGACCTCCTGGCCGCGCTGATCACCGAGGGCTACGCCGACATCACCGCCACCGTCCAGCAGGCCGCCGCCGACGCCACGCGCCGCGCCCCCGCCCGCCGCCTCCAGGCCGTCGCCGACGCCTACCGCGCCTGGGCGCTCGCCCACCCCCGCCGCTACGCAATGCTCTTCGGCGACCGGCCCGAGGGCTTCGCCGACCCGGCCGAGGCGATCGCGGAGATCCAGGGCGCCATGGAGACCCTCCTCGCCATCCTCGCGGAGATCGCCGGTCCCGCCGGCGCCCGAAGCGCCCCCGCCCGCCCCACCAAGCTCGACCAGCAACTCACCCAATGGGCCGAGCGCCGGGGCGAACCCGCCGCCCCGGCGCCCCTCATCCTCCGCCTCGGCGTCCTCACCTGGACCCGCCTGCACGGCACCGTCAGCCTCGAGCTCGCCGGCGTCTTCGGCGACATGGGCCTCGACGCCGGCCTCCTCCTCGAGGCCGAGATCGCGCAGATCGTCGAGGCCGCAACCACCTAGCCACCGACCCCCGGGGTGGCGTTCTCGGCGCACCTGGGTAGCTTGCCGACCATGAACGACGCCGGAGCCCGTGACATCGACCGCGCGATCGCCGGGCTGACCGCCCGGTTGCCCGGGGAGCTGGCCGTGTTCGCACGCATCGCCTACAACTACGCGTGGTCGTGGGATCCCGACGGCCCAGGCGTCTTCGCCGCTGTCGATCCCGGCCGCTGGGGCTCCTGCGGTACCAACCCCGTCCGCCTGCTCCAGGAGACGGCCTACGAGAACCTGCAGCGCGCCGCCGGCGACACGCAGCTCCTCCAGCGGGCCGCCGCGCTCGACGAGCGGCTCCAAGCCCACCGCGCCGCGCCGGCCTCGCGCGACGGCGGCCCGGTCGCCTACTTCTGCGCCGAGTACGCCGTCCACGTCTCGCTCCCGGTCTACTCCGGCGGCCTCGGCGCGCTGGCCGGCGACCTCGTCAAGGAGGCCTCGGACCGCGCGCTGCCGTTCGTCGCCATCGGCCTCATGTACCGCCAGGGCTACTTCCGCCAACGGATCGACCTCTCCGGCTGGCAGCGCGAGTTCTGGCTCGACACCGACCCCGAGCGCCTGCCCGCCGCGCTGGTCCGCGGCGACGACGGCGAGCCGATCACCGTCTCGGTCCCCGCCCACGACGAGACGATCGTCGCCCAGGTCTGGCGCGTGGACGTCGGCCGCGTGCCGCTCTTCCTCCTCGACGCCGAGCGCCCCGAGAACTCCGAGTTCGCGCGCTTCACGACGTCGCAGCTCTACGTCGGCGCGCCCGAGGTCCGACTCAACCAGTACGCCTTGCTCGGCCTCGGCGGCATCCGACTGCTCCAGCAGCTCGACATCGACCCCGAGATCGTCCACCTCAACGAGGGCCACGCGGCCTTCTCGGCCCTCGACGCGCCCGGCGCGACCCTCGACGACGCCGTCGAGCACGCCCGCCGGCGCACGGTCTTCACCACGCACACGCCGGTCCCCGCGGGCAACGACGCCTACCCCGGCCCCGAGGTCGCGGCGCTCCTCGACCCCATCGTCCGAGAGCGCGGCTTCGACCCCGCCGCCGTGCTCGCCCTCGGCCGCACCCATCCCGAGGACGAGCACGAGCCGTTCGGCATCACCCAGCTGGCGATCCGCACCGCGCGGGCGACCAACGCGGTGAGCCGCCGCCACGGCGAGGTCGCGCGCGAGATGTGGAACGGCCTCTGGCCCGAGCGCGCGGTCGACGACGTCCCGATCACCCACGTCACCAACGGCGTGCACGTCCCGACCTGGCTCGGCGCCCCGATGCGCGCGGTGCTCGACCGCCACCTCCCCGACGGCTGGGCGCAGCGCGCCGCCGACCCCGAGACGTGGACGGCCATCGACGCCATCGGCGACGACGAGCTCCGCGCCGCCCGCCGCGAGCAGCGCAGCGCGCTGGTCGACCTCGTCCGCGCGCGCATCCCACGTGACCGCCTCGGCCGCGGCGAGGAGCGCCCGTTCGTCGAGGCCGGGGCCGAGGCGTTCGACCCCGACGTGCTGACGATCGGCTTCGCCCGCCGCGTCGCGACCTACAAGCGGCTGGCGCTCATGGTCCACGACGCGCAGCGCGCGCTCGCCCTCCTGCGCGGCGACCGCCCGATCCAGCTCATCATCGCCGGCAAGGCCCATCCCAAGGACGAGCCCGGCAAGCAGCTCATCCAGCAGCTGCTGGACCTGCGCGGCGCCGAAGGCACCCAGTCGCGCGTCGTCTTCCTCGCCGACTACGACCTGGCCAGCGGCGCGAGCCTCGTCCAGGGCTGCGACGTCTGGGTCAACCTGCCGCGCCCGCCGCTGGAGGCCAGCGGCACGAGCGGCATGAAGTCGGTGCTC
>DASYBY010000174.1:0-7853 GCA_036500525.1 Baekduia sp. | reverse complement strand
CGGTGAACGCGGAGGTCTCGCTTGGGCTTCTGCCCACCGTGGGAGCGAGCGGTCACCTCGACGAACGCGCCGCTCCACGGCCGCAGCCCCCAATGCCGCGCCGCACTGCGATGGCTGAGCACGACGTCGTCACCGACCGACAGCAACGAGGCGAGGAGGAAGCCCTCGCGCCGAAGCTCCGCATGCCCCAGCGCGTACACGCCGCGCCGGACCGGCACGAGCCGTCCGTTGCGCACCCAGTGGTCGATCCCGCCCTCACCGAGACCGAGCGCGAGCAACTGCCGCCGCGCGATCACGCCGTGCTGGCGGCCCGCGAGCTCACGGATGGCACCTAGACGTTGCATCACAACGTCTAGGTGCCATCGGTCTCAGACTCGCCCCCCTCGGGCGAGGCTCACCCCGTCAGATGCGCCGTGTCGTTGAAGCTGCGCAGCAGCCAGCGGCCGTCGGCGAAGACGACGATCCGGGAGATCGAGGTGTTCTCGGCGTGCACGAAGGTGAGCTTCGGCGCTGAGGTCGCCTGGGCGCAGAGCTCGCCGATGACGCCGCCGTGGACGACCGCGGCAGCGAGGCGGCCGGGGCCGGTCTGACGCACGACCTCCAGGAAGCCCTCGCGGACGCGGGCCGCGAAGTCGGCCATCGGCTCGGCGCCCGGGATGACGTCCCAGCGCTGCTGCTCGAAGACCTGGGCCATGATCGGGTCGCCCTTGGCGGCGCGGACGCGCATCTCGCCGCCCTCCCACTCGCCGAGGCTGACCTCGGCCAGCTGCGGGATGACCACCGGCTTCATGCCCGTCTGGTGGACGAACGGCGCCGCCGTCTGCGCGGTGCGCTGCAGGATGGTGATGAACAACTCGTCGGGCGGATCGGCGGCGAGGCGGTGCGCGACGGCCTGCGCCTGCAGCTCCCCCTCGGGCGAGAGCGGCGGGTTGCCGTGGCCCTCGAGCATCTCGAACGGCTCTCCCTCGACCGCCGCCTGCGAGGCGCCGTGGCGCACGAGGAGCACCTCGGTCGCGTCGTCGGGGAGGGTCCAGGCACGCTGCGGATAGGTCTCGCTCACCCCCGGCACCTTGCCAAACCGGGGCGCCGGATGCCGGATTGCGAGCGCCGCCCCCGGTGTGTACTGTCCGGCTCGTTCAAGCGATGGAGCGGGAAGTCGGTGAGAGTCCGACGCGGTCGCGCCACTGTGACCGGAGGTCGTCCACACCAGGACGGCACTCCGGCAAGCCAGGAACTTAACCCGGCCATCGCATCAGCCCCAACGGTTTCGGGACGCGGATATCCCGAGGAGGTTCCTCCTTGCTCGACCCTGCAGCACCCCGTTCACGCCCTCTGGCGTGAGCCTCCGGGTCCTCCTCATCTGTCACGCGGCGACCGCCGACACGCGGCGTGCCGTGTTCGGCGGCGACGGTCCGCTGCTCGACGGCGCCGCGCGGCGCCTCGCCGACCTGCGCGGCCACCTGCCCAAGGCGCGCGCCGTCATGCGCAGCGATGCCCAATGTGCAGCGGAGACCGCGCATGCGCTCGGGCTCGACGGCGCGGTACCGGAGCCGGCGATCGGCGACTGGGACTTCGGCGCCTGGCGCGGCCGGCCGCTGGCCGAGGTCGAGGCCGAGCAGCCCGACGCGGTGCTCGCCTGGCGGACCGACCCGACCGGCGCGCCGCACGGCGGCGAGTGCCTGCAGGACGTCATGGCGCGCGTGCGCGGCTGGCTCGACGCGATCGAGGGCGAGGGCAACCGCACGGTCGTCACGCATCCGTCGGTGATCCGCGCCGCGGTCGTCTGCGGCCTGAACGTGCCCGACGAGGCGTTCTGGACGATCGACGTCGCGCCGTCGTCGGTCACCGAGCTGCGCCGCCGCGGGACCCGCTGGCGCGTGGCCCGGATCAACTGGGAGCCCGCGCTGTTCCGCGATCCCCGGCCGCGTGGGCTGGCGCCCGCCGAGGCGGCGCGATGACGGTCGTCGTGGGGGCGCGGCTGGCGGTGGGGTTCTTGACGGTGGTGCCCGCGGGGCGGATCGAGGATGGTGCGGTCGGCGAGGCCTGGCTGTCGCGCGCGGCCGGGTGGTTCCCGGTGGTGGGGGCGTTGGTGGGCGGCGTGGCGGCGGGCGTCGTCGCGCTGGCCGACACCGTCGTGGATCCGGCCGTCGCCGGAGTATTGGGTCTGGTGGGGGCGATCGTGCTGACGCGCGGCCTGCACGAGGACGGCCTGGCCGACACCGCCGACGGCCTCGGCGTCCACGGCAGCCGCGAGCGGCGGTTGGCCGCGATGAAGGATTCGGCGGTGGGAGCGCACGGCGCGCTGGCGATGTCCGCGGCGCTCCTGCTCGCGGCGGTCGCGCTCGCCGGGCTGGATGCGAGCCACGCGGCGCGCGCGCTCGTCGCGGCGCATGTGCTGGCGCGGCTGGCGATGGTGCTGGCGGCGGCGGTGCTGGGGAACGCACGGGCGGCGGGCGGCGTGGTCGCGGGCGCTGCCGCCGTGCCCGGCGGTGTTGCCGCGAGCGCCGATGCTGCGCTGGCCGGTGTCGCGGCGGGTGGCCTCGGGCGGAGCCTCGCCGTCGGTGCCGGCGCCGCGACGGTCGCGACTGCGCTCAGCGTTGTTGGTGTTCTTGCGGTGTGCGGTCTGGCCGACGGCGCGCTTGCCCTCGGCGTCGCGGCGGTCGCCTTCGCTGCGGCGCTCGCCGTCCAGGTCCGCGCCTTCGGCGGTCGCACCGGCGACACGCTGGGTGCGACGGGCAAGCTGGTCGAGGTCGCGACGCTGGTCGCGCTCGCCGGAGCGTGGTCGTCATGAGCGGCGCGTTGCTGGTCTGCGGCACGGCGTCGGATGCCGGCAAGTCGCTCGTCACCGCGGGCATCTGCCGGTCGCTGGCGCGGCGCGGAGTGCGGGTCGCGCCGTTCAAGGCGCAGAACATGGCCAACAACTCGGCGGTGACCGCATCCGGCGCGGAGATCGGCCGCGCGCAGGCGATGCAGGCCGCGGCGTGCGGGATCGAGCCCGAGGCGGCGATGAACCCGGTGTTGATCAAGCCCGCGGGGGAGACCTCGTCGCAGGTGCTGCTGATGGGCAAGCCGTTCGCCGACGCGACCGCGCGCTCCTACCAGGACCTCAAGGCCCAGCTCCAGGCGCCGGTGCTCGCCGCGCTCACCACGCTGCGCGAGCGCTTCGACGCCGTCATCTGCGAGGGCGCCGGCTCGCCAGCGGAGATCAACCTGCGCGAGCGCGACCTCGCCAACATGGGCCTCGCGCGCGCCGCCGACCTGCCGGTCCTGCTCGTCGGCGACATCGACCGCGGCGGCGTCTTCGCCTCGCTGGTCGGCACGCTCGCGGTCCTCGACGCCGACGACCAGCGCCACATCGCCGCGTTCCTCATCAACAAGTTCCGCGGCGACAGCAGCGTGCTCGCGCCCGGGCTGGACATGCTCAACGGCCTCACCGGCCGCCGCGCGATCGGCGTACTGCCGTGGCGCGAGGGCCTCTGGCTCGACGCCGAGGACTCGCTCGCCCTCGAAGCACCCGCACTTGCTCCGGCGCCCGCCGTCGGCCGCGACACCCTCGACGTCGCCGTCCTGCGCCTGCGCTGGATGTCGAACTTCACCGACGTCGACGCGCTCGCCGCCGAGCCCGGCGTCGGCGTGCGGTTCACGCGCTCGCCGGTCGACCTGGAGCGCGCCGACCTCGTCGTCATCCCCGGCACGAAGGCGACTGTCGCCGACCTGGAGCGCCTGCGCCGCGACGGCCTCGACGAGGCGCTGCGCCGCCGCGCCGCCGCCGGCGGACCGATCCTCGGCATCTGCGGCGGCTATCAGCTGCTCGGCGAGCGGGTCGAGGACGACGTCGAGAGCCGCGCGGGCGTTGTCGATGGCCTTGGGTTGCTCCCGGTAGCCACGCGGTTCGCGACCGACAAGCTCCTGCGCCGCCAGACCGGGGGCACCGCGACCTGGCTGGGCGGCGCGCCCGCGACCGGCTACGAGATCCGCCACGGCGATCCGCAGCCGACCGGCCGGCCGCGCGCCGAGCCGCTGCTGACCACCGCCGCGGGCGAGCCCGAGGGCTGCGCGCACGGCACCGTGCTCGGCACGAGCTGGCACGGCCTGCTCGAAGGCGATGCGGTCCGCCGCGCGCTGCTCGGCTGGGTCGCCATCCAGCGCGGGCGCGACTGGCGCCCCGGCGACGTCCCGTTCGCGGCCGTGCGCGAGCGCCGCCTCGACGTCCTCGGCGACCTGATCGACGAGCACGTCGACCGCGACGCGCTCGACGCGCTGCTGGCCGGCGGCGTTCCTGAAGGACTTCCCACCCTCGACCTCCAGAGGACCGCCGCATGCTCCGCCTCCTGAGCCACGCCGACACCGACCTGCTGGCGGTGACCCGCGCGCGGCAGGCGCTGCCCGCGGACTTCCCCGAGGTGCGCGTCGCCAACCCGGCCGCGCTCACCGATCTGGACGCGCTGCTCGACGGCGCCCGCGTCGTCGTCCTCCGCCTGTTCGGCGGGCGCCGCGCCTGGGAGGACGGGGTCGACGACCTGCGCCGCCGCGCCACGGCGACCGACGGCACCGGCTTCGCCCTCCTGCTGCTCGGCGGCGAGCCCCAGCCCGACGCCGAGCTGGCCGAGCTGAGCCACGCGCCCGCCGGCGCGCTCGCGCAGACCTTCGAGTACCTGCGCCACGGCGGTCTCGACAACGCCTCCAACTTGCTGCGCTTCCTCGCCGACACCTTCTTGTTGGAGGGGTACGGCTTCGAGGATCCCGAGGCGCTGGCGGAGCACGGGGCGTACGCGCCGGCGGTGACGGGGCCCCGTGGCGCGCGCGCCACGGAGAACGCCCCCCGCGTCGGCATCGTCTTCTACCGCTCGCACCTCGCCGCCGGCAACACGGCCTTCGTCGACGCCATCGCCCAGGCCGTCCTCGACGCCGGCGGCGTGCCCACCTGCGTCTGGGCCCAGTCGCTGCGCCCAGACGCCGCGGGCCGCGTCGCCTTGTTGGAGGAGTTGGACGGCGAGGTGGATGCCTTGATCGTCACCGTGCTCGCCTCCGGTGGCGCGAACGCCGGTGACGCCGACGCGACCGCCGCCTCCGGCTGGCGCGCCGACGCCCTCGCGGCCCTCGGCGTCCCGGTCATCCAGGCGGTCTGCGTGACCCGCTCGCGCGCCGCCTGGGAGGAGAGCGACAGCGGCCTGAGCCCGATGGACGTGGCCATGCAGGTCGCGATCCCCGAGTTCGACGGGCGCCTGCTCGGCGGCGTCGTCTCGTTCAAGGAGCCGCACGGCGAGTTCGACGGCGTCGCGCTCTACACGCCCGATCACGAGCGCTGCGCCCAGGTCGCCCAGCTCACCGTCCGCATCGCGAAGCTCAAGACCACACCGCCCGAGCAACGCAAGGTGGTGGTGATGCTCTCGAGCTTCCCCACCAAGCACGCGCGCATCGGCAACGCGGTCGGGCTCGACACGCCGGCGTCCGCGATCGCGCTGCTCCAAGCCCTACAAGCCGATGGCTATGCCATCGACGAGATCGCCGCCGATGGCGACGCGCTCATCCACGGCCTCATCGCCGCCGGCGGCTACGACCCCGATCACCTGACCGACGCGCAGCTCGGCGCCGCCGTCGCGCGGCTGCCGGTCGCGCAGTACGAGGCGTGGTTCGCGGCGCTGCCGGAGGCGCTGAGAACGAGCATCGTCGACACCTGGGGCCCGCCGCCCGGCACGCAGTGGCGCGACGGCGACGACCTCGTCCTCGCGGGCCTCGACCTCGGCGGCGTCTTCGTCGCGATCCAGCCGCCGCGCGGCTACGGCGAGGACCCGAGCGCGATCTACCACGATCCGCAGCTCGCGCCGTCGCACCACTACCTGGCCTCCTACTGGTGGCTGGACCGCGTGTGGGGCGCCGACGCGCTCGTCCACCTCGGCAAGCACGGCACGCTGGAGTGGCTGCCGGGCAAGTCGGTGGGGTTGAGCGCCGCGTGCGCGCCCGACGCCGTGCTCGGCACGCTGCCGATCGTCTACCCGTTCGTCGTCAACGACCCCGGCGAGGGCGTGCAGGCCAAGCGCCGCGTCCACGCGACGATCGTCGACCACCTGATCCCGCCGATGGCGCGGGCCGGCACGCACGACGAGCTGGCGTTGTTGGAGGACCTGCTCGACGAGTACGCCCGCATGGAGGCGCTGGACCCGAGCAAGCTCCCGGCGCTCGGCGCGCGCATCTGGGAGTCGTTGTTGGAGGCCAACCTCCATCACGACCTCGGCCTGGAGGCGAGCGCCGCGCCGGCCGACGACAGCGCGATCGGCACGGTCATCGAGCACCTCGACACGTACTTGTGCGAGGTCAAGGACCTGCAGGTGCGCGACGGCCTGCACATCCTCGGCCAGGCGCCCGAGGGCGAGCCGCTGCGCAACCTCGTCGCGGCGATCATGCGGCTGCCCAACGCCGACGTCCCGGCGCTGCGGCGCGCGATCGGCACGGCGCGCGGGGTGGACGAGCTGGCGCTGATCGAGTCCGGCGCGCGCGAGGAGCTCGATCGCCTGGACGCCGCGCAGGACATGGTGTTGGACGCGCTCTCGGCGCGCGGGTGGTCGTCGGACGAAGTGCTGGATGTCGCCCGCAACGTCCTCGACACCGAGGACCCCACGGTGCTCGCGGCGCTCGTCTTCGCCTGCGACGAGCTGGTGCCGCGTCTGCGCGCGTCGACCGGCGAGATGGACGCGGTGCTCGCCGCGCTGGACGGCCGCTACGTGCCGGCGGGGCCGTCGGGCTCGCCGACCCGCGGGCGCGTCGACGTGCTGCCGACCGGCCGCAACTTCTACGGGGTCGACCCGAAGGCCTTGCCGTCGCAGCTCTCCTGGGACGTGGGCGTGCGGCTCGGCGACGCGCTGCTGGAGCGCCACGTCGAGGAGGACGGGCGCCATCCCGAGACGGTCGGCATCGTCGTCTGGGGCACGGCCGCGATGCGCACGCACGGCGACGACGTCGCCGAGATCCTGCACTTGCTCGGCGTGCGCCCGGTCTGGGATCCCGACACGCGGCGGGTGACGGGGATCGACGTGGTGCCGTTGGCCGAGCTCGGGCGTCCGCGGATCGACGTGGTCGTCCGCATCTCGGGGTTCTTCCGCGATGCCTTCCCGCACTTGGTGGCCTTGATCGACGACGCGGTGACGACCGTCGCCGCGCTGGAGGAGAGCGACGACGACAACTTCCTGCGCAAGCATGTGCGGGCGGATGCTTCGCGGCTGGCGGAGGAATTCGGACCCGCCCACCCGGGCGCCTGGCGCCGCTCGACCGCGCGCGTCTTCGGCTCTGCTCCCGGCTCGTACGGCGCGGGCCTGCTCGAGCTGATCGACGCGCGCAACTGGCGCGACGACGCCGACCTGGCCGCGGTCTACGAGGCCTGGGGCGGGCACGCCTACGGCGCCGGGCTGGACGGCGTGGAGTCCCGCGGTGCGGTGCGCGACTGCTTCGCGCGGATCGAGGTCGCGGTCAAGAACATCGACAACCGCGAGCACGACCTCTTCGACTCCGACGGCTACTTCCAGTACCACGGCGGGATGGTCGCGGCGGTGCGCGCGCTGAGCGGGCGCGACCCGAAGGCGTGGGTCGGCGACAGCGCCGACCCGGCGCGTGTGCGCGCGCTCTCGCTGGCCGAGGAGGCGCGGCGCGTCTTCCGCTCGCGCGTGACCAACCCGCGCTGGATCGGCGCGATGGTGCGCCACGGCTACAAGGGCGCCTTCGAGCTGGCCGCGACCGTCGACTACCTGTTCGGCTACGACGCGACGACCGGCGTGGTCGACGACTGGATGTACGAGGCGGTCGCGGAGAAGTACGTGCGCGACCCCGACGTCGGCGCGTTCCTGCGCCGCTCGAACCCG
>DASYBY010000173.1:0-1667 GCA_036500525.1 Baekduia sp. | reverse complement strand
CCGTCGGCGATGCCGTCGCCGTCGCTGTCGCGCTTGCCGGCGTTGGTGCCGGCGCGCTGCTCGGTGAGGTTGGTCAGCTTGTCGCCGTCGTAGTCCTCGGCGCCGTCCTTGGTGCCGTCGTGGTCGCTGTCGGCGCGCTTGGGGCTCGTGTGGGCCAGCGACTCGGTGTAGTTGGTCAGGCCGTCCTTGTCGGGATCGGCCTTGACGGACTTCACGTGGTAGCGCGCCGCGAACTTCGCGGGCAGCCTGACCGAGGTGGTCTTCTTGGCGGAGGCGGTCGCGGGCAGCGCCAGGGCGGCGAGGGCGAGGACGGCCAGCGCGGGGACGCGCAAGAGGGGGGCGGCGGGCATCGTGCCTTCCCATCGGACCGCCGGGCGTCCGCTCTTGAAGAACCCGCCGCCAACTGGGCGGAGCGTCCAGCCGGGCGGTCGTCAGTTCTGGGGAGGCGCGGGCTCGACGAGCTCGATGCCGTGCTCGGCGACCTGCCGGACGACGGGCAGCGTGTCGCGCTTGCGGGCGAACTCGCCGGGGGTGTAGCAGTGCACGTCGACCATCCCGCCCATCTCGGAGGCGTCCCACAGGTTGGCCGCCTGGTAGACGCGCTCCAGCCACGGAACGCCGGCGAAGTACTCCGAGATGAGGATCGCCACGTACTCGCTGCCGCGCTCGCGCTGCGGGGGCGCGCCCTGGATGTCGAGCACCCGCGCGCCACCGAGGATGACCCGCTCCAGCGGCCACCGTCCGTCGACCCGCTGGACGTACCGGTTGAGCTCGCGCTCGTTCAGCATTTCAGCGACGAACGGCGGGGTAGCTGCTGTCGTCTCTTTCGCCGCGACCACGACGGGTGACTGTGGCAGAACGAGGGAGCCGGCGCCACCCCTTTGTCGGCGCCGGCTCGCAGCGTCAGAACTCGCTCTCGTCGTGCGGGCCGACGACGGCCACCGCGGCGGCGGCCGGATCCACGTTGCGGGCGACCGCGGCGACGTCGTCGAACGTCACGGCGTCCAGGGCACTGATGGCGTTGTCGGGGTCGATGTCCTCGCCGAAGACGATCGCCTGGGTCGCGGCGAAGCGCGCCACCGCGTTGGTGTTCTCGAAGGCCAGGACGCGGCGTCCGGCGGCGTACGCGCGGGCGCGCTCGACCTCCTCCTCGGTGGGGCCGTCGCGGTGCAGCTCGGCGACGATCTCGCGCATGCGGCTGTAGGCCTCGGCCGTCTTGGAGGACTCCAGGCCGGCCCCGAGCTGCAGGATCGACGCATCGGCCAGCGAGTGGTCGACGGAGTAGACCGAGTAGCAGAGGCCGCGCTGCTCGCGGATCTCGTCGAACAGGCGCGAGCCCATCGACCCGCCGAGCAGCGTGGCGTAGATCGTGAACGCGGCACGGGCGCGGATGTCGCCGACGGCGACGCGCGGCCGGTAGGACATCCGCAGGTGCGACTGGTTGGAGTCGCGCTCCTCGACGAGCACCTGCGGCGCGAACGCGCCCGCGGGCTCGTACTCGCCGGGCGCCGGGAGGTCCGGGAAGCGCCCGAACAGCTCCGCGACCTTGCCGTTCTCGGCCACGTGGTCGACGTTGCCCACGACGAAGGCGCCGCCGCGGGCACCGGCCCAGCGGCGCTCGCGGAAGGCGACGATCGCCTCGCGCGTGAAGCTGCGCAGGTGGTCCT
>DASYBY010000172.1:0-10546 GCA_036500525.1 Baekduia sp. | reverse complement strand
CGCGGCCTCCACCCCGTCGATCCGCCGGCTGGTGAACATCAGCTCCTTGGCCCGGCTGCGGCCGACGCGCTCGGGCAGCCGCACCGACATGCCCCACGCCGGCGCGAGCCCCCACTGCCCGTGCGTGTCGCCGAGCTGCGCCGACGCGCCGGCGACGAGCAGGTCGCACCCCAGCGCCAGCTCCAGCCCGCCCGTGAAGCAGAACCCGTGGATCCGCGCGACCGTGGGACACGGCAGCGCCTCCAGCGCGTCGATCGTCTCGGCGGCCGTCACCTCGACGGCGCGGGTCTCCTCCGGGTCGGCGGTCCCCTCGACGATCGCGCCGAGGTCGTGGCCCGCGCAGAACGCGCGGCCGGCGCCGGCCAGCACGACGCAGCGCACGCCGTCGTCCGCGGCGATCGCCGCCAGATGGGCGCGCAGCGTGCCGAAGACCTCCGGGGTCAGGGCGTTGAGCTTCTGCGGCCGGTTGAGCGTCAGCGTCGCGACCCCGTCGCGATCCGCACGCAGGACGAGGGACTCGTGATCGGTCATCGTCGCGATCGTAGGCGCGTCGCACGGCCCGGGTGCGACGCGCCCGCCGACGCGTTGTGGCGACCGACAGCGACTGCCGGGACCGCTGAGACCGCTAGGCGCCCGGCGCCGGCGGCTGCCCGGGCGCGTAGCGGTGGTGCAGGTTCAGCGTGTTGCCCGCCGGATCGAGGAAGAACGCCTGGTGGCAGACGCCGCTGTCGAGCGTCTCGGCGACGAACTTCACGCCCTGGGACTCCAGCTGCGCGCGCGCCGCCTCGACGTCATCGACCTGGAACGCGATCGGCATCCCGTGCGGGCGGAACTCCTGCCCGAACGCCGTCGGCTCCATGACGGCGAGCGTGAGGTTGCCGGCCTGGTACTCGGCGCCCGGCATCTCGCCCCAGCGCTTGACGAACGGCAGACCGAGCACGGTGCCGTAGAAGTGCGTCGACGCGTCGAAGTCCAGGGCCGGCACGGAGACGAAGTCGACGCCGGTGATCAGCGAGGCAGCGGTGGTGGTCATATCGCCTCAGACGGCGCCCGCCGCCGAAACTCATCGGTCCGGCTAGGCGCCGACGACCGCGAGCCGCGGCGGCTCCGGCACGCCGCACTCGAAGAGCGTCATGACCGTCGCGAACTGGTCGGGCAGGCGATCGGTCGTGCCCTGGCGGACGTGATCGGCGACGAGCGTGATCGTCGCGTTGTTGATCATCTCGAAGTGGCTGCGCGGCAACGGCGAGGCCGGGTGGTTGCCGGCGTGCTGGACCATCCAGAGCCCGACCGAGCTGCGCCGGATCTGCTCGCGGAGCGCGACGAGCGCCGCCGGGCCGCGCGCGAGCTCCACGAACGCGAACAGCCCGCGGTCGGGGTCGTCGGCCAGCGTGCGCAGCAGCCACCGGATCGAGCGCTCGACGCCCTCGCGCGGCGTGGGCGCCGCGCGGTAGGCCGCGTCGCAGCCGGCCTCCAGCGCACGGGCCGACGCGAGGTACGCCGCGCCGAGCAGGCCCAGGACATCCCCGGCGAGGTGCGCGTCGACGGCGCTCGCGTCCATCCCGGCGGCCTGCGCCAGCGCCTCGACGTCCAGCGCATCGACGCCCACCCGGCGCACCGCCACCGGCACGGCGGCGCGCAGTCGAAGGCACGTGGCGCACGCGCGTCCGCAGGACGGGGCTACGGTGTTGCTGTGCAAATGAAACACCGGTGTTCACCCTATCCGTCTCTGGGCCCCGCGTCGAAGGCCGCAGCGACGAGATCGTCTACTCCTTGCGCAGCGCGGCCCGGCCGGCCGCCGTGATCTGCCACCGGCGGCTCGGACCCTGGCGCGAGACGTCCTGGATCAGCCCGGCCTCGCGGAGATCGCGCAGCAGCCGGCTCACCTGTGACTCGGTGGAGAGGCTCAGCGAGTGGCGGATCGCGCGCCCGTCGACGCCCGGCTCGCGCAGGATGAACTCCAGGACGCGACGCGCCTGACGCGGCATGCCGGACTTGGCGGGCGCCGCGAGCCCGAGGTGGCGCAGGACCGCCAGGGCGCCGCCGCCGGTCCCGGCGCGCAGCAGCGCCGCCAGCTCGGAGCCCTCCGCCAGCCCGGCCTCGCCCACCGCGGCCGTGCCCGGATCGTGGTCGACGACCGCCTCGACGATCAGCTCCACGACCGCCGACCGGTCGTCGGCGGCCAGGGCCGCCTCCATCGCGGCGGCCCGCGCGGCGTCGCCGTCCTGCCGGCGGTGCTCGCCCAGCGGCGGCCGGTCGCCCCACTCCTCGCCGCTGACCAGCTCGAAGAACCGCGGCAGCAGATCGGCGAGGTCGTGGCCGTCGGCGCCGAGGCGGACCCGCAGCACGCCGAGCACCATCGCCGCCTGCTCGGCCGGCGGGATCGGCGCGGCCACGCCGAGCGCCGCCCGCGCCCGCTCGACCTCGGCGACGATCGGGCGCAGGTGGCGATCGTGGTCGCCGGCCAGCGCGCCGGCGGTCTGCGCCTCGATGACGCAGAAGCGCGCCCAGGTCGGCTCGGCCTCGGCGATCGCCAGCAGCTCGGCCAGCGCGGCGGCGATCTGGTCGCCGGGCGTGCGATGGAGCGCCGCAGTGCCGCGCATGCGGACCGCGATCCGGTGCACCATGGCGTCGTAGGCCGCGAAGAACGCCTCGGCCTTGTCGTCGTACAACTCGTAGAAGGTCTTGCGCGACAGGCCGCCCTGGGCGGCGACGTCGTCGACGATCATCGCCGAGTAGCCGCGGTCGACCGCGACCTCCACGAGCGCGTCTTCGATGCGCGCACACCGCAGGCGCACGACCTGCTCGTCGTTGAGCCCCGCCACCGTCTGAGGAACGCGCGTGTCCGGCACGCCCCGTATCCAACACGAGCGTACCGATCTTCACAAGCCGTTTCATATATGGAGACGTGCGCGTACCGACTCGACTATGCTCACCGGCGTGGCACTTCGCCCGTCGTCCGCTGACGATCCGCGCCTGCTGCAGGCGATGACCGCCTCCGTGGCCGCGCACGGCTACCGGCAGACGACGGTCGCCAACGTGATCGCCCTCGCCGGCGTCGGCCGCAACAGCTTCTACGCGCGCTACCCCAACAAGGAGCAGTGCTTCCTCGCGGCGTACGAGCGCATCCTCGCGTCCGCCGTGCGCGAGGCGACGACCGCCGCGGCGCCCGACGCGACCTCGCCCGCCGAGCGCGTCGCCCCGGCGATGACCGCGCTGTTCGCGCTCGTGGCCGCCGAGCCGGCGTCGGCCCGCGCCGCGCTGCTGGAGAGCGCGGCGGCCGGCGAGGCCGCGTTCCGCTTCCGCACGCAGGCCACCGAGGCGCTCGCCGCGGAGCTCGCGCGCTCGCTCGACGCCGACGCCGAGCGCGACGCGCCGGCCGATCGCGTCCTCTTCGGCATCTGCGGCGGCGTCGAGTCCTTCCTCTGCACGCGCGTGCGCGAGGGGCGCGAGCGCGAGCTGATCGGCACGGCGCCGGCGGTCGCCGCCTGGGCCGCGTCCTACACCGCGTGCGTGCAGACCGGGGCGCCGACGCTCGACGTGCCGTCGCCGATCCCGCCGCGCGCGCCGGCATCCTCCCCCACGCCCGCCGCGCCCGGCCACCTCGCGCCGACCGGGCCGTCGGGGCGCCGCGGGCTGCCGCCCGGACCGAAGCGCGAGCCGCGCGACTTCATCGCCCACAACGTGCGCGACCGCCTGCTGGACGCGGTCGCCACCGTCGCCGCGCGCGACGGCTACACCGCGCTGTCGGTCGCCGAGATCGTCGCCGAGGCGCAGACCTCGCGCCGCTCGTTCTACGAGCACTTCACCACGGTCGAGGAGGCGTTCTGCGCGGCGCTCATGCTCGGCGCCGAGGGCGCGATGGCCGCGACGCTCGTCGTCTACGCCACCCGCGCGGACTGGCGCGACGCGATCATCGCCGGCGTCGGCTCGTTCTGCTCCTTCATGGCCGCCGAGCCGGCCTTCGCCCGCGTCGGGATCATCGAGGCGCTGACCGGCGGCGTCGCCGTGCTGGAGGTCCGCGACCAGGCGCAGGCCGCGTTCGCCGCGCTGCTGGCCGACGCGTACCGCCGCGGCGACGGCGACCAGCCCGAGGATCCGGTCCTCACCGCCGAGCTGGTGGCCGGCGCGATCCTCGCGCTGTGCGCCGACACGATCCGCCGCGAGGGACCGTCCACGCTGACCGCGCTGGCGCCCGACGCGGCCGTGCTGGCCCTCGTGCCGGCGATCGGCGCGGCGGCGGCGACCGACGCGGTCGCGGCCTTCTACGTCCAGGCCTGAAGCTCGGCCACCGTCGCCGGCATGCCGCGCTTGCGCAGCGTGTCGAGCGCCAGCAGCGGGCGGCGCAGATCCTGCAGCTGCGGCCGCTCGTCGCGCCAGAGGCGATCGTGGACGACCGTCCACAGATCCTCCAGCGTGCGGGGATCGAGGTGCGGCAGCGCCTCCTGCAGCGCGGCGTTGGCGCGGCGACGCACCGCCTGCGTCTTCGGCTCGTCGTAGGACGGCCAGACCGCGAGCCACTCCCAGGCCTCGTCGGCGTGCTCCTCCAGGTAGCGCAGCAGCGACCCGAGCCCGCCGCGGCACGAGCCGACCAGCCCGCGCTCGCTCGGCGCGAACGCCCGCGCGACGGCGAGCACCGCACCCGTGTGCAGATCGAGCTGCGCCGCGTGCCCGCTGCGGATCTCGGCGCTGATGCGCTGGAAGATCGCGGCGCACACCATCTCCATCGCGAACCGCGTGGTGCGATCGGCCGGGCCGTGGTGCCACTCGTGCTCGTCGACGAGGAGCTTGAAGACGCGCCGGCGGCGCTGCTCGCGCAGGTGCAGGAGCTCGCGGCCCCCGGTCAGCACGTCGATGAAGCACAGCTGCGCCATCACCGGGTCGCGCGACAGCACGCCGGTCACGCCGGCGATCGCCTGCTCCAGGCCGTCAAGCCAGGTGGTGGCCCCGCGAAACCCTTCGCGATAGACCGCGACCAATTCATCACCCGCCGCGATGTAGCGCGCCGGGTCCACCTCCGGAGACACGTGGGGCTGCTCCCTCTTCCACCGACACCTTCCCGCCGGCGAGTCTAAGTTCCAGACACGCACTGTGCAAGCTGTTCTTCGCCGTAGGCCCGTGACCGGCGGTGAACCCCACCGGCACGATGGGATACCAGGTCTGTGTATCGTTCGCCGCATGGCACCGGCGGGATTCGCGGTTCGTACGGAACGCGACGAGATTCTCGCCGCCACGGCTCGGGTCATCGCCCGCCGCGGCTACGGCGCCGCCACCGTGGCGGAGATCGCCATCGACGCGCACAGCAGCCAGCGGCGTGTCCTGCGCGCGGTCGGGGAGGTCGAGGACTGCTTCTGGGCCCTCTTCTCCACCACGTTCCACCAGACCTTCTCGCGCGTGCTCGCGCGTACTCGCGACGTCCCGTGGCCGCTGAGCGTCCGCGAGGGGCTGCGCGAGTTCCTCGAGCTGCTCGCCGCCGAGCCCGCCTACGTGCGGGCCAACCTGGCCGGCGTGCGCGCCCTCGGCGCCGAGGGCGGCTTCCGGCTGGAGATGGCGATCGAGGCGTTCACCGCCTTCCTCACGCCGGGCTACGAGAACGCCGGCGACCGCCCGGTCCCGCCGCTGATGGCCGAGCTGATCGGCGCCAGCGTCCTGCACGTCATCACGCAGCACGTCGCCGACGACCGCATCGCCGAGCTGCCCGACGCGCTGCCGCAGCTGCTCGGCGTGGCGCTCATGCCGTTCTGCGCGGCCGACGACATCGACGCGCTCCTCGCGATCACCTGATCACGGCCGGCGGACCGGGACCGCCGGGGACGAGACGGCACACACCGACGTTTCCCGTATTCTGCGCGAGCATGACTGCCCGCGACGACCTCTCTCAGCGCGTCGTGCTGCGGCCGGGGGCCGTGCCGATTCCCGCGTGGTGGCCGCATCGGTCGCGGAGCGCGCTGTTGGAGGCGATGGCGCTCAACGCCGCCGAGGTCGGCTTCGTCAACAGCCGCGTGGAGGACGTCGTGGTCCGCGCCCACGCCTCGCGGCGCACGTTCTACGCCCACTTCGACAACCGCGAGCAGTGCCTGCTCGCGGCGCACGCGGCCGTGGCCGACGACGCGTTCATGGCCACCGCGGACCCGGATCCGCAGGTCGCGCTCGGGCGCCTCATGCGCTACCTCGCGGCCTGGCCGGCCCACGCGCAGCTGCTCGTCGGCGATGTCGTGGCGGTCGGCCCAGCCGGCCAGGCGCGCCACGAGGAGACCATGGAGCGTCTCGCCGTCCGCTTGGCCGCCTGGGCGCCGGACGCCGCGCGGGCCCGCGGCGCGCGCGGCGACGAGCTGGCCCACGCCCGCTTCGGCGCGCTCGCGCGCCTGGTGCAGCGGGCGGTGCTGACCGGCCAGTACCGGACGTTGCCGCGGCTCACCCCGGTGCTCACCGAGCTGGCCACCCGTGAGGACCCATCGGCTTGAAACACCACTGGCGGTTTTTGAGGGACACGTGTATGTTCCTCGCGCACCATGTCCGCCCGTTCTCCTCATGCGCGCGCGCCGCACCAGCTGCCGTCGGGGCGCCACGGCCTGCCGCGCGACTTCGTCGTCTCCAACCAGCGCGAGCGCATCCTGGGCGGCGTGATGATCGCGGTGAGCCGCGAGGGCTACGCCGCCACGCGCGTGGAGGACATCATCGCGGTCGCCGGCGTGTCGCGACGCACGTTCTACGACCACTTCACGAACAAGGAGCAGGCGTTCCTCGCCGCCTACGACCTGGTCGTCGAGCAGCTGCGGGGTGGCGTGGCCGGGGCCTACATGACAGGCGACACCTGGGCGTCGAAGGTCCGGCGGGGCCTGGGCGCCTTCCTCAACCTGATGGCCATGGAGCCCGAGATCGCCCACGTCTGCATCGTGGAGGCCGTGGCCGCGGGCCCGCAGGCGCTGGAGCGCCGCATGCGCGCGATGGAGGACTTCAAGCTGTTCCTCGCTCCGCCGGAGGGCACGCGCTCCCCGGTCATCGTGTCGCCGCTGACCGCCGAGACCGTGGTCGGCGGGGTCTACGAGGTCATCTACGCGCGGGTCGTCTCGCACCGCACGGCCGAGTTGCCCGGGCTGTTGCCCGCCCTGCTCTACAGCGTGCTGCTCCCGTTCGAGGGGGTCGAGGTCGCCGGCGCCGAGTACCGGCGCGCGGTCGCGAGCGCCGAGGCGCGCGCCGTCGCGCCCGCCTCGTAGCGTCGCTCGTCGCCCGCGAGACGTGACAGCCGTCGATGGGAACGGGTACGTTTCCACTCACGGTGAGCCCCGCTCCTCAAGATCCCAACCAGCTGCCGTCCGGCCGGCACGGCCTCACCCGCGACGAGGTGGTGAGCCACCAGCGTGCGCGCGTGGTCGAGGCGGTCGCCGACGTCGTCAGCGTCGCCGGCTACGCGGCCACCACGGTGGAAGACATCATCGTCACGGCGCGCGTCTCCCGGCGCACGTTCTACGACCTGCACTCCAACAAGCAGGACGCGTTCCTGATGGCCTACGACGCCATCAGCGCCCGGCTGTTGACGGCCCTCGGCGAGGTCCTCGAGCAGGAGCCCGCGTTCACCGATCGCATCCGCGACCTGATCGCCACGTTCCTGCAGTTCTTCCACGACCACCCGCCCTACGCCGACGTGCTGTTGATGGAGGTCATGGCCGCGGGGCCGGAGGCCGTCGAGCGCCGCAACTGGACGCTGGACGCCCTCGCCGCGCTCGTCCTGCGCGCGGTCGACGAGGGACAGCCCAAGCGCGGGCGCCCGCCGGAGCTGGTCGCCGAGGGCATCGTCGGCGGGATGTACGAGATCGTCTACGCCCGCGTCCTGCAGGGTCGCACGGCGCGGCTGCTCGACCTGCTGCCCGACCTGACGTTCTCGGCCCTGCTGCCCTACGTCGGGCAGGACGCCGCGGTCGCCGAGCAGCGCCGGCTGCGGCGCCGCGTCAAGCGCTGAGCACCGCGAAGCGCTCGGCGGCGACTGCGGCGACGGCGTCGGCCTGGGCGCGATGCAATGCCAGCAGGCGCGCGCCGTCACGGGCGCCGGGCAGCTCGTCGGCGGTCCGCGCGAGGTAGGCCTGGCGCAGCTCGGTGTTGAAGTTCACCTTGGTCATGCCGCCCGCGACGGCCCCGGCGACGGCGCTCGCGGCCAGGCCCGAGCCGCCGTGCAGCGACAGCGGCACGGCGACGCGCGCGGCGATCGCGCGCAGGTGCTCGAGGTCGAGATGGGGCGCGCCGCGGTAGATGCCGTGGACGTTGCCGATCGCGACCGCCAGGCAGTCGGCGCCGGTCTCGCGGGCGAAGCGCTCGGCGGCTGCCGGATCGGTCAACGGCCCGGGGTCGACGGCCAGCGCGACCTCCTCTTCGCCGGCCAAGTGCCCCAACTCGGCCTCCACCGCGATGCCCCGCGGCGCGGCGAGCGCGCGGGCCGCGAGCACGAACGCGACGTTCTCGTCGTACGGCAGGCCGGAGCCGTCGGCCATCACGGCGCCGAGCCCGAGCTCGCAGCCGGCGGCGATCACGTCGAGGTCGCGGGCGTGGTCGAGCTGGAGCGCGACCGGCGACGGCGCGCGCTCGGCCATGGCGAGCATCCCCGCGACGACCAGGTCGCCACCCGGCTCGGCGACCACCTGGGAGGAGATGAGCACGATGAGCGGCCGGCCGGCCGCGGCGCGCAGCACCCCGACCAGCGACTCCGCGTCGTAGACGCTGAACGCGGCGACGGCCGAGCCCGCGCGGCGGGCGGCGGCGAGCAGATCCTTGAAGGGCGCGAGCGGCACCGCTGCATAGATACCGACTCGCCGCGGCCGCCGGTGTGCGCTTGCGCCACCGCGGCGCGCCGCGCGCGCCGGTCGCGACCTACCCCCGCGTGCCCAGCCGGATCGTCGCGAGCGGCAGGCCGGCCAGCTTGCCGCCGCACGTCTGGTAGCGGCGCGTGGTGCCGAACTTGCGGCCGGAGCGGGTGCGGGCGGTCACGACGACCGTCACGACCTGGGCCGGACGGCCGTTCATCCGGACGTTGACGCCGGTGCGGCGACCCGGCAGGTTCGCGTAGCGCTTGCCGTTGATGTTCACCGTGAACGAGGTGACGCGCCGGCCCTTGGGCACGATCCAGTGCAGCGTGACCGAGCGCCGGCTGATGCAGGCCTTGCGCACCGCGACCGGGGCCGGGCCCGCGGCCGGGGCGGCCGCGGCCGCCGGGGTGGCGACCGGCGCGGCGGGCGGCGGCGTAACGGGGCGGGCCGCGACGGCGCGCGTCATCGGCGTGGCGACGGTGACGGTCCCGCCCGCGTTGGTCGCCTGGACGACCAGGCGCACGTGGAAGCCGACGTCCTCGTTGCCCGGAACGTAGGTCGGGTCGGTCGCGCCGGGGATGTCGACGCAGGAGCTCTCGTCCTCGGTCGCGCAGCGCTGGTACTGGTAGGTCACGCCGGTGGCGCCGCGGAAGTCGCCGAGGTCCGGGTGCAGCGCGGTGCCGACGCCGGCCGGCTGCTGGTCCAGCGCGGCGATCGTCGTGCCGGTGCCCGGGTCGGTGGCGGCGCCGGTGCCGGGCGCGACGACCACGGCGGGCGGGGCCGGCAGGACCTGGTCGCCCAGCGCCGAGTCGGCGGCGGTCGAGCCCCAGGGATTGGTGGCGGTGACGATCAGGCGCAGGTAGCGGCCGGCGTCGTCGGCGGTCGGGGTGTAGTCCAGCGCGGTGGCGCCGGGGATGTCGGTGCAGGTCGACGGATCGGTGCTCGACGTGCAGCGCTGGTACTGGGCGGCGTAGGACACCGCGTCGGTCCAGCTGCCGCGGTCGCCGGTGACGGCGTGGCCCTCCTGGGCGGCGCCGGAGGTCGAGATCGACGGCGGCGTGTCGTCGACCGGCGGCAGGCCGGCGACCGCGTCGGTGACGGCCGAGGCCTGCTCGGTGTCGCCGTCGCCGTTGGTCGCGGTCTCCACGATCCGCAGGTAGGTGCCGACGTCATCCGCGGTCGGGGTGTAGTCGAGGGTCGTCGCGCCGGGGATGTCGGTGCAGCTCGACGGATCGGTGCTCGACGTGCAGGACTGCCAGCGCACCGCGGTGGAGTTCTCATCGGTCCACGTGCCCGCCTGGCCGTGCAGTGCGGTGCCGCGCGTCGCGGCGGTGCCGGCGACCGGGGCCGTGTCGTTGGCCGGCGGCACGGCGGCGACCGGGCCGATCACGCTGGATGCCGCGGGGGTGCTGCCGTTGCCGTTGGTGGCGGTCTCGACCACGCGCAGGTAGTGGCCGACGTCGCCGGCGGTCGGCGTGTAGTCGAGCGTCGTCGCGCCGGCGATGTCGGTGCAGGAGCTCGTGCTCGTCGTGGTGCAGGACTGCCAGCGGACCGCGGTCGAGGACGCGCCGGTCCACGTCCCGCCCGCGCCGTGCAGGACGGTGCCGTGCGTCGGGGTGGTGCCCGCGTCCGGCGGGGTGACGTTGACGGGCGGCGCGCCGGCCACGACGGCCGGGGTCAGCGGGCTCGTCGTGTCGGACGAGCCGTCGTCGTTGGTCGCGGTCTGGACGACGCGGAGGTGGTCGCCG
>DASYBY010000171.1:0-17843 GCA_036500525.1 Baekduia sp. | reverse complement strand
CATCGTCGGCGCGATCCGCCGGCTGGAGGACGCGGGTGCGATCACCCTCGGCCGCGGCGGCGAAGACGGCGAAGCCTCCGAGGACGACATCATCTGATGCGCAGCTTCGAGCTCCCCACCCTGGAGGCGCCGGCCGGCCTCGCGCCGTTCGGCGCGCCGGGCGGGACCGATTCCCCGGAACCCGAGATCGACCTGGCGGCGGTGGCCGAGGCCGCCCGCGCCGAGGGCCACGACGCCGGCTTCCAGGCCGGTCTGCTGGAGGCCCAGCAGCACATGGCCTCGGGCATCGCCGCGCTGCAGGCCGCCGTCGAGGGCGTCGAGGCGCAGCGCGAGACGCTGGCCGCCTCGGTCGAGGCCGCGGCCGTCGAGCTGGGCCTGCGGATCGCCGAGCAGGCGCTGCACGCGACCGTCGAGGCCAAGCCCGGCGTGGTCGTCGACGTCGTCCGCGGCGCGCTGCGCCGCCTGGTCGACCGCGACCGCGTCGCGATCCTCGTGCACCCCGACGACCTCGACCTCGTGCGCACCGCGTCCGAGGGCCTGATCTCCGAGCTGGGCGGCATCGAGCACTGCGAGGTGCAGGCCGAGCGCCGCGTCGCCCGCGGCGGCGCGATCGTCCGGACCGTCGAGGGCGAGGTCGACGCCACGCTGCCGACCAAGCTCGCGCGGGCGCGCGAGGTGCTCGAGGACGAGCTGCGTCATGCCTGAGGCCGCGCTCGCCGAGCGCGTGGCCGACCTCGGCCGCGCCGTCGCCCGCGCCGACCTGCACCGTCGCCACGGGCGCGTCATGGACTTGATCGGCCTCATCGTCGAGGCCACCGGGCTGGAGGCGGAGGTTGGCGAAGTCTGCTTGATTCGCAGCCAGCGCACGCGACAGGACGGACATCGCGGCGAGGTGTGCGACGTGCGCACCGGCCGCGACTCGGTCACCGGCGGCTGGACGACGATCCCGGCCGAGGTCGTGGGCTTCCGCTCCGGCCGCACGTTGTTGATGCCCTTGGGCGACATGCACGGCATCGGGCCGGGCGACGTCGTCACCGCGACCGGCAAGCGCGTCTCGGTGGCCATCGGCCGCGAGCTGCTCGGCCGCGTGCTCGACGGCCTGGGCAACCCGATCGACGGCGGCCCGCCGCTCGACGCGCTGGTCCAGCGGCCGATCACCGGCTCGCCGCCTTCCCCCTTGGAGCGCCCGCGGATCACCGACCGCGTGACGCTCGGCGTCCGCGCGCTCGACTCGCTCGTGCCCTGTGGGCGCGGCCAGCGCCTCGGCATCTTCGCCGGCTCCGGCGTGGGCAAGTCCTCGTTGTTGGGGATGATCGCCCGCTCGACGTCGGCCGACATCAACGTCATCTGCCTCGTCGGCGAGCGTGGCCGGGAGGTCCGGGAGTTCATCGACCGCGACCTCGGCCCGGCCATCGACCGCTCGGTCGTGGTCGTCGCGACCTCCGACCAGCCGGCGCTCGTGCGCATCAAGGCGGCGCTGACCGCCACGGCGATCGCCGAGCACTTCCGCGACCAGGGCGCCGACGTCATGTTGATGATGGACTCGGTGACCCGATTCGCCATGGCCCAACGTGAGGTTGGGCTGGCCATCGGCGAGCCGCCCGCCACGCGCGGCTACACGCCCTCGGTCTTCGCGCTGCTGCCCAAGCTCCTGGAGCGGTCGGGCACCAGCCCCGAGGGATCGATCACCGCGTTGTACACCGTGTTGGTCGACGGCGACGACATGAACGAGCCGATCGCCGACGCCGTGCGGTCGATCCTCGACGGCCACATCGTCCTCACGCGCGAGCTCGCGCACGCCGGCCACTACCCGGCGATCGACGTGCTGCAGTCCGTCTCGCGCCTGGAGCGCGAGATCGGCTCGCCCGACGTGCTGGAGGGCGCGACGCGCCTGCGCTCGCTGCTGGCCGCCTACCGCGACAAGCGCGACCTGATCGCCATCGGCGCCTACGAGCGCGGCAGCGATCCGATCACCGACAAGGCGATCGACCTCAAGGACGCCATCGACGGCTTCCTCAAGCAGCGTCCCGACGAGGCCGTCCCCGGCCCCGACTCCGACGACCAGCTGCTGCGGACCGTCGGCGTCATCGGCTCGACCGTCGGGGCGCTCGCCGCCGAGATGGCCGAGGCCGCACCCGCCGCCGCCCCGGCGCCGCCGTCCTTCGACGCCGGGCTCGATCCGAGCTCGCCCACCGGTCCGTCGGCGATCCCGCCGCTGAACCTCGCCGTCTAGCCCCGCGCTCGTCCGACACTCGTCCAGCGCGCTCAACGCCACCAACTTGCATCCGACCACCCAGAACGAGATGTCCGCTCCCTTTCGATTCGGCCTTCAGCGCGTGCGCGAGATCCGCGCCCACGACGAGGACCAGGCCAAGGAGCGCTTCGCCGCCAGCCTCAACCAGCGCGTGCGCGGCGAGGCCGTCCTGCGCGCCGCCGAGGCCCGCCTCGACGAGGCCAAGCGCGAGAAGGTCGCCCCGACGCTGGGACCGCTGAGCGGCATGTCGCTCATGTCGCGCCAGGCCTGGGTCGAGCGCCTGGAGCGCTCGCGCGACGACGCCGCCCTGCGGATGAACGCCTACGACGCCGAGCTGGCGCAGCAGCGCGTGCTGCTCACCGACGCCAGCCGCGCGCGGGAGGTGCTCGACAAGCTCGAGGAGCGCCAGCGCGAGCAGCACCGCCGCGCCGCCGAGCGCGAGGAGAACGCCGAGCTCGACGAGATGGGCCTGCGCGCCTTCACCCGTGCGAGGGCCGCATGAGCGTCGAGTCGATCGGCGCACGCGTCGCCGCCATCGAGCAGCACGTCGCGGAGATGACCGGGACGGCTCCGGCCGCCGACAGCTCCTCGTCCTCCACCTTCGCCCAGGCGCTGCAGTCCGCGCAGGGCACGACGTCCCCGACGGCCACGGCCGCCTCGGCGCCTGCCGCGAGCGGGCTGAACGCCGGCGACCCGTCGCCGTACGACGCGCAGATCACCGCGGCGGCGACCAAGTACGGGATCGACCCCGCGCTGCTGAAGGGCCTGATCCGCCAGGAGTCCAACTTCAACGCGTCCGCCCGGTCCGGCGCCGGCGCGCAGGGCCTGACGCAGCTGATGCCCGCGACGGCCAAGTCGCTCGGCGTCGACGCCGGCGACCCCGCCCAGGCGATCGACGGCGGCGCGCGCTACCTCAAGACGCAGCTCGACCGCTTCGGCGGCGACGAGTCCAAGGCGCTGGCCGCCTACAACGCGGGCCCGGGCGCGGTCGCCAAGTACGGCGGCGTGCCGCCCTACGCCGAGACGCAGGGCTACGTCAAGAGCGTGCTCGCCTTCGCCGCGCAGTACCGCGGCGCGGGCGCCGCGACCGACGCCACGTCGGCGCTCCCCGCCGCCCTCACCCCGTCGGCCACCTCGGCGCTCCCCGCCGCGACCCTGCCGGTCTCGGCCTCCTCGCTGCTGCAGTCGACCGCCGCGCAGACGCAGTCGCTCGACGCGTCGCTGCTGGCCACCGGGACCGACGACGGCTCCGACTCCGACCCCTCCTCGACCCCGGGCGTCCTCGACTACTCCACCATCTGATGTCAGCCCTCACGATCTCCCCACCCACGGTGCGGCCGAGCGATGCTCCCAAGAGCAGCGCCCCGCCGCCCGGACCGAGCCCCGGCGACTTCGCCGCGCTCCTCCACACGACCTCGGCCCGGACCGCACCTGCGGAAGGCCCCAAGCCCCGCCCCTCGCACACCGATCCGCCGCGCCGCGACGATCGCGACGACGACGACCGGCAGGCCGAGGCCTCACGCCCCGGCACCGTGAAGTCCGACGACACCGCGGCGCAGTCCGCCGCGGCGGCCGCCGCGGCCCGCGAGCGCCGCAAGGACGCCGCCGACCAGGACGGCGAGCACCCGCGTGACGACCAGCCGGCCGACGACGAAGGCACCGCCGACCCGACCGCCGCGACGGCCGCCGCCGGCGACGCCGCGGCGCTGGCCGCCGCGGCTGCGCTGCCCGCGCTCCCGGGTGCCGCCGCCACCGCGGCGGCCCCCGGCGCTCCGGGCACCCCCGGCGCGCCCGGCCAGCCCGGTCTGCCCGTCGCGCCCGCGGGTGCCGCGCCCGCCGCACCGACCGACCCCGCCGCGCCCGGCACCCCGGGCGACGGCAAGCTGCAGATCCCCGCCGACCTGCTCACCGCCAACGTCGGGGCCAAGGCCGGCCACGGCCACGGCGACCCGTCCGGCGGCCGGCCTCAGCCCGACCTCCCGGCCGGCGCCCCGCCGCTGCCCGCGACCGACCCGACGGCCACCGCCACGGCCGCCGCGACGCCCGCGACCACCCCGAGCGCGGCCGCGGCCCTGCCGGCCGACGCGCCCGCCGCGGCGCCCGTGCCGGCGGTGCAGACCATGCCCGCCGGCGTCGCGACCGCGCAGCCGATGGCGACGCCGACGACCGCCGTCCCCACGGCCGGCGGCACGCCGCAGCTGACCCGCGCGTCGGTGACCGCCGCCGCCGACCGCGTCCAGGACCTCGTCCGGATCGCGACGATGCGCTCCGGCAACGCCCGGGCGACGCTCCAGCTCAAGCCCGCCGAGCTCGGCCTCGTCGACGTGCACCTGCGCACCACGCGCGACGGGCTCGTCGCCACGATCGCCGCGCACAGCCAGTCCAGCCTCGACGCCCTGCAGAGCGCGGGCGCCGACCTGCGCCGCCAGCTCGAGGACCGGGGCGTGCAGCTGCACAGCCTCGACCTCCAGCTCGGCGCCGGCGACGGCGGCTTCACCAACCAGGGCGACGCGCGCCAGGCCAGCTCCGGCGGCCGCAGCGCCAGTCGCGGCTGGGACCTCGACGGCGAGGACGAGTCCGCCGAGGACCTGATGACCATCACCAACGTCGCCAAGACGCCCGCGGGCGAGCTCGTCGACGTCACCGCCTAGCGAACGAGAGGAACGGATTCCATGTCAGTGAACAGCGTGGGCAACGCCTACAACACGCCACCGGCCAACGGCGGCCAGACCGGGGTCAACTCCGGGGCCACCCTGGACAAGAACGGGTTCTTGAAGATGCTCACCGAGCAGATCAAGAACCAGGACCCGTCGTCCAGCCAGGACCCCAACCAGTACTTCCAGACGATCTCGCAGATGACGCAGGTCGAGCAGATGACCAACCTGGCGCAGCAGTCGATGACCCAGCTGACGCAGGAGAAGGCCAGCGACGCCATGGGGATGATCGGCAAGACGGCGCTGTACATCGGCGCCGACGGCACCGCGGTCACCGGCGTCGTCAACGGTGTCGACCTCAGCAGCCCCGACCAAGGGCCGCTGCTGGCCATCGGTGGCCAGACGGGCATCGACATGGGCTCGCTGCTCGCCGTCAAGCAGACGTGAGCACGCAGTTCAACCCAGCGCTCGTCCCGCCCGGCGTAGGATCGCCGGCCCAGGTCGGCGTCCGGACGCAGCCCGTCCGGCCATCCGTCCAGGTCCCTCAAGGTCCGGCCTTCGCGGACGTTCTAAGGGATACGACGGGCACGCAGCCCGTCGCGTTCTCCAAGCACGCCGTCCAGCGTCTGGAGCGCCGCAACCTCGCCGTCGACCCGGCGTCGATGCAGCGCCTTCAGGACGGGGTCGATCGTGCCGCGGGCAAGGGTGCTCGCGACGCGGTGGTCCTGGTGGACAACACGGCCTTCGTCGTCTCGGTCGCCAACCGCACGGTCATCACGGCCGTCGGCAAGGACCAGATGAAGGACCACGTCTTCACGAACATCGACAGCGCCGTCATCGCCTAGGACGGCGGCGCTGGCAGGACCAGTACCCCGACATCACCCATCACCCGGCTGGACCCCGCAAGGGGAAGCCGGAGGACCCAACAGGAGCCTCCAACAATGATTCGCGCCATGTACTCGGCCATCTCCGGCCTGCGTACGCACCAGACCATGCTCGACGTGACGGCCAACAACCTGGCCAACGTCAACACCGTCGGCTACAAGTCGTCGCGCACCACGTTCAAGGACCAGCTGCAGCAGACGCTGGCCGGCGGCTCGGCCAGCGGGGCGAACACGGGCGGCACGAACGCGGCGCAGGTCGGCCTCGGCGTGCAGCTCGGCTCGATCGACCCCGTCATGACCGACGGCTCGCTGCAGCCCACCGGCAACCCGACCGACGTCGCCATCCAGGGCGACGGCTGGTTCCAGGTCGGCCTCGGCGACCCCGAGCCCACCGCGGGCGGCACGCCCTCGGCGCCGGTGAACGTCAACTACACGCGCGCCGGCAACTTCATCACCAACGACAAGGGCTACCTCACCACCGAGGAGGGCTACTACGTCATGGCCGATCCGTCGACGACGGGCACCAACCCGCGCACGGGGCAGCCGGCCGGCCCGTACATCGAGATCCCCGGTGACGCCAGCAGCGTCGCCGTCGGCTCCGACGGCACGGTGACCTACATGCCCGCCGGCGGCGGCACGCGCGTCTCGGCCGGCACGCTCCAGCTCGCGAAGTTCCCCAACGAGGCCGGCCTCATGCGCCAGTCGGGCAACCGCTGGATCGCGGACCCGGCCGCGGGCCCGCCGGTCGTCGGCACCCCCGGCGGCGGGACGTTCGGCTCGACGCTGGGCGGCGAGCTGGAGATGTCCAACGTCGACCTGGCCCAGGAGTTCACCAACATGATCGTCGCCCAGCGCGGCTTCCAGGCCAACTCCAAGGTCATCTCGACCTCCGACCAGATGCTGCAGGACCTGGTCAACCTCAAGAACTAGACGAGCGCACCACCAGGGCCGCGGCGTGGCCGCCCGTGCAAACGCGGAGGGCGTTTGCGCGGGCGGGCGCGCCGTGGCCCTCACTCGTTGGATCCCCACCCGGTCCCTGTCCAGGAAGGACACCTCATGATCGAGCTGCACAAGCTGTCGCACGAGCGGGAGCCGTTCCATCTGAACCCCGATCTGATCGAGCGCGTCGACGCGTCGCCCGACTGCCACGTGACGCTCACGACCGGCACCCGGATCGCGGTCTGCGAGACCGTCCCGGAGGTCGTCGGCAAGGTCCGCACGTGGCGGGTCGACGTCCTCGCCCAGGCCATGCGTCTGGCGCGCTGACCAGAAGTCCGCTCGGTCTCAAGGCCGGTGTCCGGGGGCCGATGACCGGAGCAAGACCTTCTACCCCGGAGTACGCATGTCCGAAGAGACCATCTCCCGCCAGCTCGTCGTCTTCTCGCTGGGCGACGAGGAATACGCGTTGCCCATCACGCAGGTCCACGAGATCATCCGGTTCACCGAGCCGCGGTCCGTGGCGTCGTCGGACCCGAGCGTCCGCGGGGTCATCTCGCTGCGCGGCAAGATCCTCCCGGTCTACGACCTGGCCACCCGCCTCGGCGTCGAGCACGCCGACGTGTCGGAGGCCAAGATCGTCATCGTCGAGACGGCCGAGGACATGGCCGGCGTCGTCGTCGACGACGTCGAGGAGGTCATCACCATCGACGCCGACCAGCTCGACGACGCCCCCACCGCCGGTGGCCGTGGCATCGACGGCATCGCCAAGATCGGCGACCGCCTGGTCGTGCTCCTCGATCCCGAGGGCATCGTCGGCGCCGCCAACGCCGGGCTCAACGTCGACGACGCGGCCGTCGAGGCCGTCGCCGACGTCCGCGTCGCCGCCTAGGACTCCTGTGCTCGCCGCCGCCCGCACGACCAAGCCGTTCCGGATCCTGGTCGCCGACGACTCCACGTTCATGCGCCGCCTGCTCACGCAGGCGCTGCGGGACGCGGGGTTCGACGTCGTCGGCCAGGCGGCCGACGGCGACGAGGCGCTCGCCCTGTACCGGGACCTGCGCCCCGACGCGATGACGCTCGACCTCGCCATGCCCGGCATGGACGGGATCGGCGTCCTGCGTGCGCTCCGCGGCGAGCGCTCCTCCCTGCCCGTGGTCGTCGTGTCGGCGTTCTCGCCGGCCCACGGCGCCCGCGCCGTCGACGCCCTCGCCGAGGGCGCCTTCGACCTCGTGGCCAAGCCCGCCTTCGGCGAGCCGCTCGAGACGTTCGTCGGCGCGCTGCGCGACAAGGTCACCCAGGCCGCGAGCTCGACGGCGGTCGCCGCCCGTCCGCCGCGGCCCGCCCGGCCGACCGCCGCCGCCCGCGCCCGCCGCGCGCCGGCCGGCTCCAAGAAGGTCGTGCTGATCGCCACCTCGACCGGCGGCCCCCGGGCCCTGGCCGAGCTGATCCCTGCGCTGCCGTCGCCCCTGGGCGCCGGCGGCATGATCGTCCAGCACATGCCCGCGGGCTTCACCGCCTCGCTGGCCCAGCGGCTGGACCGCGGCTCCACGCTCAACGTCGTCGAGGCCGGGGGCGGCGAGAAGCTGCGCCCCGACACGCTCATCCTCGCGCCCGGCGGCAGCCACCTGCGCCTGGCCGACGACGGGACCGCGCGCCTCACCGACGAGGCGGCGATCGGCGGGCTGCGCCCCCGCGCCGACCTCACGATCGTCGACGCGGCGCGCATCTACCGCGAGCGCCTCCTGCTGGTCGTCATGACCGGCATGGGCAAGGACGGCCTGGACGGTGCCCGCGAGGTGCGGGCACACGGCGGGCGGATCCTCGCCGAGGCCGAGTCGACCTGCACCGTCTACGGCATGCCCCGCGCGATCGTCGAAGCGGGCCTGGCCGACGACGTCTTCCCTCTCGGCGAGCTCGCCGAGGCCATCGCCGCCGAGACCGGATCATGAGCCTCACCACCACGAACGCCACGCCGGCCGCCGCGCGCGCCGCCGACGACTACGAGCCCTTCTGCCTGGCGTTCCACCGCCTGTGCGGCATCGACCTCCTCCAGTACAAGCGCGGCCAGATGGAGCGGCGCATCCGCTCCTTCGTCGCCCAGCGCGGCACCGACGGCCTGGCGGCCTACGCGGTGCGCCTCAAGGGCGACAAGGCCGAGCTCGACAAGTTCCTGGACCGCGTGACGATCAACGTGTCGCAGCTCTGGCGCAACCCGGAGCAGTGGACGGTCCTGGAGGAGACGATCCTCCCCGACTTGGCGAAATCGGACCCCACCCACCCGAACCGCGTCCGCGCCTGGAGCGCCGGCTGCTCCTACGGGGCCGAGGCCTACACCTTGGCCGCGATCGCCCGCCGCGCCGTGCCGCGCGCCCAGACCACGATCCTCGGCACCGACATCGACAGCCGCATGGTCGACCGCGCCCGCGCCGGCGTGTTCTCGGCCGACGACGCCCGCGACGCCCCGACCGCCACGCTGGCCTCGCACTTCGCGATGGTCGACGGCGCCTGGCACGCCGGCGACGACATCAAGCGCCTGGTCCGCTTCGAGCAGGGCGACCTGCTGCGGGCGCGCCCGGCCGCGGGGTCCTTCGACCTCGTGCTGTGCCGCAACACCGTCATCTACTTCAACGAGGACGTGCGCGACGCGCTCCACGGGCGGCTGGCCGACAGCCTCCGCCCGGGCGGTCGCCTCGTCGTCGGGTCCACCGAGCGCGTCTCGGAACCCGCCGACCACGGCCTCGAGCCCGAGTCCCCCTTCGTCTACCGGAAGTCGTGATGGACACCTCCGAGTACCTCCCCATGTTCCTGGCCGAGTGCCGGGAGAACCTCCAAGAGCTCAACCTCGCGGTCGTGCGCCTCGAGGAGGCGCCCGAGGACCGCGAGACGGTCGACTCGATCTTCCGGATCGCCCATTCCCTGAAGGGGATGGCCGCGACGATGGGCTTCGAGGGCATGGCGACCCTGACGCACAAGATGGAGGACGTCTTCGAGCTGCTGCGCCAGCGCGGCACCGGGCTCACCGGCGCCGTCGTCGACGTGCTCCTCGCCTGCCTCGACGCGCTCTCCGGCGCGGTCGACTCGATCGACGCCGACGGCGCCGAGAGCCTCGACCCGACCCTGCTCGTCGATCGCCTCGGCTCGCTCGTCCGCGACCAGGACGACCCCGAGGCCGTGGCCGAGCCCGAGGTCGAGGTCGTCGCCCCGCCGCGCCTCGCCGAGGTCGGCGACGGCCGCGTCGTGCTGGAGATCCACGCCGTCCTGGCCGAGGACGCCCAGATGCCGGCGGTCCGCGCCTTCCAGATCCTCTCCGCCGCCGGCGAGCACGGCGACGTGCTGCGCTCGACGCCCACCGAGGCCGAGCTCGACGGCTTCGACGGCCGCATCGTCGAGGTCCTGCTCGCCACCGACCACGAGGTCGAGGCCGTCGCCACCGCCGTGCGCGGCGTGCCCGACGTCTCGGACGCCCGCGTGGTCGAGGCGGTCACCGAGCCGGTCGACGCCGACGCCGGGCTGCAGGTCGTCGACCTCGACGACGAGGCGCCCGTCGCCAGCATCTCCGCCGCGCCGGCCGCCGCCGCGACCAAGAAGGGCGGCCCGCAGCACTCGACCGTCCGCGTCGACGCCGAGCGCCTCGACCAGTTGATGCACTTGATGGGCGAGCTCGTCGTGCAGCGCACGCACGTCGAGGCGCTGTCGCAGGAGGCCGAGGTCCCCGGGCTCAGCCAGGCGATGCAGGAGCTCACCCGCAGCTCGCACGCCCTGCAGGCCATGGTCATGCAGATCCGCATGATCCCGATCGAGGCCGTCTTCATGCGCTTCCCGCGCCTGGTGCGCGACGTCGCCTCCAAGCTCGACAAGCAGGTCGAGCTCGACCTCGTCGGCAAGGAGACCGAGCTGGACCGCACGGTCGTCGACGCGATCGGCGACCCGCTCGTCCACCTCATCCGCAACTCGCTCGACCACGGCCTGGAGTCGCCCGCCGACCGCATCGCGGCCGGCAAGCCGCCGACCGGCAAGCTGACGATCGCCGCCCGCCACGCCGGCGGCTCCATCGCCATCACGGTCAAGGACGACGGCAACGGCATCGACCCGGCGCGCGTCGCCAAGGTCGCCGTCGAGCGTGGGCTGATCACCACCGAGCAGGCTCGCCTGATCGACATGCGCGGCGCCATCGAGCTCCTCTTCACGCCGGGCTTCTCGACCGCCGCCGAGGTCGGGGCCCTCTCGGGCCGCGGCGTCGGCATGGACGCGGTCCGCGAGAAGATCCGCGAGCTGGGCGGCGAGGTCATCGTGACCTCGGTGCTCGGCGAGGGCACGTCCAACGAGATCCGCCTGCCGCTCACGCTGGCGATCGTCTCGGCGCTGCTCGTCGAGGCCGGCGGCCAGCCGTTCGGCATCCCGCTGCAGCGCGTCGAGCGCACCATGCGCCTCGACGACAACCCCATCCGCTCGGTCGCCGGCCGCAAGATGCTCGTCCTCAAGGACGAGGCCTTGCCGCTGCGCCGCGCGGTGCACGTCTTCGGCGGCGCCGCCGGCGGTCCCGTCGACGCCGACACGGTCGACACGCACGTCGTGATCGTCCGCGGCGTCGAGGGCTCGATCGCCCTCTCGGTGTCGAAGCTGATCGGCCAGCGCGAGCTGGTCACCCGGCCGCTGCCGCCCAACGTCGCCCAGGAGGCGGCGGTGTCCGGCGCCGCGGTGCTCTCCAACGGCGACATCGTGCTGCTCGCCGACTGCGACGCCCTCACCCTGAACACCCACCCGGCGCTGTCCGCCGGGGAGCGTCCGGCACTCTCCGCCGCCCTCTGACCCCACAGGAAGCCATGACCGCCTTCACCGACATGCAGCTCGATGCCCTGCGCGAGCTCGCCAACATCGGATCCGGAAACGCCGGCACCGCGCTGGGCTCGATGCTCGGCAAGTCCGTCGACATCTCCGTCCCCACCGCCGCGGTGATGCCGCTGGCCGACGCCGTCGCCATCGCCGGCCGCCCCGACGAGCTGCGCCACGGCGTGGTCGTGCCGATCGTCGGCGACATGGAGGCGATCGTCGTCCTCCTGTTCCCCGACCCCGACGCCCGCACGCTGTGCGGCATCTACGGCATCGAGCCCTCGACGGCGGACGGCAAGTCCATGCTCGGCGAGGTCGGCAACATCCTCGGCACCAGCTACATCAACGTGCTGGCCCAGATGGTCGCCATGGAGCTCGAGCCCGCCCCGCCGCAGGTCGTCGAGGACATGCTCGGCTCCATCCTGGAGTCCGTGCTGCTCGGCCGCGGCGAGGACGTCGACCAGGCCCTGATCCTCGACTCGGCGCTGATGGTCGAGGAGGAGGAGTGCTCGTTGTCCTTCCTGCTGCTGCCCAGCGCCGGCGGGATCAAGCAGCTGTTGGAGCGGTTGGGTCTCTAACCACCATGGAGACCGTCGTCCGCATGGGCGAGGCGTTCGCCTCCCGTACGCCAGGCGATGCGCTGGCGTGCATCGGCCTGGGCTCGTGCATCGGCCTGGCGCTCGTGGACCGCTCCCAGGGCGTGGCCGCGCTGGCGCACGTCATGCTGCCCGTGGCCGCCCAGCCCGATCCGCCGCAGCGGTTCAAGTTCGCCGATCTCGCCGTGCCCGCGCTGATCGCGCTGGCCGTCGAGCACGGTGCGCTGCGCACCCGGCTGGAGGGCGTGCTGGTCGGCGGCGCCGCGATGTTCCAGTTCGGCGGCAGCGGCCAGGACATCGGCGCGCGCAACGCCGAGGCGGTCACCCGCCTGCTGGAGCAGAGCCACGTCCCGGTCACCGCGACCGCCACCGGCGGCGGGATCGGGCGCACGATCCGCGTCCACGTCGGCGCCGACATGCACGTCACCGCCCGCGAGGCCGGCGGCCGCGAGGAGCACCTCCTCGGCGCGCCCCTGGCCGGAAAGGTCGCCTACGCATGAGCGGCTTCCTGGACGCCAACGAGATCGAGAAGCTCTTCGCCCGCGCGAGCGAGGGCAACATGCCGATGGAGACCGAGGAGCGTCAGGGCCGCCGTGCCCGCTGGCTGCGCACCGTCGACTTCACGCGGCCCACGAAGTTCTCCACCGACCAGGAGCGGCGGATCCGCCGCGCCATGGACACCTTCACCGAGCGCGCGGCGACGCGGCTGGTCGCCGAGCACCGCACGGCGATCGAGCTCGAGGTCATCGACGTCGGCCAGTTCACGTGGGCCAACGCGTTCTCGCAGGTCCCCGACCACTCGGTCCACATCCAGATCGACACGGCCCCGCACGAGGGCCGGATGCTGCTCAGCGCCGAGCTGCCCGTCGTCCTGATCGCGCTGGAGCGGATGCTCGGCGGCCGTCCCGAGACCGCCTCGCGCGACCGGGACCTGACCGACATCGACCTCATGGTCGTCCACCGCCTGTTCGGCACGATCGTCGAGTCGCTGTCGTCGGTCTGGTTCGACGTGTCGGAGATGACGCTGGAGATCGCGACGGTCGACACGCAGGCGGAGACGATCCAGGTCGCGGCCGGCTCGGAGCCGACGCTGGCGCTGACGCTCGAGGCGCGCCTCGACGGCCTGTCGTCGACGATGACGCTGCTGGTCCCCTACGCGGCGATCGCGCCCGTGGCCTCGGCCTTCTCCCGCCACGACGAGACCGAGACCTCGCGCGACGAGGTCGTCGCCGCCGCGGTCAACCACGAGCTGAGCCTGGTCGACGTCTCGCTGCGCGCCGAGGTGGCCGACTGCCATCTCACACTCGCGCAGGTGCTCGCGCTGCGGGCCGGCGACGTCGTGCGCCTCGACGCCGAGGCCGACGCCGAGGTCACCCTCTTCGCGGATCGCTCGCCGATCCTGCGCGCCCGCGGCGGTCGCAGCGGGAACCGTCGCGCGGTCCAGATCGTCGCGCCGGTGGAGATCGCACCGTAATGGCCGACAACGGGGATATGGGCAGTCCCGTGCAAGAGGTCGTGCGATGAACGCCGAGCAGGCGCTGCTGCGGCTGGGCTCCTCGACGTCCGAGGCCGTCCAGGGCGTGCTGCAGATGTTCTCGCCCGACGGCGTGGCCCCCGGCTCGGTCCGGGTCGTCCCGCCCGACGAGTCGCCGTTCGGCGACGTCACGATGCCCGCGATCGCGGCCGACGTGTCCTACGTCGACGGCGTCACCGGCGGCAACGTGCTGGTCATCGGCATCGAGGGCGCGCGCCGCATGGCCGCGGCCATGATGGGGATGGACCCCAACGCCGTCGAGGCCGGGGGCGAGCTCTCCGAGCTCGAGTTCTCCGCCGTCGGCGAGGCGATGAACCAGATGATGTCGGCCGCCGCGATGGCGACCAGCAAGGTGCTCGACGAAGAGGTCGAGATCGCACCGCCCGACGTCCGCCAGCTCGCCTCGCTCGACGAGGGCGGCGCCGGCTGGGACCACCCCGGCCACGCCACGGCCGTCACCTTCACCTTCTGCGGCGCCCCGTGCCTGCTGGTCCAGCTGGTGCCCAACGCGTTCATCGTGCGGATGACCCGCGCGCTGGACGAGATGACCGAGTCGCACGACGACACGCCGCTCGGCGACGCGCTGCGCGACGTCTCGATCCGCGTCTGGGCCGAGCTCGGGCGCACCCGCATGTCCTCGGGCCGCGTCGTGACCCTGCCGGGCGGCGCCGTGGTCGAGCTCGACCGCGAGGTCGACGCCCCGATCGACCTCTACGCCGACGGCATGCGCTTCGCCACGGGCCGCCTCCTCGTCACCGACGACGGCGGCCTGGCCGTGCGGATCGAGCAAGTGCTCGGCGTGGCAGATCACTCTTCCCCTTCTCCCCATTCCACTCCCACGGAGGTTGCAGTCTGATGGCACGCGTGCTTGTCGTAGATGACGCCGCGTTCATGCGCAAGATGGTCACCGACGCCCTGAGCGGCGGCGGCCACGAGATCGTCGGCGAGGCAGCCAACGGCGCAGAGGCGGTGCAGCGGTTCCAAGAGCTGCGCCCGGACGTCATGACCCTGGACATCACCATGCCCGAGAAGGACGGCCTCGCCGCCCTGCGGGAGATCATCGCCGTCGATCCCGGCGCGAAGGTCGTGATGTGCTCGGCGCTCGGCCAGGAGTCCAAGGTGCTGGAGTCGATCAAGCTCGGCGCCAAGGACTTCGTGACCAAGCCGTTCCAGGCCGAGCGGGTCCTGTCGGCGATCGAAAAGGCGTTGGCCTAAGGCCCCTGAGGGCGCGGCCGACTTACGAGAGAGACCATGAAGGCCGCTTCCGCCATCGGCATCGTCATCGCGATCCTCGCCATCATGGGCGCGGGGATCATGGAGGGCGTCGCCCCCATGGCGCTGCTCAACATCAACGCGTTGTTGATCGTGTGCGGCGGTACGGCGGGTGCGATCTTCGCCGGCGTGGGCATGAAGCGCTTCATGTTGCTGCCCAAGTTGTACATCAAGGCCTTCACGACGGCCCCGCCCGACCTGGCCGATCGCGTGAAGTCGCTGGTCACCTTCGCCGAGCGGGCCCGCAAGGACGGCCTGCTCGCGCTGGAGGAGGAGATCGAGGCGATCGACGACGCCTTCATGCGCAAGGGCATGCAGCTGGTCGTCGACGGCACCGATCCGGATCTGCTGCGTGAGATCCTCGACGCCGAGATCGACTCCATGGCGGCGCGCCACAAGCAGGGCTACTCGGTCTTCGAGAAGGCCGGCGGCCTGGCGCCGACGATCGGCGTGCTCGGCACGGTCGTGTCGCTCGTGCACGTGCTGGGCAACCTCAGCGCGCCCGAGACCCTCGGTCCGTCGATCTCCGGCGCGTTCATCGCCACGCTCTACGGCGTGGGCTCGGCGAACGTGATCTACCTGCCGGTCTGTTACACGCTGCAGATGCTCAGCGGCCAGGAGGTCGAGGAGCGCACGCTCGTCGTCGAGGGCATCCTGGCGATCCAGGCGGGCGACAACCCGCGCATGGTGCAGCAGAAGCTCCTGAGCTACATCGCGCCGGCCGAGCGCGACGCCGTCGAGAACCCGGGCAAGGCCGACCTCAAGGCCGTCGCCGAGCCTGCGGCCGAGGCCCAGGCCGCGTAGGCCCTCGCCATGTCCGGACACGGCAAGAAGAAGCGCCGGGAGGAGCATCCCGAGCACGTCGACGAGCGCTGGCTGCTCACCTACTCCGACCTGATCACGCTGCTGATGGCGCTGTTCATGGTGCTGTTCTCGATCTCCTCGGTCAACAAGGCCAAGTTCGAGGGGCTCCAGCACTCGCTGCAGGCCGCGTTCTCCGGGAAGATCATGCCCGGCGGCAAGGCCATCATGGACGCGGGCGGCACGGCCAACATCGTCAACCCGTCCTCGTCGCCGCCGAAGTCCAACCTCCAGCCCTACGTGGGCGGCAAGCCCAAGGAGGAGAACAAGGACTCCGCCGCCAAGGCGAAGGCGGCCAAGGCGGCCGAGGAGGAGCAGTTCCGCAAGCTGAAGGCCAAGCTCGACGCGGCCGCGCAGGCCGCCGGCCTGGCCGACAAGGTCAAGACGACGATCACCGACGACGGGCTGCTGATCAGGCTGCTCACCGACGACCTGCTGTTCGACAGCGGCTCGGCCACGGTGCGCCCCGGCTCGCTGCCGCTGCTCAAGCAGGTCGCCAAGCTGCTCGACGCCCAGACCGGCCACAACCTGATCGTCTCGGGCAACACCGACTCGCAGCCGATCAACAGCGGGCAGTTCCCCGACAACCTCGCGCTGTCGACCGCCCGCGCCGACTCCATCTTCCGCACCTTCGCCGCCGACGGCATCGCCCCCGACCGCATGATGTCGGCCGGCCGTGGCCAGTACCGGCCGATCGCGCCCAACACCACCGTGGGCGGCCGCAGCCTCAACCGCCGCGTCGAGATCCTCGTGCCGCGCGTGGTCGCCGACGTCGCGGGCGCCGACGGATCGTCCGCGAGCTCCGACACGGCCACCGCCGCGTCGATCCCCTCGATCAAACCCGACTTCGCCCCCACCTCCCCATGATGTCCAAGCTGAAGATCGTCCTGCCCGTGCTGCTCGTCGTGCTCGGGGGCGTCTACAAGTTCGTCCTCGCCAAGCCGGCCGTGGTGCCCAAGCCGAAGGTCGCGGGGCAGGTGTACATCATGCCCAAGGACTTCCTGATCAACCTCAAGGGCGGGCGCTTCGCGAAGCTCGACGCGGCGCTCGTGCTGAAGGAGGGCTACCTCGACGCCGAGGTCGCCAAGCTCGGCAAGGAGGCGCCGCCGCCGCCCGCCGGCTACGGCACGCTGCCCCAGGAGGCCGTGGTGCGCTCGGTGATCACCGACGCGCTGACCGACGAGCCGGCGTCCCGGCTGCAGCACGCGTCCACGCGGCTGAAGCTGCAGAAGTCGATCCTCAAGCGGATCAAGAAGGACACCGACGTCGAGATTGAGGACGTCCTGTTCACCGATGTGGCGATCCAGTAGCCCCGCATGCCCGACGAGGAGACACCCATGACCGACGTCGAGTTCACCCCGCTTCCCGACGACCCGGGCGGCGACCCCGGCCTAGCGCTCGGGGCCGACCTGACGCGCCTGGAGGCCGTCACGGTCGAGCTGACCGTCGAGGTCGGCCGCACCCACATGTCGCTGGGCGAGACCATGAGCCTCGGGCAGGGCTCGGTCGTCACGCTCGACCGCCTGGCCGACAAGCCCGTCGACCTGCTGGTCAACGGCCGCCCGATCGCCCGCGGCGAGGTCGTCGTCGTCGACGAGGAGTTCGGGCTCCGGGTGACCGAGATCGTGTCCACCGCGCTGCCCGTCACGCTGCGCGAAGCCGAGTGACGCTCGCGCCCCTGCTCAGGGGCGCGCGGTACGTCGTGACAGGACCGCCTCAGCGCTCGTGCGCGTCGTGCCGGCGGCCGATGCCGAGCAGCTCCGGGGCGGGCATCGGCGCGCCGATGTAGTAGCCCTGCGCGTAGTCGACGCCGACGTCGCGCAGGAGCTGCACGACGGCCGCGTCCTCGACGTACTCGGCCACCGTGCGCTTGCCGAGGCCGCGCGCGAGCTGCACGAGCGTCTCGACGAGGACGAGGTCGTCCGGGTTCGTCGTGAGGTTGCGGATGAACTGGCCGTCGATCTTCAGCTCGTCGAACGGCAGGTTCTTCAGGTAGTGAAACGAGCCGAAGCCGGCGCC
>DASYBY010000170.1:0-13226 GCA_036500525.1 Baekduia sp. | reverse complement strand
TGGGTCGGCCTCCAATGGTCGGCGCCGGACTCCTCCCGTAGCGTCCCGAACGGGTCCAGGGCGGCATTCGCGCCGCCGGAGCAGAGGAGAGAAGATGTTGGTCACAGGGGATGGTCTCGGCACGCGTCTGCGCGCTCGAGTACTCACGGTCGCGGTGCTCGGCGCGCTGGGGGTCGCCGCCGGACCGGCGATGGCTGCCGGCTCGGATGCTGCGCCGGCCAAGCCGAAAGCGGCGTCGCTCAGCCAGCACACGATCGTCGCGTCCAGGCGCATCACGGTCACGATCGCGGGCCGGCGCGGCGACCGCGTGCGCCTCGGCGCGGCGCTCAGCGAGGGCGGCCATCAGCACGCGCTGACCACGTCCCGCACCGTGCGCTTCGCCCGGACCGGCTCGGTCCGCACCACCCTCGCGCTCTCGACGGCCGGCCGCCGCACCATGGCGGCCTGTCGCACCAGCTCCGCGCGCCTCGTCATCCAGGCGCGCGCCGTCAGCAGCCGCGGCAAGCTCGGCCGCAGCGTCTCGGTCAGCGGAGCGCTCAAGCGCGACGCCGCCCGCTGCGCGAGCGCCCCGGTGCCCCCGCCGGCCGCGGCGCCCATCGGACCGGTGCCGGTTCCCGCGCCCGCCGCGCCGGCACCGCCCGCCTCCGTCGTGCCGCCGGCCGACGAGCCGGTCGTGCCGAAGATCGACGTCAGCAACGCCGACCGCTGTGACTTCACCGCGCCCGTCAAGTGCCTGCTGCCGTTCCCCGACGACTACTTCACGGTGGCCGACAGCTCGACGCCCACGGGCCGTCGCCTGAACCTGAACGCCGAGTCGATGCCGGCCAACGTGCACGGCACGCACATCGACCCCACCGACTACAACCGCGCCGACGGCTTCAGCCCCGGCTCGGCGATCGTGGTCAAGGTCCCCGGCATGGACACGCCGGCCGCCATCGCGCAGACCGGCGCCGTGCCGATCACCGACCAGGCGCGCTACCTCGACCCCGACCAGCCGGTCGTCGTCATCAACACGCGGACCGGGCAGCGCCAGCAGATCTGGGCCGAGCTCGACTCCAACGCCTCCACGCCGGAGGCCACCGACCTGGAGATCCACCCCGGCAAGAACTTCACCGAGGGCGATCGCTACATCGTCGCGCTGCGCAACATGCGCGACGCCGACGGCAACATCATCGCGCCGAGCGACGGCTTCCGGGTCTACCGCGACGACATCAAGACGCAGCAGCCCGAGGTCGAGGCCCGTCGCGGCCACATGGACGGCCTGTTCGACACGCTCGCCCAGAGCGGGATCGAGCGCGACGACCTGTACCTCGCCTGGGACTTCACGGTCGCCAGCCAGCAGAGCCTGTCGGGCCGGATGCTGAGCATCCGTGACCGGGCGTTCGCCGAGCTGGGCGACACCGACATGAGCGACCTCGCGGTCAGCGGGCACGCCCCGACGTTCACCACCGAGACGCCGGAGGACTTCACCCAGGTCCAGAACCCGCAGATCGCGCGGCGCGTCAAGGGCACCGTGACGGTCCCGTGCTTCCTGTTCCCGGACTGCGGGCCGGGCGGCACGTTCCACATCGGCAGCGACGGCAACCCGGTGGAGAACACCGACAACCCGTACGCGGCGAAGTTCGAGTGCAACATCCCGTGGGCGGCCGTCGGCGATCCCGGCGACGACGTGACCCCAGCGCGCCCGACCCTCTACGGGCACGGGCTGTTCGGCGACGCGTCGAGCGTCGAGTCGCAGACGGAGCTGCCGTCCGAGCACAACTTCGTCAACTGCGCGGCGGACTGGATCGGGATGGCCGACGAGGACGTCAACGACGTCGCGGGCAACGTCCTGACCGACCTGTCCAACATGCCGCGGATCGCCGACCGCGCCCAGCAGGGGATGCTCGACTTCCTCTACCTGGGCCGCGCGATGATCCACCCCGACGGCTTCAACAACGACCCGGCGTTCCAGTTCGACAAAAGCGGGACGATGGAGTCGGTCATCGACACCCAGCGCCTGTACTACACGGGCGGGAGCCAGGGCGGGATCATGGGCGGGTCGCTGTCGGCGATCGCGCCCGACTTCACCCGCGGCTACCTCGGCGTCCCCGGCATGAACTACAGCCTGCTGCTGCCGCGCAGCACGGACTTCGACGAGTTCTCGCCGGTCCTCTACGGCTCCTACCCCGACGAGGGCGATCACCCGCTGCTGTTCTCGATCATGCAGCTGCTGTGGGATCGCGGTGAGGCCGACGGCTACGCCCAGCACATGACGAGCAGCCCGCTGCCCGACACGCCGGCGCACAAGCTGCTGCTGCAGATGGCTTACGGCGATCACCAGGTGTCCAACGTCACGACCGAGGTCGAGATCCGCACGATCGGGGCGAAGATCCGGACGCCGCTGCTCGATCCGGGCCGCAGCCCGTACGTGACGCCCTTCTACAACATCCCCACGGTCGAGTCCTACCCGTACGACGGCACGGCCGTCTCGCTGTGGGACGTCGGGCCGTTGCGCGACATCGGCGGGAACACGATCAAGGGCACGCCGTCGCCGCCGATCGGGAACCTCCCGAACACCCAGGGCGTCGACCCGCACGGACCGGACGCCAGCGAGCAGGTCACCGGCCGCCAGCAGGTCAGCGACTTCCTGGACGTCGGCGGGGTCTTCAACGACACCTGCGGCTCGGCGCCCTGCTACCTCGACGGCTGGACCGGGCCGCCGCAGTAGGCAGCGCCCGGGCCGGGGCCGGCCGGCGACGACGAGCCGGAGCTACCACGGGCCGCAAGCGTTCGTGGTAGCTTACGGTTCGTAGTGGCTAACGGACCCGCCATGATGACCGCGCTGGGCGACCCGACCCGGCAGGCGATCTTCGATCGCCTGGCCGACGGACCGGCCGCCGTGGGGCAGCTCGCCGCCGAGCTGCCGGTCAGCCGGCCCGCCGTCTCGCAGCACCTGCGGGTGCTCAAGGACGTCGGGCTGGTCCTCGATCGCAAGGACGGGACGCGTCGCCTCTACCGGGTGGATCCCGCGGGACTGTCGGTCCTGCGCAGCTACCTGGACCAGTTCTGGGAGCGGTCGCTCGCGGCGTACGACGCCGCGATCCGCGATGACGAGGAGAACGAGACATGATCAAGGCCGTCGAAGCGGTCCGCCGCTCCGTGGTGGTCCCGGCGTCGCGCGAGCGCGCCTTCGAGGTCTTCACCAGCGGCATGACGAGCTGGTGGCCCAGCGCGCACCACATCGGCAGCGCGCCGATCGAGGAGGTCGTCGTCGAGCCGCGCGAGGGCGGCCGGTGGTACACGCGCCACCAGGACGGCAGCGAGACGCAGACCGGGTTCGTGAGCGTCTGGGAGCCGCCGGCGCGCCTCGTGCTGGCGTGGCAGCTCACCGCCGACTGGCAGTACGACCCCAAGTTGATCACGACCGTCGAGCTGCGGTTCGTCGCCGAGGCCGCCGATCGCACGCGGGTCGAGCTGGAGCATCGCGACCTGGAGCGCTTCGGCCCTGACGCCGAACGCACGCGCATCACGTTCGAGGATCCCGGCGCGTGGACCGCGACGCTGGCCGCCTACGGCGCGACCCTCGGGGCGACGGCATGAAGCACGTCGTGTTCTACACCTCGGCCGACGACGTGATGTCCAAGGCGCCGCGGCACTTCGCGGCGCACCGCGCGCGGCTGGACGCGTTCCACGCCGCGGGCGACCTGCTGATGGTCGGCACGTTCGGCGATCCGCAGGCGCAGGGCTCGATGGCGATCTTCGCCACGCACGAGGCCGCGGAGGCGTTCGTCGCCGAGGACCCGTTCGTGCTGGAGGGCGTCGTCAGCGCCTACGAGATCCGCGAGTGGAACGAGATCCTCGTCCCGGGCTGATCAGCCCGGGCAGGTGGTCCGCAGCACCCAGCCGCCGTGGATCTCGCGGATCGGGAAGCGTGCATCGTGGCTCTGCTCGGTCCCGATCACGGCCAGGACGGTGCCCGGCGGCCGCGGGTCGATGCTCACCTGGTCGTCGTGCAGGTGCAACTTGTAGGCGATGAGCTGGGTCTCGTAGGGACCGGTGTAGACGGGGGCGCAGCGCAGGATCGCGGCGCGGCCGCCCGCGCGGTCGATGATCGTGTCGAGGTGGTCGTAGAGGTGGCCCTGGCTGACCGACGCGCGTGCGTCGTCCTTGAGGCTCAGCGCCGGGGTGATCGTGAGGCCGACGACCACCAGGCCGGCGAGGATCGCGGGCCAGCGCGCCGCGCCGAACCGCGCCGGCGCGAGGCGCACGAGCTGGACGATCCCGACGCCGCCGAGTACGCAGACCAGTGAGGCCGGCAGCGACACGTAGCGCTCGTTGCCGGTGAACCCGGCCTGGGCGAGGATCGCGACGATGACCATGTAGGCCGTCGCGGCGCCGGCCAGCATCAGGACGGTCGCGGTGTCGGCGTCTCGGCGCCCGCGGCGCCACCAGATCAGCGCGATCAGCACCGCGGCCACGCCGCCGGCGTAGAAGACGGGATCGACCGCGCCCGCGGCGTTGCTGAACGTCGCTACGACCGGGTGCGCCGCCTGGCCGGGCGAGCCCGCCACCGGCTCGCGCGCCCGTGAAGCACCCCGCAGCAGGGAGCCCGAGCCGATCTTCTCCGGGACGAACCACAGCGCGAGCACGGCGACGCCGGCCAGCACGACGATGACCGCGCGCCGCACCCGCTCGGTCGCCTCGCCGCCGAACCACGCCCACCACAGCGCGTACACGCCGAAGAACGGCCAGATCTCGGGGCGCAGCAGCGCGGCGAGGAAGGCGAGCGCGAGCGCCTGGCCGGTCCGCCCGGCGCGGTGGCGCTGCACGGCGGCGAGGCAGAAGGCGACGAGCAGGCCCTCGGAGTTGCCGCGCGCCGACAGCGAGGCGTAGCTGTCGATCAGCGCGACGCCCACGCCCGCGAGCACGCCGGCGACGGCGCCCGCGATCTCGGCGGCGAGGCGGTAGGCGTAGTAGATGGCCAGCAGGAACCCGGCGCGCGCGACCGTGAGCCAGAGCAGCGGCGCGGCATCGTCGCCGAGCCACGAGAACGGCGTGGTGAAGACGACCGGCAGCGGCTTCCATGACGGTCCGGCGACCGTGTCGAGCGTCCCGTGCCCGATCTGGCGGCCCCAGAGCAGCCACGCCCAGGGGTCGTAGGTCGGCTCCCGCGAGGCCAGCAGCCACAGCGCCGCGAGCACCAGCGCGACGGGAACGGCCAGGCGCGAGAGGTTGGTGGGAACGACGCGCCGCGCGAGCAAGGCCGCGACGCTAGCCGACTCCGCGCGCGGGCGTCGCGCTCGTGACGCGGGGTGGCGGATGCGACATTCCCTAGTCTGCGGGCGATGACGACCCTGCGCGCGACGTCGGCCGCTCCCTGGGCGACCCCCGTCCGGGATGCCGCCCTGGAGGCGTTCCTGGCCGCCCATCCCGAGCTGACCTTCGCGCCCGTCGCCGTCGTGATCGCCGCGCTCGACGAGGAGGAGTCGCTGCCCTCCACGCTGGCCGAGATCCCCGCCTCCGCGTGCGGACTCGACCTCGACGTCCTGGTCGTCGACGACGGCAGCACCGACCGCACCGGCGCGGTCGCCACCGACGCCGGCGTCCACGTGGTGCGGCTGGAGCGCAACGTCGGCCACGGCGTCGCGCTGCGCCTCGGCTACGAGCTGGCGGCGCGCCTCGGCGCGCAGTACGTCGTGACGCTCGACGCCGACGGCCAGTGGAACCCGGCCGAGCTTGAGGGCGTGCTGCAGCCCGTGGCCGACGGCGAGGCCGACTTCGTCATCGGCTCCCGCGTGCTGGGCAGCGCGGAGACCGACGACGCCTTCCGCCAGACCGGCGTCCACGTGTTCGCCGGGCTCGTACGCCTGCTCACCGGCGTCAAGGTCACCGACACCTCCAGCGGCTTTCGCGCGCTGCGCGTCGAGGTGACGCAGACCGTCCCGCAGCGGCAGATGCAGTACCAGACCTCCGAGCTGCTGATCGGCGCGATCGCCCGCGGCTACCGGATCGCGGAGCGCCCGATCGTGATGCGCAAGCGCACCGCGGGCGAGAGCAAGAAGGGGCACAACGTCCTGTACGGCTTCCGTTACGCGCGCGTCATCCTGGAAACCTCGTGGCGCGAGCGCCGCGGGCTGGCGCAGCGGCGCCGGACGTCGCGCTGATGGTCGCGACCGTCCGCGCGCTCGTCGAGCGGTGGATGCCGCTGCTGCGCGCGGTCGGCTTCGTCGCGGCGGTCGCGCTGATCGTCGTCACCGCGGTCGCCGCGGTGCGCAGCGTCGACACCTCGAACCTCGACTGGTGGCCGCTGGGCGTGGCGCTCCTCCCCGCGGCGCTCTGGTGGCTCGGCCTCGTGCGCCTGTGGAGCGTCCTGATCAGCGGCCGCTGGGACCCCGCGCCCGCCTCGACCTGGTGCCGCACGCAGGTGCTGCGCTACCTGCCGGGCGGGTTCTGGGCGCCCGCGTCGCGCCTGGCCGTCGTCGAGGGTGGCGCGCTGGACCGCGTGACGATCGTCGTGGCCGAGAACGTCATCGCGCTGTGCGCGGCGCTGGCCATCGGCGGGATCGCGCTCGCGGTCGCCGACGCGTGGTGGTGGGCGGCGCTGGTCTTCTCGCTCGCCGGCCCCGCGATCGTCGCGCGGCGCATGCCCCAGCGTCTGGATCCGGCGCGGACGGCCCGCGCGACCAGCGGCGCCGTCGCCGCATTCCTCGCCTACGTCGTGTGCGCCGCGCTGGTGCAGGGCGGCGTCTCGGGCTTCGAGGAGCCCGTGGCGGTCGCGGGCGCCGCCGCGATCGCCTGGGCGGCGGGCCTGGTCGTCATCATCGCGCCCGGCGGCCTGGGCGTCCGCGAGGTCGTGTTCATCGGCCTGATGCACGATCGGCTGCCCCACGGCGAGCTGGCCACGGGCGCAGTCGGGCTGCGCGTCGTGACCATCGTCGCGGAGCTCGCCGTCTTCGTCGTGATCGCCCGCCCGAAGGCCGGCGAGACGCCCGGCGAGGCCGGATCCGTTGGCGGCCCACCCGGGGCGGGTACTGAAGAACTTCCACAAAGAATCGAAACTCATCCTTGAGGCGAGCGATAGTGAAATGACGTATGCGAGCTGACCAGCACCCACCGACCGAGTCCGCCGACACGCCGCAGCGCGTGCTGATCCTGGGAGGCGACGGCTTCTGCGGATGGCCCGCGGCGCTGCATCTCTCGGCGCGCGGGCATGCCGTGACGATCGTCGACAACCTCGCGCGGCGCGGCGCCGACGGTGAGCTGGGCATCGCCTCGCTGACGCCGATCGAGCCGATCGACGTGCGGCTGGCGGCGTGGAAGGAGGTCTCGGGGGCCGAGATCGCCTTCGAGCACCTCGACGTCGCGCAGGACTACGACGGGCTGCTGGAGCTGGTCCGCCGGCTGCGGCCGGACGCGATCGTCCACTACGCCGAGCAGCGGTCGGCGCCGTACTCGATGAAGAGCCCGGCCCACAAGCGCTACACGGTCGACAACAACGTCAACGCGACGCACAACCTGCTCGCGGCGCTGGTCGAGGCCGAGCACGACGCCCACGTCGTCCACCTCGGCACGATGGGCGTCTACGGCTACGCGACGGCCGGCGTGCGCATCCCCGAGGGCTACCTCTCGGTCCGCATGGAGGGCATCGAGGGCGGCGAGGTCGAGCAGGAGATCCTGTTCCCCGCCAGCCCGGGCAGCATCTACCACATGACCAAGGCGCAGGACCAGCTCTTGTTCGCGTTCTACAACAAGAACGACGAGGTCCGGGTCACCGACCTGCACCAGGGGATCGTGTGGGGGACGCAGACGGCGGAGACCCGCCTCGACCCGCGGCTCATCAACCGCTTCGACTACGACGGCGACTACGGCACGGTGCTCAACCGCTTCCTCATGCAGGCGGCCGTGGGCTACCCGCTGACGGTGCACGGCGCCGGCGGCCAGGCGCGCGCATTCATCCACCTGCAGGACTCGGTCCGGTGCATCGCGCTGGCCGTCGAGACTCCGCCCGCGCCCGGCGAGCGCGTCCGCATCTTCAACCAGATGACCGAGGTCCATCGCGTGCGCGATCTGGCCGGCATCGTCGCGGGCCTGACGGGCGCCGAGATCGACTACCTCGAGAACCCGCGCCGCGAGGCCGAGGAGAACGACCTCATCGTCGACAACGACCGGCTGCTCGAGCTGGGGCTCGACCCGATCCTGCTCAAGGACGACCTGCTCGGCGAGGTCACCGAGATCGCCGCGCGCTACGTCGACCGCTGCGACATGGACAAGATCCCCTGCCGCTCGCGCTGGGTCCAGCGCTCGGCCGAGCCCGCGCCGTCCTGAGCTGAGGCCGCCCGGGCGGCGGCCCTACGCGCGCGGCGCCGAGGCGCCCGCGCGCAGGCCGTCCATGAGCAGGTCGAGCAGGCGCCGGGTCTGGCCCTGCCAGTCGTTGCGCGCGTTGACGTGCCAGAGGCCGGCGATGGCGAGCATCACGTCGTCGGCGCCGACGTCCTCGCGGATCGCCCCGGACGCCGCGCCGGCGACCAGCAGCCGCGAGAGCGCGGCGACGAGGATCCGGTAGGCCGTCGAGTCCGAGGGGACCGACTTGGCCGCGACGCTCAGGGCGTCGCCCATCCAGCGCTTCTTGATGGCGAACGTCGCCAGCTGGTCCATCCACTCGCGCAGCGCGTGCTCGGGCTCCATCTCCTCCAGCAGCTCCCCCGCCAGGTCGCCGAGCTGCTCGACCTCGCGGCCGTGGGCGGCGAAGATCAGGACCTCGCGGCTGGGGAAGTGCCGGTAGAGCGTGCCGATCCCCACGCCGGCCTTCCGGGCGATCGCCTCCAGCGACGCCTGGCAGCCCGAGCGCTCGAACTCCTCCAGCGCCGCCGCGACGAGCTTGTCGCGGTTGCGCCGGGCGGTCTCCTCGCGCGGGTGGGCCTGGGCGGGGACGACGCTCATGCGCTGCGCCCTCAGGCCTCCTGGGCGACGAGGTCGCCGGGGACCGGCGGGCGGTGCGGGTCGACCTCGCCGACGGCGGGCCGGCGCGGGACCAGGAAGGCCACCGCGAGGCTCGCGATCACGCCGGCCAGGCAGAAGCCGAACGCGAGGCCGAAGCCGTGGTTGGTCGGCAGGTCGTGGACGAGGTCGTCGGCGATGAACGTCGCGGCGATCTGGCCGCCGAGCGCGCCGCCGAGCGACCGCATCACGGTGTTCATGCCGGTCGCGACGCCGGTCTGCTCCTGCGGCACGTTCTGCACGATCAGGTTCGACATCGCGGCGAACGCGAGCCCGACGCCGACGCCGAGCAGGGCCGCGGCGACGTAGATCTCCCACTGCTCGGAGCGGGCGAACGTCAGCATCAGGAACGAGAACACCGTGAAGGCGGCGCCGCCGATCAGCGCGGGCCGGGAGCCGACGCGCTTGTCGATCGTGCCGGCGAACTGGCCGATGATGAACATGGCCACCGTGGTCGGCAGCAGGAACAGGCCGGACTGCACGACCGACGAGCCGAAGCCGTAGCCGGTCGAGGTCGGCTCCTGCACGTACTGCGGGATGATGATGAACGCGGAGTACATGCCGACGCCGAAGAGGAAGGCCACCGTGTTGGTCGTCCAGACGCCCTTGATGCGCATCATGCGCATGTCGACCAGCGGCTCGGCCGAGTGCATCTCGGTCCGGACCCAGCCCGCGAGGACGATGAGGCCGAGCACGATCAACCCGATGGTCTTGGGCGAGCCCCAGCCCCAGACCGTCGTCTCGCTGACGGCCACGAGCACCAGCACGAGCCCGATCGACATCAGGAACGACGCCAGCCAGTTGATGGATCCCGGCGTCTTGATCGGCGACTCCGGCACGTAGAAGTGCGTGGCGATCGCGCTGATGATGATGGCGATCAGCGGGAACCAGAACAGCCAGTGGTAGGACATGTTCTGCACGATCGGACCGGCGAGCACGACGCCCGCGCCGCCGCCGATGCCGATCAACGAGGACATCAGGCCGATGCCGCCCGCCACGCGGTCGCGCGGGAACTCGTCGCGGATGATCCCGAAGGCCAGCGGGAAGATGCCGCCCGCGATGCCCTGCACGACGCGGCCGGCGATCAGCAGGTTGATCGACGAGGCGATGGCCGACATGAACGTGCCGACGCCGAGGATGATCAGCACGATGAGGAGCAGGCGCTCCTTGCCGTACATGTCGCCGAGGCGGCCGATGATCGGCGTCGCGATCGACGCGCTCAGCAGGTAGGCGGTGAGGATCCAGCTGACCGAGGTCTCCGACGCGCCGAGGTCGCGCTGGAAGTCCGGCAGCGCGGGGAGCACGAGCGACTGGAGCAGCACGTACGCGGTCGCCGCGACCGCCAGGACGATGAAGGTGATGTTGTAGTGCGGGCGGGCGGCGGCGGCCGGCGTGTCCGGGGTCATCGGTCTCGTTCCTGGGTGGTTCGGGGAGAAGGAAGGGGGCGGTCGGCCTGGCGTTGGACCTCGACGGAGGCGCCCTCCGATTATCGTAGCGGAGGAGCCTCCGCGATGGTGCTCCGGGTAGGTTGGAGGGAGTGTGGACGGGCTTGGGAGCCGGCACGGTGCTGGCGTTGGCGGTGTTCGGCCTGGCGGCCGGCGTGGGGATCACGGCCGTCGGACCGGGCGGCGTGCTGGCGACGATCGGGCTCGTCGTGCTGACCGGCCTGTCACCGGCGGAGGTCGCGGGGACGGCGCTCGTCACGCACGTCGCCACCGGCGTGCTCGGCACGCTGGCCTACCGGCGCTCCGGGCAGCTGCGCCATCGCGCGACGCGCCGGACCGCGGCGATCCTCGCGGGCGCCGCGGTGGTCGGCACGCCGCTCGGGGTCCTCGTCAACTCGGCGGTCTCGGGGACGGCGTTCGCGATCGCGCTCGGCGTCGCGGCGGCGGCGATCGGCGTGCTCGTGCTCGTGCGCGATCCGCGCGGGGTGGGCGCGGGCGAGGGCGCCGGCGCGCATCCGGACCTGGCGCCGGCGGCGATCGCAGTGGTCGGGTTCGGCGTCGCCGTCGCTGCGGGCCTGTTCGGGCTCGGCGGGCCGATGCTCGCGGTGCCGCTGCTGGCGGCGGCGGGCCTGCCGATGCTGCGGGCGCTGGCCGCCGCGCAGGCGCAGTCGGTCGTGATCGCGAGCGTCGGCACGGTCGGCTACCTGACCCGGGGCGCGATCGACTGGCCGCTGGCGCTCGTGGTCGGGCTGCCCGAGCTGGCGGGCGTGCTGCTCGGCTGGCGGATCGCCCACGCCGTCGCGCCGCGCGTGTTGAAGTACAGCTTGGCCGCGGTGCTGATCGGGCTCGCGCCGTACCTGGCGCTGCACGGCTGAGGGCGGCGTCGCGCTAGCGCTCCTCCAGCACCAGCGCCCGCAGGCTCTCGTAGTCCTCGGCGCAGGCGGGGCAGCCCTGCAGGTGGGCGGCGAGGGCGGGCATCGTCTGCTCGGCGTCGCCCGCCAGCACCTCGCGGTCGACGTAGGCGCCGAGCTGCGCGAAGCACTCGTCGCAGGTGGCCTCGGCGGCCGCGGGGCCGAGGAGGCGGGAGAGGGCGGAGGCGGTGTGCGGATCGGTCATGGTGACGTCAGGTCCAGGTCGTGGCCGGCGCTCGCCAGCAGGGAGCGCAGCCGGCGGCGGGCGTCGTGGAGGGTCTTGTAGAGCGCGCCGCGCGTGCTGCCGAGGCGCTCGGCGAGGACGTCGATCGGGATGTCCTGGATGGTGAGCGCGACGAGCACGTCGCGCTGGTGCGGGGTCAGCTCGGTGTCGATGAGCGTGCGGATCGCGCGCAGCAGCTCGCTCTGGCGCGCCTGGGCATGCGGTCCGGCGGCGCCATCGCCGATGGTCAGCCACGCGGCCGCGTCGATCGTGACCTCGCGGTGCTGCCAGGCCCGACGCCGCACGCGCACCGCCGCCTCGTAGAGGGCGAACTTGTAGGCCCAGGTCGTGAAGCGGCTGTCCCCGCGGAACTCCGCGAGCTTGCCCATGACCGCGACGAACGCGTCGTCGGCGGCCTGCAGCGCCAGGTCGTCGCGCTCCTCGCCGCGCATCTGGGCCGGCGCGGAGGAGCGGCGGCCGAGCTCGAAGCGCGCGGCCCGCAGCAGCAGCGCGTGCAGCTCGCGGATCGCCTCCTCGTGGCGCGGCCCGTCGGCGCGGAGCCGCGCGAGCAGCTCCTCGCCGGCGACGGCGGGCGACGCGTCGGTGGAGGTGTCGGGGGGCGGGGTCATCGGCGGGGCCGATCGAGCGGCGCGAGGATCCGCACCGCCAGCCGCGGCGCGCAGCCCCGCTCGATCAGGTCCAGGATCGCACGCAGGTCGTAGCGCAGGTCGGCGGCGATCTCGCCGGCCAGCTGGGCGTCGAAGCCGGCGTGGCGCAGCTCGCTGCGCCGCCACGGGACCATCGTGTCCCAGTCGCCGGCCTCGGGCGCGAGCCGGGCGCGCTTCATCGCCGGCCCAGCGGCGGGTCGTAGGCCCAGGCCAGCCGCGTCAGCGTCAGGGCGCCGAGCAGGAGGCCGAAGTCGCGCAGCGCCACGTCGTAGTACCCCGACAACGTGAGCAGGTTGATGATGATGCCCAGCAGCCAGCCGACGACCAGCGGCGCGCCGTAGCGCGGCTTGATCGCGACGAGCAGGCCGGCGGCGATCTCGATGACGCCGACGATGTGCATCCCGTCGTGCGCGTTGCCGGGCAGGATGTCGTTGATCCACGGCGCGAGGTACTGCGTCCAGTCGACCAGCACGTTGAAGAACTTGTCGAGGCCGAAGGCGATCGGCGCGACCGCGAAGGCCAGGCGCAGCAGCAGGAAGGCCTGGTAGCCGGGCTCGCGGTGCAGCGCGGTGGCGGTGGTCGGGGCGGGCCGCACGGGGGCGGGTGCGGCGGCGGTGTGAGCGGACATGGTGGGCATCTCCTAGGTTGAGGGGGACCGTCACCAACGTCTGCGTCGCTCGGGCCCGCTTTCATACCCCGCCCGTAAGAAGATCGCCCGACCCGAAGCAAAGGCCCGTATGTCTCCCTCCGACGCCGCTCGCCTCCACCCCGTGGAGGCCCCCACCCCGCCCCCCGCGCCCGACCTCGTGCGCGCGACCGCCGCGGCCGGGGAGCTCCTGCTGGCGCTCGGCGCCGATCTCACCGAGGAGAGCCTGCGCGAGACGCCGCGCCGCATGGCCTCCGCGCTGGCCGAGATGCTCACGCCGGAGCCGTTCGAGGCCACCACCTTCCCCAACGACGGCGGCTACGACGAGCTGGTCGTCGCCCGCTCGATCCCGTT
>DASYBY010000169.1:0-45402 GCA_036500525.1 Baekduia sp. | reverse complement strand
TCGACCCGGTCGGCAGGAGCGGTCGCGCCGGACACGCGGGCTTCCCAAGTCGGCATCGCGCAGCAGCGTAACGTATGCCCGGCGATGCCCGACCGCCTCGAGCCGCCGTTCCCCACCGCGCCCGAGGGCGGGCCGCTGCGCCTGGCCTTCGTCGGACAGCAGACGTTCTTCCGCGCGTGCGCGATGGACGAGGACTCGCCCCGGATCCGGACGCTGTTCATCGAGTTCCGCGAAGGGCGCGATCCGGCGCTCATGCGCTCCCAGCTCGACGCGTTCGCTCCGCACGCCGTCGTCGTCTTCCGCCCCGAGACCCTGCCCGCGGGCCTGCTGGCCGACCTCCCCGCGCCGATCGTCGGATTCCTCACCGAGCCGATCTCGCGCGCCGCGGCCGACGGGAGCGCGCTGCACTGGGACCTGGAGAAGCGCCGGCGCGACGTCGCGCGCCTCGACCGGGCCAACGTCGACCGCATCGTCTCGTTCGACCCGCTGATCGTGCCGACCGTCGACGAGGTCATGGACGTGTGGCGCTCGCTGCCGATCCCGGTCTCCGACCGCCTCTACCGCCCGGTCACCCGGCACGACGGCCCGCCGCGGATGCTGTTCGTCGGCCGCTCGACCGTGCACCGCGAGCGCTGGCTGCGCGACGTCAAGCACCGCTTCGACTGCCTGCACGTCGCGTTCGGGATCCAGGCCGCGGAGCTGGAGCGCCTGCTCGACCGCCACGAGATCACCTTCAACATCCACAACGAGCCGTACCCGAGCTTCGAGAACCGCGTGCTGCTGCACCTCGCCGCAGGGCACCTCGTCATCTCCGAGCCGCTGAGCCCGACGCACGGGCTGGAGCCGGGGTTCGACTACCTGGAGGTCGGCGACCCCGACGCGCTGCTGGCCGCCGCGACCGCCGCGCACGCCGATCCGGAGAGCGTGCTGCGCATCCGCGTGCGGGGGCGCCAGAAGGCCGAGCTCGTCCGCGCGTCGCGGGTCTGGCCGGCGCTGGTGCGCGACCTGTTCCTGGACTTGGCCGCCTTCGGCACGCACCGCGCGGCGACGCCGGTCGCGGCGTAGCCGCTCAGCGCTTCAGCCCGCGCTTGGCCACGGCCTTGCCGCGGTCGCGCAGCGCGCGCGCCTGCGTCAGCCGGCCGCGGACGGCCAGCGCGAAGCGGATCGCCTTCTGCTCGGCCAGCTGGTCCTTGAGGTCGCGCTCGATCTCCAGCCGCCACGCGCGCTCCTGCGCCTCGGCGGTGACCGACGCGAAGTCCGAGACCAGCCGGGCGCCGGCGGGCGCGATCGCCGGCGGCGGCTCGGCGGCGACGCGCCGCAGCGCCAGCGCCATCCCCTGCGACGACTGACGCCAGTCGGGCCAGGCGCGCGCCGTGCGCAGGGCGCCGGTGCGCAGCTCGTGCAGCAGCCGCCGGTCGCGCGCGAGGAGGTCGAGCGCGCGCGCCGTGCCGTGCGGGTCGTCCCAGCCGACGACGAGGCCGTTGGTGCCGTGGGCGACGTACTCGTCGTGGCCCGTGACCGGCGTGGTGACGACGGTCGCGCCCAGGTGGAACGCCTCCAGCGGCGGGCCGTACATGCCCTCCGCGCGCGAGAGCTTGAGCAGGACGTGCGACTCGGCGAACAGCTGCGCCATCTCGGCGTGGCTGAGGCCCGAGAGGACGCGGTCGACGCCGGCCGGCGGCTCGCCCCGGTGCGGCGAGACCCACGTCACGTGCGCCGGCTCGGCCATCGCGGCCACGGCCGCCAGCGCGTCGTCGACGCCCTTGTGCACGTACCCGCGCGCGCCCTCCAGCACGATGCGCAGCGGCACGCCCGGCAGCACGGGCGCCACCGTCGCGGGCGAGCGGAAGACGTCCTTGGCGATGCCGTTGCGCACGTAGAGCACGCGGTTGCCCGGCTGGTAGTCCTCCAACAGCTCGGCGATCCAGCGCGCCTCGGTGATGAACCGGACCGGCAGCCCGGTGGTCATCGCGGCGGCCAGCTGCTCGGGCGCGCCGGTCGGGTAGGTCGAGTCCTCCAACAGCTGGATGAAGTAGGCGTAGCGGTCGGCGCGCAGCGTGAAGAGGGCCGAGGTCGTCGCCCACCAGGTCGCCAGCGCGACGTCCCAGTCGATCGCCGTCGCCTCGTCGAGCGAGAGCACGGGGACGCCGTCCAGCCCGCGGTAGGGCCAGTCGGGATGGGTCTGCGGACGGGCGAGCACGAGCTGCGCGTCGATGCCGTGATGACGGCGCAGCTGGACGGCGTGCTCGACGATCACGCCGACCCCGCCCGACAGCTGGAGGTCCTGGAGCAGGAACGCGACGCGCACGGGTGACCTATCGTACGGCCGCGTGCGCCGCGACGACCTCCCGTACGCGACTCCTGCCCCCGGGGCGGCGGTCCGCGTGGCCTTCGTCGGCCATCCGTCGTACTTCGCGCCGCACGTGCTGAGCGCGCCGGCCGGCGGGATCGTGCCGGCGTTCGTGCCGTTCCGCGGGGCTGATGATGATGTGGACGCGCTGCGCGCCGCGCTGGTGGCGGCCGACCCGCACGCCGTGGTCGTCTTCCGCCCCGAGGCGCTGCCCGCCGGGGCGATGGACGGCGTCAACGCCCCCGTGGTGGGCGTGATCACCGAGCCGCTGCCGCGCGCCGACCGCAAGCCGCACCCCAACTACGACTACAACCTGGCCGAGCTGGGCCGGATCGACCGCGGCAACGTCGACCGCGTCATCACCGCCGACGCCAACAGCTGGGACGCCGCCGCCGCGCTCGTGCCGCTGTGGCGCGCGATGCCGCTGCCGGTCGACGACCGCCTCTACCGCGCGCCCCGCGCCACGGCCCGCCCGCCGCGGACGATCTTCGTCGGCCACTCGACGATGCACCGCGAGGAGTCGCTGATCGGGCTCAAGCACGACTTCGACCTCCCGCACTACGCGCACGCGCTCATCGGCCCCGAGCTGGAGGAGACGCTCGAGGGCGCCGACGCCGCGCTGAACATCCACGGCGAGCGCTGGGTGCGCGCCTTCGAGAGCTTCGTCCTCGTCCACCTCGCCGCCGGGCACCTCGTGATCACGGAGGTCCTCGAACCGCTCTACGGGCTGGAGCCGGGCCTCGACGTCGTGCAGGTCGGCGACCGCTATGAGTTGGACCTGCGCGTCCACCAGCTCCACCAGACCCCCGACATGTACGACCGCGTCCGCATCCGCGGACACCACAAGAGCCGCCAGTTCGCGGCGTCGAAGGTGTGGCCGCGGGTGATCGGGGATCTGTTCGCGGACGTGGCGGCGTTCGGGACGGAGCGGCGCAGCGCGGGCTGAGAGGCCGGCGGGACAGGACCGACTAGTGCGTGTGTCTGGCGCACTTGAAAGCGGACACTGTTATGTCTACTGTGCCGCCCCGCGCGACGCCGTGCGGCTCTGGATGGCGTCCGCGCGCTCCGGTCCAGCCAGAAGGTAAGGAAGCCTTGTGAAATCCCCTCGTCCGCTGCGGCGCACGTTCACCGTGCCCGCGCTCGCACCCCCACCGTCCCGTCGACGCACTCCGATCAAGGGGAGCGTGTTGGGGCTCTGCGCGCTGATGGTCGTGTTCTTCGCGATGGTCTCCGGCGCCGAGGCGATGGATCCTGTCGCGCTCAACGTGTTCTCGCGCACGAGCAGCGGCGCGTTGGCCCAGCAGCAGTACCGGCCGGGCACGGGGTGGTCGAGCTGGGCGCAGGTCGGCCCCGCCGGGGCGATCACCGGTGACCCCTCGGCGGTCTCCGAGGCCCCCAACTCGCTCGACGTCTACGCCCGCGGCACCAGCGGACAGCTCGTGCACAACGTCTATCGCGAGGACGGCCAGGGATGGCGCGGCTGGACCAACGAGGGTGAGAACGGCGTCTTGGCGGGCGATCCGTCCGCGGTCGCCTTCGGCCCGGGCTTCGTCGACATCTTCGCGCGGCGCGCCGGCGACAACATGCTCATCCACCGCCAGTGGCGCGACGCCACCGGCTGGACGGGCTGGGTGTCGATGGGCATCACGATCCCGCACGACCCGGTGGCCGTCGCCTCGGGAACCGACACCGACGCCATCGACGTCTTCTGGCGCGGGGCCGACAACCACCTCTATGACGAGGGCTGGTCACAGCAGTTCGGCTGGACGCCCTCGGGGACCGATCTCGGCGGGTCGCTCGCCGGCGACCCCGCCCCGACCTCCTGGGGCCAGCACGGCCGGGACATCTTCGCGCGCTCGACCGACGGGCACCTCGTCCAGCTCGAGTTCCGGGCGGGCACGGGCTGGACGGACTGGATCACCCATGACGAGACGCTGAGCACCGACCCGGGCGCGGTGGCTTCGTACGCAGAGGCCATCGACGTCTTCGCCCGCGACGCCGGCGGCAGCGCGATGCAGCAGACCCAGCACCGGCGCGCACGCGGCTGGTCGCCGTGGACGCCGCGGTCGGGAGCCGACCTGGTCGGCACGCCTTCGGCCGCGTCGTGGGCCACGGCCTATCACCGCGATCCCGGTGCCGACTTCAACCACGACGGCATCTCCGACATCACCCTCCAGGACGGCGGCGGGACGCTCGCCCAGCCGACCGCCTTCCTCAAGGTGCTCCTCGGCGACATCGGCCAGTTCGAGCTGCCTGGCCCGTACCGCAGCGGGATCGGTGCGAGCAACTGGCAGGGCGTCGGGGACTTCAACAACGACGGCATCAGCGACGTCGCGCTGCTGCACGACAACCAGATCGACCTGCTGCTCAGCGACGGCAGCCAGTTTCAGTACTCGCCCGCGGCTCTGACCAACGTCGGCGCGGTGAAGTGGGCGAAGGTCGGTGACTTCAACCGCGACGGCATCGACGACATCGCCATGCAACGCGGCAACAACATCGACGTCGCGCTCGGCAACATCACGGGCTTCACCCAGCCTGCGACGTGGCGGACCGGCATCGGCACCAGCCGCTGGCAGGGCGTCGGCGACTTCAACCGCGACGGCATCAGCGACATCGCATTCCAGGACGGCGCCAACATCGACGTCCTGCTCGGCGACCTGGGCCAGTTCGAGGCCGCCGGCACCTGGCGCGGCGGGATGGGCAACTTCAGCTGGGGCGAGGTCGGCGACTTCAACAACGACAACATCGACGACATCGCGGTCCAGCAGGGCGCCAACATCGACGTCCTACTGGGCGACATCGGGCAGTTCGAGTACGCCGGCACCTGGCGCGGCGGCATCGGCACCACCGACTGGGCCGGCGTCGGGGACTTCAACGACGACGGCATCGACGACCTCGTCCTGCACGACCCGGCCACGAGCAGCATGGGCGTCCTGCTGGGCAACATCAGCCAGTTCGAGTACTCCGGTGTCTGGCGCTCCTCGGTCGCCGCGTTCCCGTGGGCCGGCCCCGGCGACTTCGCCATCGACGAGACCAACCCCACCGCATCGATCAGCGGCGGCCTCCACGACGCCGCCAACAGCGCGCTGACCGACGGCTCCCTGACGGTCAGCGCCGACGACGACCGCTCAGGCGTCGCCAAGATCCAGCTCTACGACCACGCCGGCAACACCCCCGTGGGCGCCGCAGCCACCCAGACCTGCTGGTCGAAGAACTGCCCGACCTCATCCCTGACGCTGACCACCTCCCTCGACCCCGACGCCCTCGGCTGGGCCACGGGCGCGCACCAGGTCGACGTCGTCGTCACCGACAACGCCGGGAACACGGCCACGACGAGCTGGACGGTCAACTACTACAAGACCAGCTGGGACTACGGCGGAGCCGATCACGTGGTGACCGGGGGAGACGAGCGGGCGGCGCTGGCGCTGCTCATGAGCCAAACGAGCGATCCCGGTCCGCTGTGGAGCGGCCTCACCTCCGCTGAGCAGGACCATCTGTTCGACGGCGGGACCATCGGGCTTGTCGACGACAGCTCGACGACCGGCTCGCTGACCATGCCCGACCCGATCGAGTACGGGCTGCTGGGCGCACCGGCCGACGGCGCCACCATCGCCGCCCTGCAGTACGGCTGCCGGAAGGTGTCGGTCAAGAAGAAGGTCATGTGGCGATACCCCCTGTTCCCCGACGTCCTCGTCGGCTACGCGACCATGCACACGAGCTTCTGCTGGAACCAGCGTGATCATCGCGCCGTCTGGGAGTCGAAGAAGGGCATCCTCGACATCGACCCTGACGTGAACGGGGCGTCCACCCTCGCCCAATGGAACATGGCCCCAGAGGACCCGATGTATCACTACCAGGAGACCTCACCGGCCGGCTGGCCCTCCGGGCAGGCACACATGGAGATCGGCCTCCATGTCTGGGAGACCGCCAACGGCAACATCATCCATGATTCGCACCGGCGGATGATCATCCTGGCCGGTTGGGACGCCACCTGGCGCGACGCCTCGATCGGGTTCTGAGGCGAGGGCGGCGTGACCGCGGCCGGCCGGCCGCGGTCGCCCACCGCCCGCCGCTAGGCTCCCCGCCGTGCCCTTCGACCTGATCGACACCCGCCTCGACGGCCCGCTGCTGCTGCAGCCGGCCGTCTTCGGTGATCACCGTGGATTCTTCGTGGAGACGTTTCGCCGGAGCGACATGATGGCGTTGGGTATCCAGGAGGAGATGGTGCAGGACAACCACTCGCGGTCGAGTCGCGGGGTGCTGCGCGGGATGCACTTCACGGTGGGTCGTGGCGCGGGCAAGTTGGTGCGGTGTGCGCGTGGGCATGTCTTCGACGTGCTCGTCGACCTGCGTCGCGGCTCGCCGAGCTACGGCCAGTGGGAGGGCTACGACCTCACCGACGAGAACCTCCGCATCCTCTACGCGCCGCCCGGCTTCGCGCACGGGTTCTGCGTGGTGTCGGAGGTCGCCGACGTGGTGTACAAGCTCGACGCCTACTACGACCCGGCCACCGAGCGCGACATCGCCTACGACGACCCGGCGCTGGCCATCGACTGGCCGGTGCCGGCGGACGAGCTGCAGGTCTCCCAGCGCGACGTCGACGCGCCCCCGCTGGCCGACGTCGCCGACAGTCTGCCGTTCGAGTACCCGGGCGCCGCCGCCTAGGTCCAGGCGAACAGCACGGTCTCCTCGGCGTGCACGGTGAAGTGGCCGAGGGAGAAGCGGTAGCCGAGGCCGAGGCCGTCGAGGAAGCGCGGGATCGTCGTCCAGTCCTCGGGCTTGTGGTAGAGCGCGATGGCCAGGCGCGGCCGGTCGCGGCGCAGCGTCGCCTCCGCCCCGCGCAGGGCCTCCAGCTCGGCACCCTCGATGTCGAGCTTGAGGAAGTCGACGCGGTCCAGCGCGCCCTCGGCCGCCAGCGTGTCGACGGCGGCCGACGGCACGCGCAGCGCACCCTCGCCGCCCCGGTCGCTGACGTTCGTCGCCGGCCCGAACGACGTGAAGCTCAGATCCTCGCCGGTCGCCCGCCAGAGCGCCCGCTCGTCGATGTCGATGCGGTCGCGCAGGCCCTCGTTCAGCGCGAGGTTGCCGTGCAGGCGGCGCAGGTTGGCCGGCTCGAACTCGAACGTGCGCACACGGCCTTCGGGGCCGCCGAGGTGCGCGAAGTACAGCGCGGTGTCGCCCCAGCAGCCGCCGCCGTCGATGACGCGGTCGCCGGGACGGACGCCGACCTCGGGATGCCCCGGCGCGCGGTACTGCTCGAAGAGCATCGCGGTGATGTTGAGCGGATGGGAGTCCAGGACGATCGGGAACCCGGCCGGCGTGAGGTCGTAGCGGTCGCCGCGCCAGCCGAGGAACTCGAGGTCGACGCTGCCCTCCTCGATGCGCAGCTCACCGGTGACGCGGGCGATCGCGGCGTCCATGCGGCCGTCGGCCAGCGGGAGGCGGACCTTGCGCGCGCCGAGCAGGCGAAAGGCGAAGAGCGACACCATCAGCGCGCGGGAGGCGTCGTCGTCCAACGCGCCGTAGAACCACTCGAGGTCGGGGTCGACGCACAGCTGCGCCAGCAGCGGGCCCGCGACCGCGGGCGGCGGGCCGTCCGGCGCGCCGTCGGAGTGGCGCAGCGGGTCGACGTTGCCGGTCTGGTCGGGGCCGAGCGCGGCAGCCAGGACGGCGGTGCCCAGCGCGGCGGCGAAGCGGCCGGTGCGCGCGGGCTCCGGCGCGGCGGCGACAACGGGCGGCGCAGCCTCCTCCCCGCCACCGCGCAGGAGCCTCGGCAGGCGAGCCATCCTCAGCGCTCGGTCCACAGCTGGGACGGGTAGTAGTCGCAGATCACCGCGTCGATCTGCGCGAAGCGCACCCCGGCGCGCATCATGCGCTGCGCACGGTGCCAGTCGCCCGGATGGTCGAACAGCGCGGCGGCCAGCTGGTACTCGAAGAACCGCAGGTCCCGGTGGTGGATGGCCAGCTGCCAGCCGAAGGCGTGGTCGGCCGGCGGGAACGCGCCGTAGACGCCCTGCTCCCCGTCGGGCGTGTGCAGCTGCAGCTTGCCGTAGACGACCTCCGCCGCCGTCCGGCGCGCCTCGTCGAGCAGCACCGCGACATGCTCGGGGCGCATGGCGTCGTCGTCGTTGAGGAAGGCGATCCAGCGGCCGCGCGCGAGCTCCATGGCGCGGTTCATCGGGCCCGAGCCGGCGATGAACCAGCGCTTGCGGGCCTCCTCGGGGTACGGGCCGCGGATGGTCAGGTTCTCGTAGCGCACGCGCGGGTCGCCGATCCGCGCGATCGCCGCAGCCGTCTCCTCCGCCGCCGCGTCGCCGACGACGACGACCTCGATGTTGGGGTACGTCTGGGCCAGCGCGGACGGGATCGCACGCTCCTCGAGCAGCTGCCAGTGGACGTAGGTCGGGATGACGATGCTGACCAGTGGCTCGGGGTCCGTCCACGCCGCCCCGTAGTCCGCCCCCGCGCGCACCTGGCGCAGCTGCTCGCGCGTGCCGAGCTCGTCGTCGACGAGCGACTCGAAGCCGTCGCGCAGCAGCGCGCCGGCCGCGGCGAGCTCCGCCCGGACCTCGGTCAGCTCACGGCGCAGCGCCTGGATCTCGGCGTGGCTCTGGCGCTGCTCGGCGACCAGGACCTGGCTGGCGGTGATCAGCTGCTCGGCCGCCACGCGCGTGTAAAGGAGCGCGTCGTGCTCCTCCTGGGCTCGCGCGGCGTCCGGCGCGTCGGGCGTTCGTCGGCCGGGACGGCGCAAGCTCATCGCCGGCAAGGTTAACCGGTGACCACGCGCGCCACCCGCTCGGCCTCGTCCTCGGAGAGATCGGCGGCCATCGGCAGGGCGAGCGAGCGCGATGCGAGGTCCTCGGTCGCCGCGAGGCCGAAGCGCGGGACGGTGGACCCGGCCCACGCCGGCTGGCGGTGCAGCGGCGGATCCCACAGCGTGCGGACCTCGACGTCCAGCTCCCGTGCCCGGGCGACCGCGGCCTCGCGCGCCTCCGCGGTCTCGAGCACGACGTGCACCGCGTCCCACGACGACGCGACCGCGCCGTCCTGGAGCACCGCCCCGGCGGCGGTCAAGCGCTCGGCCAGCGCCGCGCCCCGCGCCCGGCGCGCCGCGAGCGCGTCCGCGAGTCCGTCCAGCGTGGCCAGCGCTGCGGCGGCGCCCAGCTCCGACAGCTTGGCGTTGAGCCCGACCGCGTCCGCCACGACCGTGCCCTGGACGCCGTAGTTGGCGAGTCGGCGCAGCGTGTCGGCCAGCTCGGCGTCGTCGGTGACCATCACGCCGCCCTCCCCGGCACCGCTGGGCTTGGTCGCCTCGAAGGAGTACGCGGTGACCCGCCCGGCCGCGCCGGTCGACCCGAGGCCGGCGGCCGCGTCGAAGAGCAGCGGCACGCCCGCGTCCCGCGCCGCCGTCGTCCAGGCGTCGATGAGCCCGGGCGCGGGCGGCGTCCCGAAGGTCGCGGCGGCGAGCACCGCCGCGATCGCGCCGCCGTGCTCGGCGAGCGCGTCGGCGACCGCGGCCGGATCGGGGTGCCAGCCCGCGCGCTCGACATCGACGAACAGCGGCGTGAAGCCCGCCCACTCCACCGCGCCGGCGACCGCGGCACAGGTGAAGCTCGGGACGATCACGAGGCGCCGGCGGTCGGGCGCGCCGGCCAGCGCGCGCAAGGCCACCATGATGCCGCTCGTCGCCGAGCTGACCGGGACGCCGTGCGCCGCGCCGGCCAGGGCCGCGACCCGCTCGCCCAGCAGCGCGACGGCCGGGCCGCGCGTGTACCAGCCGATCTCCTCGGAGTGGGCGTAGTGGGCGGCGATCGCCGCGATGCCGGCCGGCCGCGGACGCTGGAACGGGACGCGGCTCATGCGGCCCCGGCGCCGGAGCCGGCGAAGACCGGGCGGTCGACCACGCGCGTCGCCATCGCGCGCTTGAAGGCCAGCAGCGGATCGTCGGCGGCGGTGCTCGTCCCGCCGCCCAGGTAGCAGACGGCGGCGCCGGCGTCGCGGCACAGCTCCAGGCCTTCGGCGATGAGCAGGTTCGCCGCGCCGGGCGGCGGCGGCGGGTCGGGACGGCGGGCGCTCAGGTGGTACGACGCCTCGGGCGCGCCGATCAGGAAGACCGCACCCGCGGCGACACCGTGCTCGTCGTGGAGGAGGAGCTGGACGCCGCCGGCCGCGTTGAGCGCCGCGAAGTAGTCGTCACCGAAGCGGTAGAGCGGATCGGCATCCAGCACGTCCATCGCCGTACGGTAAAGCGTCCCGAACACGCCGGTGACGGCTCCGCGCTCGAGCCGGGGCCCCGCCCGTCCCGCGCGGCGGACCATCGAACGGGCGCCGGAGGAGAAGCGGTCGGCCGGCGCACCGCCGTCGAGGTCGTGCACGGCGATCGGGCGCGATGCCGCCGGCGTCAGGCGCTCGGCGAGCAGGACCGCCAGCTCGGCGCCGCGGCCGATCGGGGCCAGCGCCGCGCGCCATGGCCGCGAGCACGTCAAGGCCGCGTCGCGCAGCGGCTCCAGCGGCCCGTCGCCCTCCGGCTGCGGGTAGCCGTAGGGCGTGGCGATCGCCCCGTCGCCGTCCGCGACCAGCACCGGCAGCCGCACGCCGCCGGCGGCGAGCGACGCGGGCCGGACCGCCTCGTGGCGCGCGCAGGCCGCGAGGTAGGCGGAGCCGTAGAGCCCGGTGAGCGGCGGGCGGTCGGAGGAGAGCGTCGCGCTCACGACCCTGCGAGCTCGACGCCCGCCCGGGCCAGCCCGGCGAGCACGTGATCGACGTGCCCGGCGGTGACGCCGGCGTGGCAGGGCAGGGCGAGGAGCGCAGCGGCCCGGGCGGCCGCCGCGTCGTCGCCCGCGAGGGCCGCGAACGGCGCGATCACGAGGCCGGGCAGCTCGCGCGTGATCGCGGCGCGGGTCGTGGAGTCCTCGACCACCACCGGGAAGCCGTGCGCGACCGTGCCGGGCGGCCAGTGGGTGAACGGGCAGTGGCGGTGCAGCGCCTTCTGGTACCGCTGGGCGGCGGCGGCCATGGCGGCACGCGCGGCGGCGGCGTCGAACGCGGCGAACGCCTCGTACGCGCCGGCGCGGCTGAGCGGGCGCGGGCGTGGATCGCCCCCCGTGGCGAGGTCGGCGCGGTCCGACACGACGCCGGCGCCGTCGCGGCTCCCGGTCCACGCCGCCAGGTCGACGAGCGCGTCGTCGCCACGCCACGGGTCGACGGCGAGCAGCGCCTGGAAGCGGTCCTCGACGACGCGGTCCGCGCGCGCCGCCGCGAGCCGGCGCACGGCCTCCGACGGCGGCCGGCCACACGGCCAGGCCAGGACGACCGTGCGCCCGGGCGCGACGGCGGCCAGCGCGTCGCCCTCGGGCCGCAGGTCGGCTCCGAGCGCATAGGCGACGACCTCCACGCCGGCGGCGCGCACGGCGGCGGCCAGCGCGGGCGACAGCAGCTCCGGCACGGCCAGCGGGCCGTCGAGCGTCGCCAGCAGCAGCGCGGCCGCCTCCTCGGCGGTGGACGTCCACGTCGCGCTCGCGCCGCGGCCGCCGGCAAAGGCCCCGGCGTTGGCGGCGACCACCGGTGCCGGCGCCGCGGGCCGGGCCCGCGGGGCCGCCGCGGCCCCGGGTGCCGCCGCCTCCGGCACGACGCGTTCGACCATGGCGAAGGATCGCTCACCGATGGCGATCCCCGCGCCGGGGTACGGCGGGTTGTTCCGGGCGCGCACGCGCCGCGCCAGGGCCGGACCGCCGACGTCGGCGAGGTCGGCCGACGGCAGCTCGCGCCCGAAGACCTCCCCACCCGCGGGCTGCGTCCGCGCCGGCAGGCGGTCGGCGAGCAGGTCGTCGGCGACGTCGTCCAACAGCTCCACCGCCGCGCGCTCGACCAGCACGATCGCCTCGGCCGCCGTCAGCTCCGGCGGCGCGGGCAGCCGGCGCTGAGCGAGGATCGCGCCGGCGTCGACGTCGGGGACCATCGCGTGGATCGTCACCCCGACCTCGGCCGCCCCGCGCTCCAATGCCCAGATGGTCGAGTACGCCCCGCGGAACTCCGGAGCGAGGCCGCGGTGGACGTTGACGGCGCGCGGCGCGCAGGCCAGCAGCACCGCCGGCAGGATCAGGTCATAGGACAACGACAGCAGCAGGTCCGGCGCCCGGGCACGCAGCCACGCCTCGGGCTCCGGATCCGCGGTCAGCCGCGGCCAGTACACCCACGGCGTGCCGCGGCGCTCGCACCACGCGATGGTCGACGGGCACGCGCGGCCCGGACCGCCGCCGGCTGCGTGGCTGGCGACCACGCCGACGGGAACGTGGCCGCGGGCGGCGAGCACGTCGAGCATCGACACGCCGACCGGTCCGCCGGCCAACGCCACGATCCGCATCGGGCTAGAGCGCTCGCTCGACCACGGCGACGACCTGGGCGATCTCGTCGGCGGTCAGGTCGTTGGCCATCGGCAGCGCGACCGTCCGCCGCGCCAAGTCCTCGCTGACCGGCAGCGGCCCGCGCGCCGCGCCGGCGAACGCCGGGTGCCCGTGCAGCGGCGGGTCGAAGGGCGAGCGCACCTGGACGCCGGCGGCCTCCGCGCGGGCCATGATCGCGTCGCGGGTAACCACGTCGGCAGCGACGACCGGGACGACCTGCCAGGTCGACGCTCCCGCCCCGCGCTGCCACTCCAGCGGCGCACCGTCCAGCCCCGAGCGCAGCGCCGCGACGCGCTCGCGGCGCGCGCCGAGCTGCTCGTCGTAGGCGTCGAGCATCGCCAGGCCGGTCGCTGCCGCCAGCTCGGAGAGCTTGGCGTTGACGCCGATCGCGGTGCTCAGCCGCGTGACCGGATCCAGGCCGAAGTTCTGCAGGCTGCGCGCCGCGCGCTCCAGCTCCGCGTCGGGCGTCGCGAGCAGCCCGCCCTCGCCGATCGCGAACGGCTTGGTCGCGTGGAAGGAGAACAGCTCGGTGGCGCCGCGCGCGCCCGTGGGCACGCCCGCGTCGTCGGCCGCGCCGAACGCCGCGGCCGAGTCGACGAGGAGCGGGACGCCGTGGCGTGCGGCGCTCGCCGTCCACGCCGCGAGCTGCTCCGCGGTCCCGGGCGTCCCGTAGGTCGAGCACGCCAGCACCGCGGCGACCGCGCCGGGACGCTCGGCGAGCGCCGCCTCCAGCGCCGCCGGATCCAGCTGCCAACCGGCGGGCTCGACGTCGACGAACAGCGGCTCGAAGCCCGCCGCGACGATGGCACACGCCGTCGCGGTGAAGGTGTAGGCCGGGGTCGCGACCAGCCGGGCGTCCTCCGGGCCGGGGCGGCCCGCAACCGCCGTCAGGGCCGTGCTGATCGCCTGCGTGCAGTTGGCGAACGACAGGCACGCCGCACCGCCCAGCCGCTTGGAGATCCGCTCTTCCAGCAACCGCGCGCACGGGCCGCCGTTCGAGTAGTGGCGGACGTCCTCCGCACGACGGTAGTAGGCCAGGACGGCGTCGGCGGGCGGCAGCCACGGCCGCTGGTAGGGCACGGCGACCGTCGCGCGAGCGGCGGCGGCGCGCTCCGCCTGCGCCTCAGAGATCGCGGTCACCGCGTTCAGCTTACCCCCGTGCCCCGCGGCTTCGCCCGGGCGCGGCGCGCACCGGCCTGCTCACACCTCGATCGCCACGCACGCCACCCCGCGTGCGGCTGCGGCGAGATCCGGTACCGGCGTCGGGTCGGCGTTGAAGTCGCGGTAGGCGAGCTCGGCGGCTTCCTCGGGCGTCGAGGACCGCCAGCCCGAGATGTCGTAGCGGAAGAGCGAGACCGTGTGGCGCGGCGCCTCGAAGGCGTCGACGAGCCGGGCGAGGTCCTCGGCGTCGAGCTGGCGGAACCAGCCGTGGTCCTCGCGGCGGCCGTAGGGGACGCTGAGCAGGATCCGCCCGCCGGGCCGCGTGACGCGCCGCAGCTCGCGCGCCGCCTTGGCGACCTCGGCGTCCGGGTCGGCCGCCGTCGTGCCCTCGGCGCCGTAGACCACGTTGTCCATGCCGACGTGCTCCAGCGTCGAGAGCGACACCACCAGGTCGAACCAGTCGTCACGGACCGGCAGGTCGCGCAGGTCGGCGAAGAGGTAGGAGACGCCGCGGTCGACGAACGCGTGCGGCTCGGGCGCGAGCGTGACGATCGTGAGGTCGTCGAGGCGCGGCAGCGCGCGGTCGACGATGTGCGTGTGGTTGAACGTCGAGCCCGCATCCAGCACGCGGCCGCCGAGGCCGTGGCCGAACAGCCACGGGTACTCGATCGTGCGCTCGTCGAAGCCGATGGCGTAGCCGTCGGGCAGCGGGCCGCCGGCCGCGACGGCGCCGCGCAGCTCCGCGTCGTCGATCGCGGCGCCGACGAGCGCCCGGTGACGCGCGACGTACTCCTCGGTCCACGGCTGGGCCGTGGGCGGAAAGCGGCGCGCCCAGGAGGACGCGGCCTCGGCGGCCGGCGCGGGAGCGGGCGCGGGCGCGGGCGCGGGAGCGGGCGCCGGAGCGGGCGCGGGCGCCAGCGCGATCGGCTCCGCGGGCGGCGCGCCCCCGCCCGCGCCGAGCCGCGCCAGCGTGTCGGCCGCCAGCTGCGCGACGTCGACGCGCAGCGCCGGCGGGCGGATCGCGAAGCGCTCCGCGCCCTGGCAGACGATGACGTCGGCGCCCGCCGCGGCGGCGTAGTCCGGGTCCCAGCCGAACGGGACCCACAGGAAGTGGACCTCGCGGAACGCCTGGGCCAGGAACCACGCCAGGCCTTCGTAGGACGGATCGGCGAAGGCATAGGAGTCGCCGAACAGCACGACGGTCCGGTCGTCGGCGGCCTGCTCGTTGCGCAGCAGCTGCCGCGTGCCGACGTGGCCGCCGACGGCGATGAGCTCGTCGCGGTTGCTCTCGACCAGCGTCGCCGCGCCCCAGCCGCCACGCCCGGCGATGACCTCCACGATCGGCGGCGAGTAGCGCGAGCCGAGGTCGCCGCTGATGACGTAGCGCGGCGCGTCCGGCGCCGGCGCCAGCACCGCGGGCGGGATGGTGGCGCCGACGCGCTCGGCGACGAACGCGGCCAGCGCGGCGTTGCCCGCGTAGGTGAGGTGCGTGTCGGTGCGCAGGAAGGCGCCCCCGGGGACCGCCCCCAGCTCGGCCGTCGGGTACAGCAGGCCCAGCTCCGGCCGGCGCGCGAGCACCGGCGCGGGCGCCCCCGCCGCGCCGGGCAGCGGATCGGGGAAGCGCTCGGGCATCACCGGCAGCTTGTCGGGGACGATCAGCCCCACGAACGCGGCGCCCAGCGCCTCGGCGCCCGCGCGGCGCGCCGCCATTGCGGCCGCCCACTCCTCGTCGAAGCCCGCGGGCAGCGGGACGAGGCCCCGGTACTGGTCCAGGATCGCGTTGCTGCCCGCCCCGAGGAACACCCAGCCGTCCAGGCCGGTCACCGCGACGCCGTCGGCCGACCACGTGCCGGGCGGCGTCCCGAACGGCGCCAGCTCGTCGGTGTGGACGTTGACGACGCGCAGCGGCACCGCGGGCGGCTCGGCCGCCCCCGCCGCTCCGGCCGCCCCGGCGGCCGTCGCGGCCTGGCGAGCGGCCGCCTCGTCGCTGGCCGCCACCATCCGCGTCAGGTCCCGCAGCGTCCCACCGTGGGCCAGCTGGTGGGCGATCTCCGGGGGCGTGGCCTCCCGGCCGAGCATCCCCCGGTAGACCAGGACGACGTCCTCGGCGGTGACGGCGTCGGTGGCCTCGGCGGCAGGCGCGGGCGCGGACGCAGACCCCCGCCGCGAGCGCAGGAAGGGGACGGACGGCATCCGCGGGATCTTAGGTCCGCCGCCCTCCGGCACGTCAGCCGGCCGCCGGCTCGTACCAGTCGAGGTAGTGGCCGCAGGCCTGGCGCACCGGCACGGTCCGCTCGGTCCCGACCGGCGTGAACGACAACTCGGCCGGCCCCATCGACAAGCCGCGCTCGCTGATCCGGTTCTTCTTGGCGGTCAGCTTCAGCGTGAGCGCGCCGCCCTGGACCTGCCCCGCCGGGTAGCGGGCGGACTGCCGGTCCAGCGACGCCGGCAGGACCGTGTCCAGCCCGGGGCCGGTGAGGTGGACCGTGTCGCGCCAGCCGTAGGCGATGTTGACCAGCCAGCGACCCGGGCTGAGCGTCACCGGCACGGACACCGTCGACCCGGCGAGGATCGCCGGCGCCATCACGCGGACCGGCGCGCGCCGGATCCCGGCCACGCCGCCGCCCTTGAGCACCGCCTGGCCCTCGGGCGAGGAGCAGACGAGCTGCTGGCCGGCCTCGGCCTGCTCGCCCGACAGCACGCCGCGCAGCTTGCCCGGGCCGGTGCGCTGATAGAGCGCCCACGGTCCGCTGGTGGCCTGCAGCCGGAAGTTCGCCGGCGGCTGACTGGCCGACGGGTCGCGGGGCATCACGACGGCGTCGAAGCGGTTGATCGAGGAGCCGAAGGAGTCGAAGTCGTAGGCGTGGCCGAGGCCCGCCTCCTTGACCGGCAGGACCGGCGCCCCGCCGACGTCGCGCCGCCCGGACGGGAACAGCGGCTGGGCGACGATGGCGCCCGACAGGTACCACGCGCCGAACTCGTCGTTGAGCGTCAGGAGGACGCTCTTGCCCTTGACGAGCGGGCGGAACTTCGCCAGCTGCTGCTCGTGGGCGCGCGGACCGACGGGCAGGAACCGCAGCGACATGAACGACGACACGGCACCGACCGCCAGCAGGCCGATCGCGATGACGATCCGCGTGGTGCGCAGCGGCACCGGGTCGGTCCGGCGTTCGAGCAGCCCCACGGCGGCGAGCGTCACCAGGAACGGCGAGACGATCACGAACGCCTTGGCCGTCGTGTAGGGCGACTGCGAGTGCGCGGAGGCCGCCGCGATCAGCAGGCAGACCACCGCGCCGGCGACCAGCTCGGGCTCCCGGCGGCGCAGCAGCCGCACCGCGCCCCAGGCGGCGGCGGCGAGCACGAGGATCCCCAACAGCGTCGACGCCGTCTGCGTCACCGGCGGGAAGCGGTAGTCGGGGCTGAACCAGACGCCGGTGGACTCCAGGAAGTGCAGTGGCCCGGCGAGGTTGCCGAGGTCGTCCTTGGCGATGCCCGTCGCCGTCCCGCTGCCGGTGCTGTGCGTGTGCTGCCAGAACGCGCGCACGCGTGGCGCCTGCGGGATCATCGCGAACACCAGGACGACCCCGCCGAAGATCGCGGGGCCGATGAGCGCGACGGTGCGCCGCCAGACCCCGCGGACGCCCTCGCCCTCGGCGCGCAGCAGCGGGATCGCGAACGCCACGACGGCCACCACGACCAGCCCGCCGATCCAGGCCAGGCCCGGGTACGAGTACATCGACACCACGCCGCCGACCACCAGCCCGAGCGAGACCAGCCGTGCGGGGCCGTCGATCTCGCCGCGGCGCAGCGAGCCCAGGAGACCGACCGTCCCCAGCAGCAGGACCGGGAACATGACCTCCTTGAACGAGCCCTGGCCGAGGTAGGCGGCCACGAGGTAGGGCATCGCGGCGGCGACCGAGGCCAGCACGGCGGCCGGCCAGCCGATGCGGCGCAGGAGGCCGAAGACCGTGATCGCGGTGAGGACCGGCATCGCGATCGTCAGTCCCGTGAACGTGCCGTCGAGCCCGAGGCCGAGGCCGTGGGCCAGCTCGGCGGCGACGGCGTGCGGCCCGAAGGGGTAGTACGTCAGCAGCGGCTGCGCCGCCTCGAGGGCGGCATCGCGGTAGGACCCCGCGAAGAGCAGGTGCACGCCGTTGTCGTTGTCGAAGCCGACGCCGAGGATCCCGAAGCGTTGCTGGGCGTAGAACGGGATCAGCGTGATCAGGAACGTCAGCCCGCCGGCGAGCAGGACGCCGGCCGGCGGCCGATCCTCCGGCCGTCCCGCCACCTGGACCGCGCCGCCGAGCGTCAGGAGCGCCGTGACGATGAACGGCAGCGTCATCCGGCCCGGCAGGTGCGGGCCGGCCATGGCGATGATCATCATCACGCTCAGGCCCACCGCGGGCGCCGCGGGCGTCCACCGGCGGGCACCGAACAGCGCGCAGATCAGCTGGCCGCCGAGCGCGGCGGCGAGCACCAGCGCCAGGGCCGAGACCAGGGTCGCGATCACCGGCGGCAGGCTATCGACCGTGCTGGGCGGCGGTCGCGCGCCCTTCCCGCGCCGCTCAGTACTCGACCGCTACTCCAACGCGGGGCGCATGCCGTTCATCGCCAGCAGCACGGCGCCGGGCAGGCTGGCGATGAGCAGCACGACGACGCTCCCCAGCGAGATGAGCGTGGCGTTGGTGGCGCCGATCCCGATGGAGGCCAGCAGGACGACGTAGCTGCCCTCCCGGATGCCGAAGCCCCCGATCGACAGCGGGATCAGCGTCGCGATGGTCACCAGCGTCAGCGTGACCGCGGCGGCGCCGAACGACGGATGGTCGCCGAGGCAGCGCGCCAGCGCCCAGATCTGGAACGAGACGAGCGCCTGGAAGACGACGCTGGTCGCCATCAGGACGACGAGCGCGCCGGGGTTGCAGACCACGTCGCGGGCGACGCGGCCGGCGTTGCGCGCGGTCTCGAGCGCGCGGGCGGGGATGAGGCGCATGAACCACGGCGGACGGCGCAGCAGCAGGACGACGACCACCGCGCCGCCCAGCCCGACCATCAGCGTCGCCCAGGTGAGGCCGGCGGCGGCGTGCCGCGGGAGCGGCCCGGACCCCGTGGCGACGGCGACCCAGGCGACGGCGAGCAGGCCGGCCAGGCCGCCGGCGCGGTCGACCACGACGGTCGACGCGGTCCGCGCCAGGACCGGCCCGTTGCGCGTGACCAGCAGCGACCGCGCGACGTCGCCGCCGACCGTGGTCGGCAAGAACGTCTGCGAGAACGTCGAGATCGCGTAGATGCGGCCCACCTGCCCGGGGCTGAGGTCGATGCCGGCGATCTTCAGCAGCGCGCGCCAGCGCACCGCGCCGACGACGAGCGCCGCGACGATCGCGACCACCGCGGCGGCGAACCACCACGGGTCGCCCTCCAGCAGCCCGGTCCGCACGGCGTCCCAGTCGATCTCGCTGAGGACGAGCCCCAGCAGCCCGAGGGTGACCGCCACCCGCAGCCAGACCGAGCCCACCGCCGCGCGCAGGAGCTTCACCGTGTCACCACCGGCGGCCCGCCGGCGAGCGTCCGATCGGTGGGCGGCTCGCAGCGTCGGGGGCTGCCGGCGAGCGGATGGTCTTCGAGGTCGAGCGTGAAGGTGAGCGGCATACGCGGTGGCGGACGGGGTCCCGCCGCGGCTTCGAGGGTACGGAACCAGCGGGACGGGCGACGGCCCGCGACCCATCGATGGCTACGATCGTGCGGTGAACGTCTGCACCATCGTCGCCAAGAACTACCTCGCCCACGCGAGGGTCCTGGCCCGTTCGCTGTCGGCGCAGCACCCGGACTCCCAGCTGACGGTCCTGGTCCTCGACGACCTCGACGGCTACGTCGATCCGGCCCAGGAGCCCTACCGCCTCCTGGGTCCCGCCGACCTCGACTGCGAGCCGTTCGAGCAGATGGTGTCCGCCTACAGCGTGATCGAGCTGTCGACGGCGGTGAAGCCCTGGCTCCTGCGCAAGCTGCTCACCGAACAGGACCACGCCGTATACCTCGATCCCGACATCCGCGTGGTCTCCCCCTTGGACGAGATCCGGGAGCTGGCGGTCGAGCACGGCATCGTGCTGACCCCGCACAACCTCACGCCGATCCCGCGCGACGGCCGCTACCCGTCGGAGGAGTCGATCCTCATCGCCGGCGCCTACAACCTCGGCTTCATCGGCCTGGGTCGCGGACCTGCGGCCGACGGGCTGCTTGACTGGTGGGCGGAGCGCCTGGCGACGGACTGCGTGGTCGACCCGCCGTCCGGTCGCTTCGTCGACCAGAAGTGGATCGACCTGGTCCCCGGCATCTGGCCCGAGACGCACCTGCTGCGCGACCCGGCCTACAACATCGCCTACTGGAACCTCCATGCGCGCACGCTGGAGATCGACGGCGACGCGGCGCAGCCGACGATCGAGGGCCGGCCGGTCCGGTTCCTGCACTTCAGCGGCTACAACCCCGACCGCCCGGACGAGCTGTCCAAGCACCAGGACCGCATCGCCTTCGCCGAGCGGCCGGACGTCAAGGCGGTCGCCGACCTCTACGGCGCGGCGCTGATCGAGCAGGGCTACCGCGAGACGTCGAAGTGGCCCTACAGCCTCGCGCGCGCCGACCACGGCGCCGCCGGCGAGAGCGTCGCCGGCCTCGACGGCGTCAACGTCGTCGGCTACCTCAACGCCGAGCTCGGCGTCGGCGAGGTCGCCCGCCAGGCGATCGGCGCGCTCGACGCCGCCGGCATCCCCACGATCCCGATCGGCATCTCCACGGGCGTCACGCGCGAGGAGCATGACTTCGAGCACGCCTCGCACGCGCACGGGCCGTTCGGCGCGAATCTGATCTGCGTCAACGCCGACATGCTGCCGAGCGTCGCCGGCCAGCTCGGGCCGGAGTTCTTCGAGGGCCGGCGCACCGTCGGCTGGTGGTGGTGGGAGTCCGACGAGCTGCCCGAGCAGTGGCACGGCTCGTTCGACCTCGTCGACGAGGTCTGGGCGGGCAGCCGCTTCGTGGCCGAGACGCTGGCCAAGGTCTCGCCGGTCCCGGTCGCCCACATCCCGACGCCGGTGACGGTGCGCGCGGGCGTCCACCCCGACCGTGCCGCGGTCGGCCTGCCCGAGGGCTTCGTCTTCCTGTTCGCCTTCGACTTCAACAGCTACGTCGCGCGCAAGAACCCGGCGGGCGTCGTCGAGGCGTTCCGGCGCGCGTTCCCGGAGCCGCGCGAGGGCGTGTCGCTCGTGCTGAAGTCGATCAACGGCGATCAGCACCCGGAGGCCGTGGCGGAGCTGCGCGCCGCCTTCGACGGCCGCGAGGACGTCCTCCTGCGCGACGAGTTCCTCGACGCCGACCTGCGCGACGTCCTGGTGGCCAGCTGCGACTGCTACGTGTCGCTGCACCGCTCCGAGGGCTTCGGCTTCACGCTCGCCGAGGCGATGCTGCTCGGCAAGCCCGTCATCGGCACCGGCTACTCCGGCTCGAGCGACTACCTGTCCGACGCGACCGGCTTCGTCGTCCGCCACGAGCTCGTCCCCATCGGTGAGGGTGCCTCACCGTACCCGGCCGACGGCCGGTGGGCCGAGCCCGACCTCGACCACGCCGCGGAGCTGCTGCGGCTCGTCGTCGACGCGCCCGACGAGGCGGCGGCGCGCGCCGAGCGGGGCCGCGCGTTCATCCAGGAGCATCACTCCGCCGCCGCCGCGGGCCGCGCGATGGCGCAGCGCCTGGAGCGCCTGGGCGCCGCCGCCGGCGCCGCGGACGCCGAGACGGTCCTGGACCCGCCGAAGTTCGAAGAGGCCCAGGACGCGCGCACCGGCACGCTGGAGGCGATCGAGCGGCCGCCCACGCCGGCGGTGTCCGGCGCCGGACGGCTCCTGGAGAAGGTCACCCGCCGGCTCCTGCGCCGCTTCGTCAACCGCCAGCACGACGTCGACCGGGCGCTGTGGTGGTCGATCGAGAGCCAGGCGGTGGCGACGCGGCAGGCCATCGCGCAGCACGGGCGGCGCCTCGACCACCTCGAGGCCTACGAGACGGCCACGCGGCTGGCCGACGGCCGCCGGACCGCGGAGCTGCGCTCGCTCGCCGCCGCGCAGACCGACGACGCCCGCGCCGTGGCCGCGCACCTGCGCGGCCTGGACGCCAACCTGCGCCCGGCGCAGAACCTCGTCGCCGCCGCCGCCGCCGCGCCGTACATGGACGGCGAGCCGTTCACGCGGTTCGAGGACCCCGAGGCCGGTCACGTCACGGGCTTCCACGACGACGGTCGCGCCGCCGCGGGCGACGCCGGCTACCACGCCTTCGAGGACGTCTTCCGGGGGTCGGAGGACATGATCCGCGAGCGCCAGCGGCGCTACCTGCCGCTGCTGGCCGGCAGCGCGCCGGTGTTCGACGCCGGCTGCGGGCGCGGCGAGTTCCTCGACGTCCTGCGCGAGGCCGGCATCGCCGCGCGCGGCGCGGACCTGGATCCCGAGTTGGTGGCCTACTGCCGCGCCAAGGGCCACGAGGACGTCGTCGAGGGCGACCTCGTCTCGGTGCTGGAAGGGGTCGACGAGGGCGCGCTGGGCGCGGTCGTCTCGATGCAGGTCGTCGAGCACGTGCCCGAGGCCGACGTCCGGCGCATGCTCGCCGCCGCCCACCGCGCGCTGCGGCCGGGCGGGAAGCTGATCGTCGAGACCGTCAACCCGCACTCGGCGTGGGCGCTGAAGGCGTTCTGGGTGGACATGACCCACCAGCACCCGGTCTTCCCGGAGGTGCTGCTGCAGCTCTGCCGGCAGGCCGGCTTCGGCGCCGGCTACGTGTTCGCGCCCTACGGCGAGGGCGACTGGGACGTCGATCGCACCAAGCTGGGCGAGTACGCCGTCGTCGTGACGCGCTAGCGCCAGGCGCCGCCGGGGCGCCTACAGCTTCTGCAGGATCCCGAGCCCGACGCCGTCCTGGTAGACGAGGTCGCCGGGCTTGTCGGGGTCGCCGACCTGGCGGTTGAGGTTCAGGAAGCCGACCTCGCCCTTGTTCTTGCGCAGCCAGTCGTCCAGCGCCTTCTGCACGCCGCCGTTGCCGCCGGAGTCCCACTCGCGGGCGTAGGTGCTCGTGTCGTGCAGGAGCATCAGCGAGTGGCGGTCCATGTGCGGGACCCAGAGGTCCAGCTCGCGGATCGTGTGGGCGTACTGGTGCGAGGAGTCCAGGACGATCAGCTGGGGCATCGCGCCGAGCGTCGCCTTGGCGTCCTCGATGTTCGACGGGTCCGCCGAGTCGCCCAGCTTCAGGAAGACCGTGTCCTGCAGCCCGGCGCGCTGCAGCCAGTCCAGCGTGAACGCCGTCGCGTCCGGGTCGATGTCGATCGAGACGAGCTTCCCGCCCTGGCCCATGTGCCGCAGCCAGAACCCGACGAGCAGCGCCGAGTAGCCGTAGTAGTGCCCGAGCTGCACGATGCGGCTGATGCCGTTGCCGGACACCAGGCCCTGGATGAAGCTCATCGCCGGGACGTTGATCTCGCCGATCGAGTCCGCCGCCAGCGTCGCCGCGTACCAGTCGTCCATGAGCTGCCACTCGTCGTCGGTGAGGACCGAGTAGATCGCCGGCACGTAGTCCACCCCGTGCAGGTGATGCCACCAGAACCGCCCGTGGGGATCGTCGCTGAACCGGCGCGAACGCACCGGGGAGGCCGTGGTCTCGGGCTGTCCTGAGGTCATCTCGGAAGATCGTAGTAGGAGCCGGGCGTCCGGCAGCGCGTCGAGCAGGCGCTAGGTGCGCCGGTGTCGCCTGGCGCCGGCGGCGTCGCGCAGGCGTGCGGCGGCGCGGGCGGCGGCGGAGGGGCGGTCGGGCAGCGCGTCGAGCAGGCGCTCGCGCCCGCCGGGCGCGTCGAGGATGGCGCCGAGGCGATGGGCGAGCGCCTCGTCCAACAGCGGCGCGTCGGGGCGGACGAGGCGCCAGGCGCCGTCCTGGATGCCGTCGCGGGCCGACCAGTAGTCGTGCTCGGCGCGGGCGAGGTCGGAGGCCAGGCGGGTGGTCGCGGGCGCCGGCAGCCCGATCGCCGCGCGGTAGGCGGCCATCAGGCCGGCGCCGGTGGCGCTCCAGGTCAGCGGCGCGCCCGCCGCGCGCAGGGCGGCGACGTGCTCGGTGCGCGCCGCGCCCGGGGCCAGCACGGGCAGCGCACGGGCGGCGCTGGCGCGCGCGTCCCACGGGACGAGCAGCGCCGGCTCGGGCGGCAGCGTGTCGCGCAGCGCCGACACCGAGGCGACGAGACACGGCGTGCCGGCCTGCGCGGCCTCGAAGGGGATCAGCCCGAAGCCCTCGTAGGTGCTCGGGTAGACGACGGCCGCGGCGGCGGCGAGCATCCAGGCCTTCTCGGCCTCGCTCACCGTGCCGATCGCGTGGACGTGCGGCGCGTGCGCCGGGTGTGCCAGCAGCCAGGCCGCGTCGTCGCCGCTGCCCGAGCCGTGCAGGACCTCGGCGCCGGCGATGACCAGGTCGCCGTCCCAGCCGTGGTCCTCGCGCAAGGACCCCAACAGCTCCAGGGCGAAGCGGACGTTCTTGTGGCGGAACCGCGAGCCGAGCACGAGCAGGAACGGGCGCCCCTCGCCGACCGCGAAGCCCGCCGGCGGCACGGCGGCCGCCGACAGCTTCAACACCTCGTTCTGCGCCCCCAGCGGGACGACCCGCACGCGCTCGGGCGCGACGAGGTCGTCGGCCAGCGCGTCGTCGGCCGCCGTCTGTGAGAAGAACACCACCATCGCCGCGAGGCCGAGCGCGTCGCGCGTCGCGACGCGGTAGTCGCGCCAGCGCGCGGCGCTCTCGAAGACCGACGGCGTCCGGTAGCCGATCAGGTCCTGGTTGGTGACGACCGTGCGCTCGCCGAGCTGGTCGAGCGCCGCCATCTCCTCGGCGGACTCGACCTGCCACGGGCGGTGCACGACGTGCGTGCGGCCGAGCTGCGCGAACGGCGTCGCGGCGTCGGCGGTCTCGATCGCGCCGCCGAGCGTCGCCAGCGCGCGCCCCGCCTCGTCGCCGACGCGCGCGGGCAGCAGCGCCCGGACCGCGACGTCCTCGCGCGCGGCCAGCGCGCCGATCAGCTCGACCAGGTGGATCGTCGTGCCGGTCACCGAGCCCCCGCCCAGCGGACGCGCGTCGATCGTGACGCGCAGCGGCTCCAGAACGACCGACGCCTGAAGCAGCGCGCGCGCCAGCCCGGAGTGGCGGTCGTCGGCGGCCTCGTCGACCGCGGCGGGCGGCTCCACCGCCGGCGCCTCCCCCGGCCCGCGGTGGGCGACGTAGACCTCGTCGGCGACCACGTGGGCCAGCCCCGCCGCGGTGGCCCGCGCGCACCACGCGGCCAGCGCGTCGCCCGGCGACGCGGACCCCGCGCCCGCGAACGGGCCGACGAGCGCCCGCGCCGGCGCGGTGACCACGGCCAGGTGCGCCAGCGCCGACGGCGTCCGGGGATGCAGCTGCAACGACGCCTCGCGCACCCGCGCCGCGGCGTCCGCGACGGTCAGCGCCGCCGGCAGCAGCGGCCACGCCAGGTTGCGCCGCGGACCGCTCAGGAACGCCCCGCTGTTGCTCAGCGGCGTGATCGTCGCGGCGTCGGGCTCGGCCGCCAGCACCGCGCGCAGGTCGCCCAGGAACGCCGGGCCGACCTCCGTCGCGCCGTCGATCAGCACCAGCGCCGCGTCCGGGAATCGCGCCGACGCCGCGTCCCAGCCCGCGACGACGTCCTCGCCCACCGCGATCACCTCGCGGCCCGCGGCCAGCTCGGCCACCGCACGCAGCCCCTCGGCGCTCCCCGCCGCCAGCAGCGGCACGTCCGCCGGCAGCGCCGGCAGGAGCGCCACCAGGCACCGCGCGACCGCGTCGCGGTCGGCGACCGCGAGGACGACGGCGACCGGCACCTGCTCGGGTCTGGTCACGGCCGAGGAGCCTAGTCGACGGCCTAGAGGTCTTCCGCGATCTTCGGTGCGAGCGACCGGAACATCAGGAAGCCCCCGACCAGCGACAACAGCACGATCCCGCTCGGGATCAGCAGCAGCCAGTCGCTCGACAGCGCCTGCGAGGGCGACGTCCAGGACCCGTCGATCAGCGTGTGGCGCGCGAAGGCCAGGATCGACGCGAACGGGTTGCTGAGGAAGATGTCCACCAGCAGCTGACCGTGCTTCTGCCCGGAGATCGAGTCGATCGTGTAGAAGACGCCGGAGGCGTAGAAGAGGATCTGCAGGATGACGCTCCAGATCGGCTCGATGTCGCGGAAGCGCACGAAGCCGACCGACAGGATCATCGCCATCCCGAAGGCGAACAGGATGAGCGTCGCCAGCGGTATCAGGAAGAGCAGCCAGCCGAGGTCCGGCGTCGCGCCCGAGAGGAGCAGGAAGACCACGACCGGCACGAGGTTCAACAACAGGTTGAACGTCGCGGCCAGGACGCTGGCCATCGGCACGGCGAGGCGCGGGAAGTCGATCTTGCGCACGAGCGTCTCGCGCACCATCAGGCTGCGCACCGCCTGCGTCGTCGCCTCGCTCAAGAACGAGAACATCACGATGCCCAGCAGCAGCGCGACCGGGTAGTAGCGCACGCCCTGGTCCAGGTTCAGCGCGAAGCTGAAGACGACGAACAGCACGCCGAACAGCAGCAGCGGGTTCATCAGCTGCCACAAGTACCCCAGGAACGACCCGAAGAACTTCAACTTGAAGTCGGTCGTCGCCAGCGTCCAGGTCAACCGGAACAGGCGCCGGGGGTCGTCGCCGAGTGCGGTCGGCCCGAGGATCTGCCGCATGCCGGCGGCGGCCGGGATCGCCGGCAGCCCGTCGGTGTCCGGCGCGGCCGGCTCGAGGTCGGTCGTCGTGCCGCTCACGCGCTCTCCGCCTTCGCCCGCACCTGACGCTGGATCTCGACGTGGAACGGCGGATCGATCAACGCGCCCGACGGGTCGGTCGAGGAGACCACGATCGTCCGGAAGCGCTCGCGGTTGTCCAGCCATGCGGCGCCGGAGCCCGACCGCGCGACCGCCGCGCTGACGCTGTAGCGCTCGGGCGCCAGGACGTTCTCGAAGCCGAAGTACACGATGACCTCGTCGCCGGCGGCGAACGACTGCTCGCGCTCCTCCCGGTGCGTGTCGGTCGCGATCACGCGCTCCCCCTCCGGGGTGCGCAGCGCGAAGGCGAACAGCGGGTCCGCGACGTCGGCGTGGAACTTGACGTGCATGCAGAAGGTGCAGCGCTCGCCCGCGTCCAGCGCCTCGACCTGCTCGCCGCCCGCGTTCATGAACCAGCCGCTGATGACCTCGGCGGTGCCGTCGCCGGCGCGCAGCTCATCCGGGTTGGTCCCGCGCGGGCCGGCGATCGCCCGGGCCGCCGCCGCGACCGCGTCGGGGTCCCCGTCCACGGCCGCCGCCTCGGCGTCGCGCGCATCGCGCGAGAAGTTCAGCTGCAGGTAGTGCATGCTCACCGGCTGCGGCTCGCCGATCTCGACGACCCGCCCGCGCTCCAGCAGCATCGCCCGGTCGCAGAAGCGCTCGATCGAGCCCATGTCGTGGGTGACCAGCACGACCGTGCGGTTCTCGCGGCGCAGGCGCGCGAACTCGTCGAAGCACTTCTGCTGGAAGGCGGCGTCGCCGACGGCCAGCACCTCGTCGATGAGCAGGATGTCGGCGTCGACCTGGATCATCACGCTGAACGCCAGCCGGACGAGCATGCCCGACGAGTAGTTCTTGAGCTTGAGGTCGACGAACTCGCGCAGCTCGGCGAAGTCGAGCACCGCGTCGATGCGCTGGCGCGCCTCGCGCTGGGAGAGCCCGAGCATCGTCGCGTTGATGAGGATGTTGTCGCGCGCCGGCAGGTCGAGGTTGAACCCGACGCCGAGCTCGATGAACGTCGACACGCGACCGTCGACGAAGATGCGGCCCGCGTCGACGCCGTAGATCCCCGCCATGCACTTCAACAGCGTGGACTTGCCGGAGCCGTTGCGGCCGACGATGCCGAAGAACTCGCCCTTGGCGACGTCGAACGACACGCCCTGCAACGCCGAGAACTGGTGGTGCGCCGGGCGGCGCACGGGATGCAGGACGCGCTCCTTGAGCGTGTGCACCTGCTCCTCGGGGATGCGGAACGCCTTGTCGACCCCGGCGACGAGGATGCCCGGACCCTCGGCGGTCATACGGAGCCTTGGACGGGCTCGGCGGCCTCGGTGTGTCCCGATGCCGGCTCGGCCTCGTCCTCGCCCGGCTCCTCGACGCCCATCAGGCCCACCTCCTGCACGAGCGAGGTCAGGCGCCGCTCCAGCGAGCTGATCCGCACCGAGAAGTGCAGGAGCAGGATCAGCGAGAACAGCAACCCGAAGAAGAACAGCGTGCTGACCGGTGAGATCGCGCCGATCGCGTCGGTCAGGTGGCGCAGCAGCGAGAACCAGATCGACACCAGCAGCGTCAGCACCGCGGTGAGCACCCAGAGGACCGAGTACTCCTCCTTGAGCTTGCGCCGGCGCACGAGCTCGACGACCATCAACAAGATGATCACCGCCCCGCCGATGGTGAGGATCCTGATCCGAAGGTCCATCATGAAGCCCGCTCGCCCTGCGGCCGCAGCATGGTCACCAGGATCGACAGGAACATCTTGTACACGTAGTACAGGCTCCGGTGACCCGAGTGCATGCTCTTGCCCGTCGGCATGCGCATCTGCACGGCGACCTCCGAGACGCGGAAGCCGGAGCGGTGCAGCAGGATCAGGATGTCGGCGTCGGGGTAGTCGGCCGGGTAGACGTCCGAGCAGAAGAAGCGCGCGACGTCGCTGCGCATCACCTGGTAGCCCGAGGTCGGGTCGGTCACGTGCTGGCGCATGATCCGCGAGGCCATGCTGCTGAAGATCCCCATGCCGATGCGGCGCGCGCGCGACGGCTGGTAGTGGCCGTCGCCGTCGAGGAAGCGCGAGCCGATCACGATGTCGGCCGTGTCGGCGTCGATCAGGGCGATCAGCTCCGACATGAACTCGGCGCGGTGCTGGCCGTCGCCGTCCATCTGCGCCAGGCGGCCGTAGCCGTGGCGGACGCCGTACTTGTAGCCCGTCTGCAGGGCGACGCCATATCCGGAGTTGACCGGCAGCCGCAGCACCTTGGCGCCGGCGCGGAGCGCGATCGCCGCGGTGTCGTCGGAGGAGCCGTCGTCGATGACCAGCAGGTCGGAGTCCGGCAGCGACACGCGGACGTCGGTGACGACGGCGGCGATGTTCGCCGCCTCGTTGTACGCCGGAATGACGACCAGGAGATCGGGCTGAGGCAAGGGCGGAGAAGCGCGGTTGGTAGTCACCCAAGTTCCAACGATGGACCGGGCCTGAGGTTGCGCGCCAGCAGGACGCCAGTGTAGAGGTTCCTCCGGCTGGGGCGCCTCCGACGCGCCTGCGCTCTAGCATGCGCCGCTGATGTCCCGCGCCCGCGCCATCCCGTCACGGGTCCCGCTTCCGCGCGTGCGCCGTCCCTCTCTGCACGCCATCCGCCGGATCCCGCGGCCCCTCGCGCTGCTGCTCGTCGTCGCCGCACTGCTCTCCGGTGCGTGGAGCCTGTCGACCGCGCAGATGCAGGGCCCTGACGAGATGGATCACATCGCCTACGTGGCGCATCTCGCGGAGACCGGCAAGATCCCGTCGGCGACCACCGGCAACGCCCCGTACGCGCCCGACCAGGGCCAGGCGCTCTTCAGCGACGGCTGGCTGCGCCTGCTGGAGAACCGCGCCGTGCGGCCGCCGTGGTCGGCGCTCTCGGAGCGCGACTACCGCAAGTACGAGGACGCCCTGCCCTCGGGCGCCCCGGGCCGCGGCGCGGGGCCCAACTCGGTCGGCAAGAACCCGCCGCTGTACTACGTCTACGAGGCGATCGGCTGGAAGCTGACGCCCGGCGGCCACTTCTTCGGCCGGATCTTCGTCCTGCGGCTGTTCAGCGGCCTCCTGCTGCTGGCGCTCGTGACGTTCACGTGGCTGCTGGCCGGCGAGGTCTTCCGCCGCCGCCTGCCGCAGACCGTCGCGGCGGGCGTGGTCGCGCTGCTGCCGATGGACGGCTTCATGAGCGGGATCGTCAACCCCGACATCATGCTCGCGGCGATCTACAGCCTGTTCCTGTGGACGGCGGTGCGCACCTGCCGGCTGGGCCTGACGTGGCAGCGCGCGGTCGGGTTGTCGGTCATCACGGTCGCCGCGGTGCTGACGCAGGGGCGCGGCCTGGCGCTCGTGCCGGTGCTGCCGGTCGCGCTGATCGTCGCGTGGCTGCGCCATCGCCAGGGGCTGCGCGACACGGTCGTCTCCGCGGCGAGCGCGACCGCGACGGTGGTGGCCGGCTTCGTCGTCTACCGCCTGGCCTCCGCGGCGGCGGGCGGCGGCGCGGCGCTGTACGGCGGCGAGGTCAACCTCGGCAACAGCAGCGTGTTCAACGTCCGCCAGATGCTGTCGGGGATCTGGCAGTTCTACCTGCCCAAGCTCGACCAGATGGCGCCCCGGATCGGCCCGGCGATCGGCTACCGCCAGCTGTTCGTGCAGCAGTACGTCGCGGGCGTCTTCTCGTCGTTCGACGTGTACTTCCCCTACTGGGTCTACGACCTCGTGCAGGTCTTCGCCGGGATCGGCCTGATCGCGCTCTACAGCGTCCTGCTGCTGCGCCGGCGGGCCGTCATCGCGCGCTGGGCGCCGGCGATCATCCTGGCCACGACGGCGCTCGTGCTGCTGCTGTTCCTGCACGTCGCGTCCTACCGCGCGCTGGTCAACGGCAGCAACAACCCGCTGATCGTCGGCCGCTACCTGCTGCCGCTCGGCCCCATCCTCGGCGTGGCGGCCGGGGCGATCCTCGCGGGGCTGCCCCGCCGCGCCGCCGCCGCGGTCGGCGGGCTGCTGCTCGCGGGGCTGCTGATGCTCTCGCTCGGCGGACTCGGCCTCAGCCTGGAGCGGTTCTATGCGTAGGCCCCGCGTGCGGGTCCCCTCGGCGCCGGCGCTCGCGGTCGGGCTGTTCCTGCTCGCGCTGGTCGTCTGGGCGCTGGCCAAGGGCGTGCCGTTCCTCGACACCCAGGCCCAGGCCGTCTACGCGACGCCGACCGGGCAGCCCGCCGCCCAGATCTCCCTGCCGGGCAAGGGCGGCCACCTCTGCACCACGGGCATCGAGTACGGGCCGCAGGCGCGCTACGTCGAGATCACGACGCGCAGCAAGTACCCGCTCGGGCCGATCGGCTTGGAGGTCCGGGCGCCCGGCTACCGCGCCGACACCACGCTGCCGGCCCGCGGGCCGCAGAACGGCGTGCTGATCGCCAAGATCGCGCCGGCCACGCGCGAGGTCGGCGGCGGGACGCTCTGCGTCGTCAACCACGGCCGCCACCGGGTGATCGTGTTCGGCGCGCCCCCCGGGCGCGGCACGTCGGCGGCGAGCACCACGACGCTGAACGGCAAGCCGAGCCCGACCCAGGTCAGCATCACGCTGCTCACCAGCCCGTCGGCGTCGCTGGGCAGCCGCCTCGGCGCGATCTTCGACCACGCCGCCGCCTTCCGCCCGGTCACGGGCTGGGAAGTCTGGGTGCTGGCGCTCTTGGTCGGGATCGGCGTGCCGATCGCCATCGCGGTGGCGCTGGCGAGCGCGGCGGCCGAGGACGAGCTGCCGCGCCCCGACTGATGCTGACGGTCGCCGTCGACGCCCGCGCCGCCGCCGAGGTCCCCGCCGGCCGCGGGCGCTACGTGCGGGAGCTGCTGCGGGCGCTGGCGATCTTGCCCGAGGCCGAGGACGTGCGCTTCACGCTCTGGGCGCGGGAGCGCTGGGACGATCCGGCGCTCGACGAGCGGTTCGTCTGGCGGCTGGGCCGCCTGCCGGACCCTGCGTGGAACGTCGCCGCCGGGCTGCGGGCCGGGGCCTCGGCCGACGCGTTCCTCTCGACCAACAGCTACCTGACCGCGTGGTTCACGCGCTGCCCGACGGTCCTCGTGGTCCACGACCTCGTCGCCTTCGAGCGGCCCGAGTGGGTCCTGGGCAGCGCGGGGCGCATCGAGCGCGCGACGGCGGCGCCGGCGCTGCGCCGCGCGACCGCCGTGGCGTGCGACAGCGACGCCACGCGGACCGACCTCGTGCGCCGCTTCCCGAACGTCGCCGGGCGCGCGCTGACGATCCCGCTGGCCGCCGACGCGAGCTTCGGCGCGCCCGTCGCCCGCCCCGGCCACCCGTCGCTGGACGCGCCCTACGTGCTGGCGGTCGGCACGCTGGAGCCGCGCAAGAACCTCGAGGCGCTCATCGCCGCCTGGGTCGCGCTGGACCCGGCGGTGCGCGGCGAGCGGCTGCTGGCGCTCGTCGGCCCGCGCGGCTGGGACGACGCGCCGATCCTGACGGCCGCGCGAGACGCCGGCGCGCGCCTGCTCGGCCGTGTCAGCGAGGACGAGCTGCGCGCGCTCTACGCCGGGGCCGACGCGTTCGCCTACCCCTCGCGGTACGAGGGCTTCGGCCTGCCGGTGCTGGAGGCGATGGCCGCCGGGGCGCCCGTGCTCACGTCCGACGTCTCCTCGCTGCCCGAGGTCGCCGGCGACGCCGCGCTGCTGGTCGATCCCCTGGACACGGCGGCCATCGGCGCCGCGTTGCGCCGGATCCTCGACGAGCCGGGCCTGGCCGCGGAGCTGCGGACCCGCGGACGCGCGCAGGCGGCGCGCTTCAGCTGGGAGCGCACGGCGCGCGAGACGCTCGCCGTGCTGCGGGCGGCGGCGGCGCGGCGCTAGGCGTCCCCGCGCCGCGGGTTCGGCCCCCTGAGCCGAACCCGCAAGGGAACCCGGCCCCTAGGCCGGCGTTCCCCGGAAGCGCTCGTACTGCTCCAGCACCCGCCGCGCCGACGCGTCGGTGGTGAGGTTCGGCGCGGCGCGGGCGAACCAGGCCGCGGTGCGCTCGCGCAGCTCCGCGCCGCCCTCCACGGTGCGCACCAGCGCGTCGGCCAGATCCTCGGGCGCGCGCGACGGAGCGACGAAGCCGTTCTCGCCCTCGGCGATCAGCTCGACGGCCGCGTTGTCGTCGCCCGCCACGACCACCGACGGCGTGCCCGTGCTCGCGGCCTCGATGACGACCATCCCGTAGCCCTCGCGCGACGACGGCAGCAGCAGGCAGGTCGCGCGCGCCAGCGCCGCGTCGAGGACGTCGCGGTCGACGAAGCCGGGCGCGTCGATGGCCTCGCCCAGCCCCAGGCGCTCGATCTCGGCCAGCAGCTCGGGGCGCTGCACGCCGTCGCCGACGATCAGCGCGCGCAGCTCCGGGACGCGGCGGCGCGCCTCGGCGATGGCCGCGGGGATCGCCAGCACGCCCTTCTCGGGGATGTGGCGACCGGCGAAGACCACCAGCGGCGGGTCCTGCGCCGGCGTCGGGTGCGGCACGGTCGTGCCGGTGTAGAGGCCGCCGACGAGCGTCGTGTCGCCCCGCAGCCCCTCGGCGACCAGCCGCCGGCTGTGGAGCTGGTTGTAGACGAACGCGTGCTGCGGGGTCAGCGCGCACAGGTGCTGGACGAACCAGCCGATGTCTCCGGTGAGCCGTCCGTAGTACTCGACGCAGTAGGCGCGCGTCCAGACCTCGAACCAGTCGACGAACAGCGGGACCCGCCGGCGCCGGGCGCGGCGGCGGCGCAGCGCGACCCCGGCGGCCAGCACGCTGAAGAACGGCGACAGGCTCGTGTGCACCACGTCGTACTCGTGGCCGTGGCGCAGCAGGTGGCGCAGGACGCCGAGGCCGAAGCGCACCGGCGGGCCGGTGTAGCGCGCGCCGTCGGGGCCGTACAGCTCGGCCTGCGGCGAGACGGCGACCACGCGGACGCCCGGCACCGCGGGCGCGTCGCCGTCGTCCCACTGGCGGCGCGTCAGGTACGTGACGTCGTGCCCGCGGGCGGCGAGATCCTCCGCCAGCGCCCGCATCCACCGCTCCGCTCCGCCCACGGTCCACGGGTAGAGGCAGTCGTAGACGAGGCAGATCCGCACGTCCAGATAGCGTAGACGAGGTGCCGATCACGCTGACCTTTGACCTGGAGGACAACCGCCGCTCCGCCGACCAGCCCGCGCGGTTCGTCGACATGAGCGACCGCTTCCTGGCCTTTGCGGCGGAGCGCGGGATCACCGCCACCGTGTACATCGTCGGCGAGATCGGGGCCAGCCACCCGGAGCTCGTGCGCCGCGTCGCCGACGCCGGGCACGAGATCGGGCTGCACGGGCTGCGCCACGTCTCGCTGGACCAGATCGGCCCGGGGAAGTTCCAGGAGGAGATCACCCGCGGCCGCGCGCTGCTGCAGGACGCGGCCGGCGTCGAGGTCCCCGGCTTCCGCGCCCCGATCTTCTCGCTGACGCCCGAGACCGCGTGGGCCCGCGACGAGCTGCTGGCCGCCGGGTTCTCCTACTCCTCCAGCGTCCTGCCGGCCGCGAGCCCGCTGCACGGCTGGCCCGGCGCGCCGCGCGAGCCGTTCGCCTGGGGCAACGGCCTGGTCGAGCTGCCGTGCCCGGTCATCGGCCGCGGGCGCGCCTCGATCCCGCCGCTGGGCGGGGTCTACCTGCGCTACATGCCGGGCCCCGTGATGGTGCAGGCCGCGCGCCGCCTCGGCGCGGGCGACGGCTGCGCCTGGATCTACTGCCACCCCTATGACTTCGACGCCGAGGAGCCGTTCTTCGTGCCACCGTACGCGGGCTACGTCACCGCCCGGATCCTCCACGCCCGCCGTGGCCAGACGTTCCAGCGCATCACGAAGGCCATCGACGCCGCGGGCGGCGCGGGGCCGTCGCTGTGGTCGATCGTCCAGGGCCTGGACCGCGCCAAGCTGCCGGTGGTCGCATGAGCGCCGATCGCATCGAGGCCACGTCGGCGCTGCTGGAGGAGACGTTCCCCGGCGCCGGCGCGGGCGACCTCGCCTACCTGCGCTGGTTGTACGACAACTCGCCCTTCGGCCCCGTCGTCGAGATCAACCTCGACGACGAGCAGGGGCGCGCGGGCCACTACGCGATCGTGCCGGTGGAGCTCTCGACCGACGGCGCCGACCGGCCGGGCGCGCTGTCGCTGAACACCGCCGTCCACGAGCGCGCCCGCGGCGGCGGCGTGTTCACGCGGCTGGCCAACGACGCCTTCACCCTGGCGGCGTCGCGCGGCGTCGAGGTCGTCGTCGGCGTGGCCAACGCCAACTCGACGCCCGGCTTCGTCCGCCGCCTGGAGTTCGAGCTGGTCACGCCGCTGCCCGCCACCGTGCTCGTGCCGGTCCCGGGCGGGCGCTCCGGCGTGCGCACGATGGCGGCGACCGCCCCGGGCGCGCTGGATCGCGAGGACCTCGACGGCGTGCTCGCCCCGCCGGCCACGGGGCTGACGACCCACTGGACGCGCGAGCGGCTGGCCTGGCGCCTGGCGCGGCCGGGCAAGTCCTACATCCTGCATCACGGCCCCGGCGTGATGGCCGTCAGCACGCTGGACCGGCGCGGCCCGGCGCGCGTCGCGGTCCTGCTCGCCGTCTTCGCGGCGGCCGACGTGCCGTCCCCGGTGACCCGCGCGCTGGTGCGCGCGGCCTGCGTCGCGCACCGCGCGCCGGTCGCGCTGCACGCCGGCGTGAACGCCCGGCTGAGCCTCCGCGGCGTCCCGCTCCCGGAGCGCCTGCGACCCTCGCCGTTGAACTTCATCTACCGCGATCTGGTGGCCGGTGGAGCCGCTCCGGCGATCGCGCGTTGGGAGTTCCTAGACTTTGATGCGTACTAGGCCACCCGGCAGCGTCTCGGGCACACCGGTCGGGAGCCCTCCCGGCCACCGTGCCCGAGGGGCGCGCTTCGCTCAGGCCAGCGCGCGCTCGTAGGACGCGACGGTCTCGCGGGCCGTGCGCTCCCACGAGAAGCTCGCCGCCCGCACGCGCCCGCGCTCCACGAGCCGCGCGCACAGCGCGGGATCCTGGAGGAGGCTTCGGATCGCGCCGGCGATCCCCTCGATCGACCGCGGATCGAACAGCAGCGCCGCGTCGCCCGCGATCTCCGGCAGCGCGCTGACCCCCGAGCACGCCACGGGCAGGCCGCGCGCCATGGCCTCCAGGATCGGCAGGCCGAAGCCCTCCGCCAGCGAGGGGAACGCCATGCAGGTCGCGGCGCGGTACAGCCCCTCCAGCTCGGCCCCGCTCACCCAGCCGCACAGATGCACGCGATCGGCGATGCCGGCGGACGCGGCGGTCGCGCGGAGCTCGTCATCGAACGGGCTCGGGTAGCCGGGCAGGACCAGCGCCGCGTCGGGCACGCGCGCCATCGACTCGATCAACCGCGTGAGGTTCTTGTGCGGGCGCCGGGCCGAGACGCTCAGCACGAGCGGGCCCTCGCCGAGCCCCAGCGAGGCACGCAGCTGCGCCTCCTCCATCGGCGCGGCCGAGGCCGGCGCGCCCGGGCCGGAGGGCACGACGTCGACCTTGGACCGCGCGACGCCGAGCAGCTCGTGCAGGTCGTCGGCCGTCGCCTCCGAGACCGAGACGATGCGCGTCGCGCGGCGCATGACCGAGGGCGCCAGCGCCCGGATCCCGGCGGTCAGCAGCGCGCTGGTCGTCTCGGGATGGCGCAGGAAGATCACGTCGTGGACGGTCAGCACGCGCCGCCGGATGCCGGCCACCGGGGCGATGTTGCCCAGCGAGTGCAGCAGGTCGACCCCGGCGTGCCGCGCCGCGCCGGCCACCAGCGTCATCTGCGCGGCCGTCCGGACGATCCGCGTCGCGGAGCTCACCGGCAGCCCGACCAGCCCGATGCGCGCATCCCACGGCGCCGCCCGCCACTGCGCGGCCAGCTCGCGCCCCGCGAACACCGTGAACCGCGCCTCCGGGAAGGCGTCGGGCAGCAGCGGCACGAGCGCGCGGGCGTAGGTCTCCATGCCCCCGGTGTCACCGGGCGCGAGGTAGAGCAGGTCGAGCCCGACGTGCGGGGCGGTCAGACGGGGCGGCAAGGTCGGCGAACAGTAGCCGGGGGCGCCGGGTAGGGTCCCGCGGCGATGACGACGACCACCGCCTCATCGTTGAAGATCCCCGCTCGATGGCCCCGCGGTGCCGCGCTGGCCGAGCGCGTCGCGCTGGTCGCCGTCGCGGCATTCCTCGTGTACCTGGCGGTCCGGCTGCGCGCCGTCATCGGCGCGTCGTACGCCAACGGCGACAACGCGTCCGCGCTCGTCCTCGCGCAGTTCCTGGGCGAGCGGGGCCACGAGGGCGTCGTCCTCGGCGACTACCGCTGGCTGGAGCCGCTGTACGCGCTGCACCTCACCCGCTGGCTGCCCGCGCACCGCCAGGCCTGGGAGGTCGCACCGTTCGCGCTCTACGCGCTGACCGTGGCGATGGCGTGGTGGACGGTGCGGCGAGCGGTGTCGGGCGGCGCGGCGCTCGGCGTGGCGCTGGCGATGGCGGCGCCGTCGCCGATCGTGCTCGGCTTCGTGGGCGTCCCCAACGCGCACGCGCACACGCTGACCCACAGCGTCCTGCTGAGCGTCTTCCTGGTGACCGCGCCGGGCCTGGCGGCGCGGGGCCGCCCGGCGCGCGCGGCCTGGGCGCTGGCCCTGGCCGTCACGCTGGCCGCCGGCGCGACGAGCGACCCGCTGCTGCTGGTCGGGCCCGTCCCCGCGTTCCTCGTGGCGTGCGCGGTGGGCGAGCGCCTGAAGCTCCTGCGCCGCGACGTCGCGCTGCTCGGCGGCGTGGCGTGCTGCGCGGGCGTCGCGGCGGGCCTCGGGCTCGCGGCCTACGCCACGCACGCGGGGATCGTCTCGAGCGGCAACCCGCTCGCGCTCGCCACCGCCGAGCAGCTCGCGCCGCACACCCGGCTGCTGCTGGAGTCGCTGGCGCTGTACGGCCACGGGCGCATCGGCGGGCCGGTCACGGTCCTCACGGCCGTGCTCGAGCTGGCCGGGCTCGTGGTGATGATCGGCGTCCCGCTCCTGCTCCTGCGCGGCCGCACCCCGGCGCTGGCGTTCGTCACCGCCGCCGACCGTCCGCCCGCGGCGCGGCTCCTGCTCGTCTTCTGCGCGGTGGTCGTCGCCGGCGTCGGCGGCGCGTTCATCGCCTCGGCCTCGCCGCTGGACATCTACGCGACGCGGTACACGCTCGCGCTCTGGCCGGCCCTGCTGACGCTGTGGGCGATCCTCGCCCCGCCGGCCACGGCCCGCCTCGCGCTGGCGGCGCTGGCGTCGGTCGCCGCGGTGCTGGGCTGCGTGCAGCTCGCCCGCGGTGACTACACGACCCCGACCAGCGAGTTCCCGCAGGGCGCCGAGGTCGGTGCGCTGGAGCGCTTCGCCGCAGCGCAGCACGTCGACCACGGCTACGCCGGCTACTGGGAGTCGGCGACGATCACCGCGCAGACGGACTTCGGGCTGCGGCTCTACCCCGTGATCATGTGCGGCGCCCACAGCGACGGCCGCTGCCCGCCCACGGTCCATCGCCTCGACGCGTGGTACACGCCGCAGCGCAGGCCGATGCGGACGCTCTACGTCGTCGACGAGGTCGCCCTCGGCGTCGGGACCGTCGTCCAGGCCCCGCCGGTGCGCTGGGGTGCGCCGGTCGCGCAGGCGACGTTCGGCCACCTGCACGCCTGGGTCTACGACTACGATCTCGCGCGGCGGCTGCCCGAGGGCTCCTGAGCGGGCTCGGACAGTACCCTGCGCGGCGATGTCCGCCGAGCCCCCGCTCCCGCCGAGACTGCGCGCCGAGATCGCGCTCGCCCGGGCGGCGACCACCCTCCTGCGCGTCACCGGACAGCGCGAGCACGTGCTGCAGTGGCGCATCGAGCGCGCCCGCCGCACCCGCCACGCCGCCGGCGCCGACTCGCCGCTCGTGCACCCCGCGCTGCACGACATGGACCGCAAGCTCGACGCCATCATCGACCGCGACGGCGGGTTCTTCGTCGAGGCCGGCGGCAACGACGGCTACACCCAGTCCAACACCTACTGGTTGGAGCGCTTCCGCGGGTGGAACGGCCTCCTGGTCGAGCCGATGGAGGAGCTCGCCACGCTCTGCCGGCAGGAGCGTCCGGACGCGACGGTCGTGCGCGCCGCGCTCGTCCCCACCGCCCAGGACGGCGGCACCGTACGCATGCGCTTCGCCGACCTCATGTCGACGGTCGCCGACGTCCACGAGGACGCGTCGCGGACGCGCATGGGAACGATCCAGGGCTGGCGCGACCCGTACGAGGCCGACGTCCCCGCCCGCGCGCTGTCGTCGATCCTCGACGAGATCGACGCCCCCGAGGTCGACCTGCTCTCCCTCGACGTCGAGGGCTTCGAGCCGAGCGTCCTCGCCGGCCTCGACCTCACCCGCCACGCCCCGCGCTGGATCCTCGTCGAGGTCCACGACGAGGCCGACGACCGCCCGCCGATCGACGCGATCCTCGGCGACCGCTACGTGTTGCACGACCGGCTGTCGCCGCTGGACCTGCTCTATCGGCGCGCGGACGTGGCGGCGTAGCCCAGCTCAGCGGCGCCGCGCCCGGCGCGCCGCGACCGTCCGCCGGTAGGCCTCCACGGTGGCGCCGCCGACCGCCTCCCAGGTGAACGCCGCGGCGCGGGTGCGCCCGGCGGCCGACAGCTGGTGGCGGAGCGGTGCGTCGTCGAGCACGCGCGCCACCGCGGCGTCGATCCCGGGCTGGTCGTCGGGGTCGACCAGGAGCGCCGCGTCGCCGGCGACCTCGCCCAGCGACGTGGTCGAGGAGCACACCACCGGGACGCCGCGCGCCATGGCCTCCAGCACCGGCAGGCCGAAGCCCTCCAGGCGCGAGGGCAGCAGGACGGCCGTCGCGAGGCGGTAGAGCGCTTCGAGATCGGCGTCGGAGACCCAGTCGACGAAGCGCACGCGCCCGGCCACGCCCAGCTCGGCGGCCAGCGCGCGCAGCTGCTCCTCGTAGGCGGTCGGCGCCCCGGGCAGCACGAGCAGCGCGTCGCCCGCGGGCCGCGCGGCCAGCGCGCGCACCAGCGACTCCTGGTTCTTGTACGGGCGCTTCTGCGCGACGCACAGCAGCACCGGCGCGCCGCCGAGCTCCAGCCGCGCGCGCAGCTCCGCCTCGGGCGTGGCGGGCGCGTCGAGGTCGACGCGCACGCCGTTGGACACCACGTCGATCCGGTCGCGGGGGATGCCGATCTCGGCCGCCACGTCGTCGGCCGCGTGCGCGCTGCCGGTCAGCACGCGGTCGGCGTGACGGACCATCGGCACCGAGTAGCGCTCCATCGCCGCGCGCGCCGCCGGGTCGCCCCAGTCCTCGCCCGCGCGGCGCCAGATCACGTCGTGCAGCGAGATCGCGCACGGCAGGCCGGGGATGCGCACGGGACCGGCGTTGCCCGGCGAGTGCAGGACGTCGCACCGCAGCGCCAGCGCCAGCGCGGGCACGAGCCCGAGGTGCGCGAGCAGGTGCGGCGGCGAGCCGGGCCGGTGCACCGGAACCTTCACGTAGCGCACGCGCTGCGCGCCGGGCACGGCGAAGATCTCCGCGGGCGCGTCGGCGCAGACGAACGCGACCACCTCCACGTCGTCGCGGAGCGCGAGCGCGCTCAGCAGCTCGGTGACCAGCCGGCCGATGCCGCCGGCCCGCTCGCCCAGGAACATCAGATTGAGGCCGACGCGCATCGGCCGCGCAGCGTAGCCGCCCCGGCGAAGCTCTAAGGTCGCGGGCATGCTCTCCGTGCTGCGCCGCGTCGGCGCCCATCCGCGCCTGGAGCCGTACGTCGCCGCGGGCCTGCGCTCCCGCGCCGTCCGGCCGTCGCTGCCGTTCTTCGCCGGCGAGGCCCGCTCCCGCGGCGCCCGCGACTACGTCGTCCGCGCCAACGGCGCGCCGATCCACATCGAGCACGGCACCACCGACGCCGGGACGATGGACCAGGCGTTCGTCCAGCAGGTCTACGAGCCGTCGGCCGCCGCCGAGGCCGCCGTGCGCGCGCTCGGCCGCCCGCCGGTCGTGCTCGACGCCGGCGCCAACATCGGCATGTTCAGCATCTGGGCCTCGCGCCGCTGGCCGGGCTGCCGGGCGATCGCGGTCGAGCCGCTGCCGCGCAACATCGCGCTGCTGGAGCGCAACCTCGCGCTGGCGCTGCCCGCGGGCACCTACGAGGTGGTCCCCGCGGCCGCCACCACGGCCGACGGCGAGGTCACCTTCGGCGGCGGCGCGTTCACCAACGGACGCGTGCTCGACGGCGGCGAGCCCGCCTCCGACAGCGTGACCGTGCCGGCGCGCGACCTCTTCGCGCTCACCGACGGCGTCGACGTGCTCAAGCTCGACATCGAGGGCGGCGAGTGGCCGATCCTCGCCGACCCGCGCTTCAGCGCCGCGCTCGCCCCGGTGATCATGCTCGAGCACCACCCCATGAACGCCCCGGCGGGCGCGACGCCCGAGGTGTCGGCCGAGACGCTGCTGGAGCGGGCGGGCTACGTCGCCGAGCGCACCGTCACGGAGTTCGCGGGCGCCGGCATCCTCTGGGGCGTGCGCCGCTGAACGATGCTCAGTTGTCGTCGACCGTGAGGCCGACGCGGCGCAGCGGCGCCGGGAGATGCTCGCGCACCTCGTCGGGCAGCGCGCCGAGCAGCAGCAGCGCGACGCCGTAGACGGCGAGGCCGAGCAGCGTCGTGATCACCGCAGGCAGGGGCAGGAGCCCCGCCGCGAGGCCGAGCGCCAGGCCGGGGACGACGCGGCGCACCCGGCGCGTCCCGGGCCGCATGAGCGGGTCGCCGCGCGAGATCCCCCACAGGTAGCCGACGGCCAGCCACGCCTCGCCCAGCAGCGTCCCGACGGCCGCGCCCACCGCGCCGTGGTGGTGGGCGAGGATCAGCACGGTGACGGCGCTGACGACCAAGGCGATGCCGTTGACCCCGACCATCTCCCGGTGGCGGTGCATCGCCAGCAGCGTGAAGCCCCAGGTGGAGATGACGAACGTCAGCCCGAGCGCGACGCCCTGGACGCGCAGCACGTCGGCCGCGCCGGCGAACTCCGGGCCCGCGACGACCGCGATGATCGGCCCGGCGCCGAGCACGCACGCGATGACCGCCGCGCCGCCGAGGACCGCGGTCCCCTCGAACAGCCGCTGCGTCGCGTAGCGCAGCCGCACGCGGTCGTCGCGCGCCGCGCGCGAGAGCAGCGGGAACGCCGTCGTCACCAGCACCCCGGGCACCGCGGCGGCGATCCCGTAGACGCGGAACGACGCCGAGAACAGGCCGGTCTCCTCGGCGGTGGAGACCAGCGAGGTGATCACCAGCGCCGTGTACACGTACAGGCTGCCGACGGCGGTCGCCAGCGCGAAGACGATCGTCGGCCGGATCAGCGCGACCCAGGCGCGCCAGTCGAACGTCGGACGCAGCGGGATCGCGCCGCGCACGAGGGCGAAGGTCGCGAGCACGAGCGCGAGGTGCACGGGGATCGTCGCGCCGAGGAAGCCGAGCACGCCCGAGCCCACCGCGACGAGCACGACGAAGACCACCGCCAGCGCCACCTGGCGCCCCACGTCCAGCCCCGTCACCGCGCCCATGCGGATGTCGGCCGACAGCGGGATCGCGAGCGTGCCGGCGATGACCGCGAGCACCACGCCGATCCCCATCAGCCCGGCGCCGATCACCATGTTGGAGTCGTAGCCCAGGACGGCGGCGACGCTCATCGCAAGGATGACGCCGACGCTCGTCAGCGCCACGCGCATGCCCAGCAGCGTGCGCATGAACGCTTCGCGGTCCTCGCCGGTGCGCTGGGAGTACTCGCGCAGGCCGAGCGTCGACATCCCCAGGTCGGTGACCGCCTGGACGATCGTCACCAGGGCGACGACCGTCTGGTAGCGCCCGTAGTCGGCCGGGCCGAGGTGCCGGGTGACCAGCGCGGCGCCGACGAGCGACGCGCCGAGCCCGCCGACGAACCCGCCGACCCGCAGCGCGCCGCCACGGACGACGCGCCGGCCCGCCTCCGCCGTGTCGAGGAGGTCGCCCGCCGGGGTGGCGGGGACGTCGGGCTCGGAGATGGCGCCGGGGGACACTGGGTCCAAGCCTAGGGCGGTGGGTCCGCCGGGGGCGGGCGGCTGGGGCAGCGGTCCGGCGGCTACGCGAGCACGCGGTCGTACGCCGCCGCGAGCCGGTCGGCCGCCGCGGCCACGGAGTAGCGCTGCAGGAGCTCCGCCGGGTAGGTCACGCGGGTGCCGGGCGGCCGCGACAGCGGGCCGGCGGCCAGCGCGCGCGCCATGCCGACGTAGTCGCCGCCGGGCACGAGCGTCCCCTGCCCGTCGAGCACCTCGGGGATCGCGCCGTTGGTCGTCGCGACGATCGCCAGCCCGGCCGCCATCGCCTCGACGAAGACCATGCCGAACTGCTCCTCCCAGAAGGTCCGCGGGACGTCGAGCGGGTGGCGCAGCCCCATCGCCGAGGACTGGCTGCCCAGCAGCAGCGCGGAGGCGGCGGCGAAGACGGCGGGCATGTCGTCGTAGGGGACCGAGCCGAACGTCACCGCGTCGGCGACGCCGAGCTCCTGCGCGTAGGCGCGCAGCCGGCCCTCCTCGGGGCCGGAGCCGACGATGCGCAGGCGCGGCCGGGCGACGGTGCCGCCGGGCAGCGTGACGATCCCGCGGTGCAGGAGGGCGAGCGCCCGCAGCGCGTCGTGGTGGCCCTTCTCCCACACGAGCCGGCCGGGGGCGACGATGACGTGCTCGGCCGGAGGGGGCACGACCGCCGCCGCGAACCGGTCGACGTCGATCCCCGGCGCGGCGACCACGATCTTCTCCTCCGCCACGCCCTCCAGCAGGAGCCCGATGCGCGCCCGGTCGGTCGTCGGCAGGAAGAGGTCGGTGGCGGCGAGCACCTCGTCGCGGAAGCGCGCCGTCGCCCGCCGGCGGTAGGTCTCCATCATCGGCAGCGTCTCCCAGACCGTCTGCACCAACTTGAAGCCGTGGCGCGCCTTGGCCCGCGCCGCGTCGGCGGCGAACCAGTAGGAGAGCTCCTCGGCGTGGACGACGTCGGCGGCTGCGTAGGCCTCGTCGGCGCCGTCGGCGTAGCGGTCGCCCGCGACCAGCGCCGCGACGTCGCCCAGGCGCCCCTTCGGCAGCCGGTCGCGCCGCGAGCGGACGGGCACGGCCTCCAGCGTCACCGAGCCGGTGTCCCAGCCGTTGGTCGCGGTCCGCAGGTAGCCCACGTCGAACCGCGCGGACAGCGTCTCCCACTGGCGCAGCTCCCACGGGGTGGCCTGGTGGCCGCGGACGACGAGGACGCGAGGCATGCGGGGAGTATCGCCGCCGGCCGCTCAGGCCAGCGCCCGCGCGTACACCGCGAGCGTCTCGTCGGCGCAGCGCTCCCAGGTGTAGGAGGCGGCGCGATCGCGCCCCGCGGTCGCCAGGCGCGCGTGCAGCGGAGCGTCGCTCAGCAGCGCGACGGTCGCCGCGGCGATCGAGTCCACCGACAACGGATCGAGCACCATGCCCGCGTCGCCGGCGATCTCGCCCGGCGCCGAGTCGCGCGTGCAGGCGACCGGCAGCCCGCGGGCCATCGCCTCCAGCACCGGCAGGCCGAAGCCCTCGACCAGCGACGGCAGGACGAACGCGCCCGCGGCGGCGTAGAGCCCCTCCAGGTCGGCGGCGTCCAGGAAGCCGGGGATCGTCACGGCGTCCGCGAGCCCCTCGCTCGCGGCCTGCGCACGCAGCGCCGCCTCGGCCGTGTCGTTGGGCGGCCCGGGCAGCACCAGCTGGGCGCCGGGCACGGCGGCGCGCACCGCGACCATCGCGGAGATCAGCCGCTCCAGGTTGCGATGCGGCTTCTTCTGCCCCACGTTGAGGACGATCGGCCCGGGGCCGAGCCCCAGCCGCGCGCGCAGCTCGGCCTCGGGTGTCGGCGCGACGAGCGCGCGGCTGCCGAACCCCAGCGGCACGACGTCGAGCTTGGCCGCCGGCACGTGCAGGTCGCGGCGCAGGTCCTCGCCCGCGGCGTGCGAGATCGCGACCACGCGATCGGCGCGCCCCGCGACGAGCGGGACGATCCGCCGCCACAGCCGGTGGGTGAGCGTGTCCTCGGGATGGGTGATCCAGATCGTGTCGGGCACGGTCACCACGCGCGCGGCCCTGGAGACCAGCGGACCGGTCATGGCCACCGAGTGCACGACGTCCGCGCGCCGGCGGTCGGCCAGCACGCCGAGCGCGGTCAGCTCGCCCACCGCGCGCACCCCGGAGCGTCCGACCACGGGGCAGCGGACCAGCTCCGCCTCGCCCGCCCACGGCTCGGTCGCCAGCGCGGCGTGGCCCGCGGGGTTGAGGAAGACGGTCAGCCGCGGCGCGTCCGGACGCGCCAGCAGGCAGCGGCACAGCTCGCGCAGGTACGTCTCGACCCCGCCCATCGGCGGCTCGAGGAACACGGCGTTGATCGCGACATGCCCCGGCACGGACGGCATCGGCGGTCACGCTAGCGGGCCGCCTCGTTACGCTGCGCCGCGATGCCCAAGTCTGCGCTCATCACCGGAATCACCGGCCAGGACGGCTCGTACCTCGCCGAGCTGCTGCTCGAGAAGGGGTACGAGGTCCACGGCATGGTGCGCCGCGCCTCCACCG
>DASYBY010000168.1:0-2049 GCA_036500525.1 Baekduia sp. | reverse complement strand
GCGAACAGGTCGCGCGCCGCGGCGTCGGCGCGCGAGCGCATCTCGGCGTCGCCCGGGTCGAGCAGGAACGAGGAGTGCAGGTTGCCGTCGCCCGCGTGCCCCCAGGAGCAGCCCTCCAGGCCGTGGCGGGCGCCGATCGCGATCGTGCCCTCGATCGCCTCGGCCAGCCGGTCCACCGGCACCGCGATGTCCTCCGAGAGCTTCTCGCCACGCGCGGCGCGCACCGCGAGCGACACGCCCTCGCGCCAGCGCCACACGACGCCCGCGGGCGGCGCGACCGCGCCGTCGCCGAGCGCCTCGACCAGCGCGTCGCGGTCCTCCTCGGACTCCGCCTCGCACACGACCAACAGCGCGGCGCCGCCCGCGTCCATGAACGGCGGCGGCGCGGCCGCGATGCAGCGGCCGTCGAGGTACTCGACGGCGGCGGGGACCACGCCGGAGCCCAGCACGGCCTCGATCGCCTCGACGCCGGCCGCGATCGTCGGATACGCCGCCGCGACGGGCAGCGCCGCCCCCGGCGCCGGCACGAAGCGCAGCCACGCCGCGGTCAGGATCCCGAGCGTCCCCTCGCTGCCGATCAGCAGCGAGCGCAGGTCGTAGCCCGCGACGTCCTTGCGCACCGGCCCGCCGAAGGTCACCAGCTCGCCGGGCGCGAGCACGACCTCCACGCCGGTCACCCACCGGCCGGTCACCCCGTACTTGAAGGCGTGCGGCCCGCCCGCGTTGGTCGCCAGGTTGCCGCCGAGCTGCGACTGCTCCGCGGCGCCCGGGTCGGGCGGGAACAGCAGGCCGTTCTCGCGGGCGCGGCGCGCGATCGTCGCCGTGATGACGCCGGCCTCGGCCTCCATGCGCCACAACAAGGGGTCGAAGCTGCGGATCCGGTCGAGGCGATCCAGCGCGATCCCGACGCTGTCCGACGGCCCCGCGGCCCCGGCGCCGTCGACCGGCACGATCCCGCCGCTGTAGCCGCTGCGCCCACCGACTGGCACCATCGCGACGTCGTGGGCGTAGCACCAGGCCACCACGGCGGCGGTCTCCGCCGCGTCGGCCGGATGCACCAGCACGGGCGCGCGGCCCGACAAGCCGCTGGCGTCGGTGATCGCCACGTCGCGCTCGACGTGGTCGGCGCCCACCAGGGCAGCGAGATCGCGGTACACGAGGTCCACCGTACCCTCGGACAGGCCGATGCCCGAAGGCGACACCATCCACTACGCGGCCAACCGGATCCGCCCGGTCCTGCTCGGTCAGGTGCCCGACGAGATCCGCACGCCGCACCCGCGCTTCGGCCACGACCGCTGGCCGCAGCGGCTCGCCGGCCGCGCCGTGGAGTCCGTCGAGGCGCACGGCAAGCACCTGTTCCTGCGCTTCGCCGGCGACCTCACGATCCACTCGCACCTGCGCATGACCGGCGCGTGGCGCGTGCACCCCGAGGGCGCTCGCTGGGCCCGCGCGCCGCGCCGTGCATGGCTCGTCCTGCGCGCCCAAGGCCAGGACGTCGTGCAGTTCGACGGCCCCGTGCTGGAGCTGCTCACCGAGACGCGCCGGCGCTTCGACCTGCGCCTCGCCGCGCTCGGCCCCGACATCGTCGCCGAGGAGTTCCGCGAGGACGTCGTCCTGCGCCGCCTGCGCGAGGACGACCCGACGCGCGGCATCGGCGACGCGCTCCTGGACCAGCGCACGATCGCCGGCATCGGGAACCTGTGGAAGGCCGAGGCGTGCTGGCTGGCGGAGGTCGATCCGTGGCGGCCGGTCGGCGAGGTCGGCGACGACGAGGTGCGGCGGATCGTCGCGCTCGCGCGCCCGCTGATGCAGCAGTCGGCGCGCGACGGCAACCAGGCCCGCCACCGCAAGATCTACGCGAAGGCGGGGCGACGCTGCCCGCGCTGCGGCGAGCGGATCGCCGGCCGTGGGCAGGGCGACGACAACCGGACGACATACTGGTGCCCCGGATGTCAGACGTGACCAGACCGACCCAGCGACCCGCCGTGCGCCGCATCGGCCACAAGGGCGCCGACCACATCGCGCCCGGCAACACCGCGGCGAGCTTCG
>DASYBY010000167.1:0-4065 GCA_036500525.1 Baekduia sp. | reverse complement strand
GACGGAGACCGGGGCCGAGAGTTCGATCCGCATCACGCTGCGCTGGCGCGACATGGACATGCTCGGCCACCTCAACCAGGCCGTCTACCACGAGCTGCTCGAAGAGGGCCGCGGAGCGCTGCTGACCTCGCTGGAGGGCGGCCACTTCCCGTTCGTCCTCGTGCGCGTCGAGCTCGACTACCGCCACGAGGTGCGCCGCAGCGACGTGTTCATCGACCTGCGCACGTTCGTGCAGCGCGTCGGCCGGTCGAGCATCACCGTCGGCCAGGAGATCACGCTGCCCGACGGCACGCTCGCCGCCAGCGGGACCTCGGTCCTCGTCGCGTGGGACCCGAAGGCCCGTGGCTCGCGCCCACTCAGCGACCTCGAGCGCAAGGCGCTGAGCGCCGGGTCCTGATCCGGGCAGCCCCCGCGGCGACCCGTGCCGTCCCTCCCGCCCAGCCTGTCGGTCCTGCGCGAGCGCGAGTACCGGCTGCTGTTCGGCGCGCAGCTCGTCTCGCTGCTGGGCGACCAGATGGTCAGCGTCGCGCTGGCCTTCGCGGTCATCGGGATCGGCGGCTCGGCCTCCGACGTCGGGCTCGTCTTCGCGGTCCGCTCCGCCGCGCTGGTGGCCGGCCTGCCGGCGGGCGGCGTGGTGGCCGACCGCGTCGCGCGGCGCACGGTGCTGATCGCCGCCGACCTCGCGCGGCTGCTGAGCCAGGGCGTGCTGGCGGCGGTGCTGATCCTCGGGACCACGAGCGTCGCGGCGGTCGCGGCGCTCTCGGCGCTGACCGCCGTGGCGAGCGGCTTCTTCAACCCGGCCTCGACCGGCTTCCTGGTGAGCGTCGTCAGCCCGGCCGGCGTGCAGCAGGCCAACGTGCTTCGATCGGTCTCGGCCTCCGGCGGCCGGATCGCCGGCCCCGTGCTCGCGGCGGCCCTGGTCGCCACGGCGGGCGCCGGCTGGGCACTGGCGGTCGACGCCGCGACGTTCGCCGTCAGCGCCGCGCTGGTGAGCCGGATGGGCGCGGGCGCCGCGCCGGTCGTCCGCGATCGCGCCGCCTCGTTCCTGATGGACTTGCGCGAGGGCTGGGACGCCTTCCGCTCGCGCACCTGGCTCTGGGCGTTCGTCGCCTTCTTCGCCTTCCTTAACCTGACCTACGGCGCGCTGCAGGTCATCGGGCCGCTGATCGTCGAGCGCGACCTCGGCGGTGCGACCGCGTGGGGCGCGATCGTCGGCGCGTCGGGCGTCGGTGGCGTCATCGGCGGCGTGATGGCGCTGCGGATCGCGCCGCGCCGCCCGCTGCTGGTGGCCGCGCTCGCGTGCGGGCTCGTCCTGGTGACCGGCGCGCTGCTGGCGGCCGGGGCGCCCGTGGTCGTCGTGGCGCTCGGCGCGGTCGTCTCGGAGCTCGGGCTGATGCTGTCGATCACGCTGTGGGAGTCGACGCTGCAGCGCCACGTCGAGCCCGCGGTCCTCTCGCGGGCCAGCGCCTACGACTGGCTCGGGACGATGGCGCTCGCGCCGGTCGGCCTTGCCGTCTGGGGCCCGATCGCCGCGGGCCTCGGCTACGCGGACGCGCTGTGGCTGGCCTTCGGGCTCAGCCTGGCCGGGGTCGTGGCGATCGTCTCCGTGCGCGCCGTGCGCACGCTGCCGCCCGCGCCTACTTCCCGACCTGCCGGCGGAACATCACGCCGGAGAGCGCGGCGACGATGACGGCGAGGACGAACAGCGTCCAGCCGATCGCGCCGAACACCGCGAGGAAGAACGCGACGACCGCGACGACGGACGCGGTGCCGCCCACCATCGCGAGCTGGAAGGCACGGCGCTCCCGGGCGCTGCGGGAGAGGCCGGAGCCGGAACGGCGGGACAGGTTGCTCATGTCACGACAGGATGACAGCCGCGCGGACGCATCCTCGACGGTCCCGTCCGCGCCGGTGCGCCATGCTGCCTGCCCGTGACCTCCCACGCCGCCCACGTGCCGCTGTGGATCGACCTCGCCGCCGTCGCGGTGGGCGGGATGCAGGGCGGCGGCTTCGCCACGCTGGCCCGCGACGAGCGCAACGACTTCGACGTGCTCGGCGTCGTGGTCTTCGCGATCGTCGTCGGCCTCGGCGGCGGGATCGTGCGCGACGTGCTGCTCGGCCAGGTCCCGGCCGCGCTGCAGGACGACCGCTACCTCGTGACCGCCCTGGTCGCCGGCCTGGCCGGGATGCTGCTGGCCGAGACGATCGGGCGCGCGGGCCGCAGCGTCGAGGCGCTGGACGCCGCGGTGGTCGGGCTGTTCGTGGTCGTCGGCGCGCTCAAGACGCAGGACGCGGGCCTGACGGCGGGCGCGACGATCCTGCTGGGGACGATGACCGGCGTCGGCGGCGCGGTGCTGCGCGACCTGCTCGCCCAGCAGCCGGTCCACCTCGTGCAGCGCAGCACGCCCTACGCGCTGGTGGCGATCCTCGGCGCGGCGACGTTCGTCGTGCTCGAGAAGCTCGGCGCCTCGGACGTCGTGGCCTCGGTCGCCTGCCTGGGCGTGGTGTTCGTGGTGCGGATGCTCGCGCTCGCACGCGGCTGGCAGTCGCCGGGGCCGGTGGTCGGCACCGCGTGGCGCCGCGCGCGCACCGACGACTAGAACAACGCCTACGACGCCCGCAGGAACGTCAGCACGGCGAGCACGCGGCGGTGGTCGTCGTCGGTCGCCGCGAGGTCGAGCTTGCCGAAGATGTTGGTCACGTGCTTCTCGATCGCGCCCGGCGTGACGACGAGGTGGCGGGCGATCGCCGCGTTGGTGCGGCCCTCGGCCATCAGCTCGAGGACCTCGCGCTCGCGGGGCGTGAGCGCGGCGAGCGCGTCGCCGCCGTCGCCCTGGTTGCGGACGCGCACCAGCTCGGAGACGACCTCGCGGTCCAGCGCGGTGCCGCCGTTGGCGACGCGGTCCACGGCGTCCATGAACGCGCGCACCTCCCCCACGCGCTCCTTGAGCAGGTAGCCGACGCCGCCCTCGCCCGACTCCAGCAGCTCGGCCGTGTAGACCGGCTCGACGTACTGCGACAAGATCAGGACGCCGAGGCCGGGCTGGCGCCGCCGTGCCTCGATCGCCGCGCGCAGCCCCTCGTCGGTGAAGGTCGGCGGCAGGCGGACGTCGACCACCGCGAGGTCGGGCTTGTGGCCGGCGACGATCCGCAGCAGGCCCGCGGCGTCCTCGGCCTGGGCGACGACGTCGACGTCGTGCTCGCGCAGCAGCGCGACGATCCCCTCGCGCAGCAGCGCGAGGTCCTCCACGATCACGGCCCGCACGGAAGCTCCGCCCGGATCGTGGTGCCGGTCGCCGCCGCGCTGAACACGGTCAGCTCGCCGTCGAGCGCTTCGACGCGGTGCCGCAGGCCGGTCAGGCCCCCACCGTCGGGGTCGGCCCCGCCGGGGCCCTGGTCGGCGATTTCGATCACGAGGCGTCCATGCTCCTGGAAGAGGTGGACGTGTGCCGCCGCGCCCGCCGCGTGCTTGGCCACGTTGGTCAGCGACTCGGCCACGACGAAGTACGCCGCGGTCTCCACGACGGGCAGCGGGCGAGTGCGCAGCTCGGAGGCCTCGACGGTCACCGGCGTCGCCGCGCGGCGCCCGAGCGACTCGACCGCCGCGGCCAGCCCGCGGTCGGCCAGGACCGGTGGCGCGATGCCGCGGGCCAGGTCGCGCAGCTCGCCGATCGCCGCGCTGGCCTCCGTCCGCGCGCGGCGGACCATCTCGGCCTCCTCGGGCCGGTCGCGCAGGCGCTCCTCGGTGCGGCCGAGCAGGAGGCTGAGCGCGACGAGCCGCGCCTGCGCGCCGTCGTGCAGGTCGCGCTCGATGCGGCGCAGCTCGGCGGCCTGGACGTCGAGGGCGCCCTGGCGCGTGCGGGTCAGCTCGCCGACGCGCTCGGCCAGCTGGGCCTCGCGGCGGCGGCCCGGGAGGCGGTCGGCGTAGGCGATCAGCGCGTGGACGGTGACCGAGACGCCGAGGACGATCAGCGCCCACTTGGGCCAGAAGGTCGGGCTGTCGGTCATCGCCCAGATCAGCGAGAGCACGACGGCGAGGAGGCCGCTGCTGGCGGCGTGGATCGC
>DASYBY010000166.1:0-4319 GCA_036500525.1 Baekduia sp. | reverse complement strand
GGCGGGCTCGGGGGCGGACGGGACGGCGGCGAGGGGCTCTGTCGGCATGGGGCGCGACACGTTAGACGCTCTCCTCCTCCTCGAAGAAGTCGGGGTGCACCTCGCGGATGTGCGGCAGGCTCGACAGCACCATGCGCAGGTGGTGGCGCAGCGTGGCCTCGGCGTCGTCGGGATCGCGATCGGCGACCGCGGCGACGACCTGGCGGTGCTCGGCGACCATCTCGCCGAGGAAGCCGGGCTCGGGCAGGCTCAGGCGGCGGACGCGGTCGAGGTGGCCGTTGGCGCGGCGGCTCAGGTGCCAGGCGATCTCGCGGCCCGACAGCTCGCAGAGCCGGCGGTGCAGCGCGTCGTCGAGGCGGTCGAACGCGTCGGCGTCGCCGTCGGCCTGCGCGCGGTCCTGGGCGAGGAGGTTGACCTGCAGCTCGGCGAGGTCCTCGTCGCTGGCGTGCTGGGTGGTGAGCCGGATCGCGGCGCACTCCAGGGCCTCGCGGACGAACGCGGCGTCGGCCACGCCGTCGTCGCTGATCAGCGTGACGAACGTCCCGAGCTGGGGCACGATCGCGACCAGCCGCTCGTCGCGCAGGCGCACCAGCGCCTCACGGACCGGCGTGCGGCTGACGCCGAGGCGCTCGGCCAGCTCGTTCTCCGACAGCCGGCGGCCGGGCTGCAGCTCGGCGCTGACGATCGACTCGCGCAGGGCGAGGTACACCTGGTCGCGGGCCGAGACTCCGGACGCGCGCTCGCCGAGGGCAATGCGCATGCCACGAGTTATACAAGCGGCTCAGCCGCGGACCGCCTGCGCCGGGGAGTGGGAGGCGCGGAACGGGGCGCTGGCGTGGTAGACGGCCTGGGCGCGCCAGGTGCCGGGCTCCAGCGCGATGCGCAGCGTGAAGGGCGCCTTGGCTGGCTTGGTGTACTTGTGGGCGACCTTCCAGCGCCCGCCGACGTGCTTGCTGTAGAGCACGGTGACCTTGCCGGTGAGCGAGATCGAGCGGCTGGCGGGGATGACGCGGACGGTCACCGGCGTGATGCCGTGCGCCACGCGCCCGCGCACCATCCGCGTCGTGGTCGCCACCGGCGCCAGCTGGCCCGGCAGGACCTTCACCACGTTCATGGTGGCCACGGTCTGGTTCATCGCCGCGTCGATCGCCACCGCCGTGACGACGTGCGGGCCGAGCGCGAGCTTCTTCGCGCCCTGCCAGTCCAGCGACCCGCGCACGCGCGGCTTGGACCCCGCCATGAAGTTGCGGATCTTGATCCCGTCGCAGAACAGCGCGATCCGCCCCAGGTGCTGGTTGTCGGCACCGCGCACCGAGATCGGCAGGTCGGCGGTGAACTGCTGGCCCTGGCGCGGCGAGGCCACCGCGATCGTGGGCGCGGCGAGATCGACGTAGCCGCCGCAGCGTGCCGCCTTGGGCGCCTTGGTGGCGACCTTCTTGAAGGCCTTGGCCGCCGGCTTCGGGGAGCCGCTGGGGCGCAGGAGGCCGAACCGGGTGTTCGGGGAGTTGGCGACCGACGTGTCGTCGGTGTTGAACCAGGCGGCCATCTTCACGTAGGGGTCGGCGGCCAGGCAGGCGTAGGCCTGGGCGAGGTAGGTCGCCTGGGCGGCCTCGCTGACGCCGCCGGCCTTCCTGCCCTTCCACATGCCCTGGTCGCAGGTCTTGGTCGAGGTCGACCACCCCAACTCGGTCATGTAGATGTCCTTGGCGCCGTCGCCGTGGGCGACCATCGTCTGGTGCACCTCCCGGTAGCCGGTGAAGGAGAACTGGCTGACGCGCCCGGTCAGGTCGCGGTAGTAGCTGTCGGGCGCGACGAGGTTGCAGGCCGTGTCGGTGTGGACCGCGACGCCGTCGAACGAGCCCTGGCCGCCCGCGGCGTAGATCTGCTCCAGGAAGGGGTAGTCGTTGCCCGTCAGCCCGCCGACGAGGACCGTGGCGGACGGGTCGGCCGCCTTCACGGCCGGGTAGGCGGCCTGCAGCAGCCGGGTGTAGGCGGCGGCGTCGGGCGCGCCGGTCCACCAGATCGGCGAGTCCTCCTCGTTCCACAGCTCGTAGGCGACGACGCTGCCCTTGATCCCCGGGTAGCTCGCGAGGTGGCTGAGGAACGCGGCGTAGTCGGCAGGGTCGGTGGGCGGCGCGTGCGGGTCGGCGCTGCCGCTGGCCCACGAGGGGGCGAGGACGACGGTGAAGGTCGGCTTGAGGCCGTGCGAGCGCAGCGTCGCGGTGCTGGCCGCCAGCGCGTCGAGCACGCCGGTGTCGTACTGGCCCCGCGCGGGCTCCAGCTCGCTCCAGCTGATGAAGTTGCGCGACCACTGCGCGCCGCTGTGGTCGACGAACGAGCTGGCCGGCCGGCCCTCCTCGTACGGGCCCGACAGGTTCAGGCCGGTCTCGGCCGCGCGGGCGGCGGGCGTGGCGACGAGGGCGAAGGCGAAGGCGGCAGCCGCGATCCGGGCGAGGCGCGACAGGTCCATGGTCTCCCTGTGCACCGTCGGGCGCGATCTCAGTCGCGGCGGCGGTGGGAGCGGACGAATGGGGACGCGCGGCTAGGCGGGTGAGATGCCGGGGCGCGGGGTACGGTGGCGGCGGGGCGCCTTGGCGCGTGCGGGCGCCGGCGCGGTGTCGGTCTCGGTCGCGGGCTCGGCGGCGTCGAGCGCCTGTTGCACGCTGACGAGGCGGCGCACGATGGCGTCGCGCTGCTCGCGGAGCTGCTCGGCGTCGAGCAGGCGGGCGCCGCGGGGCAGGCGGTCCGCGGCCGGCGCGCGGGCCGGCGGCGCGGGGAGCTGGGCCTCCAGCGTGCAGACGAGCCGCTCCAGCATGGCGATCTCGCCGCGCAGCGTGCGGCGCTCGCGGGCGCCACCGTCGTCGGGTCCGGACGCGGGTGCCACGGCCGTCACGTACAGCGCCGCGGCCAGCTCGCGCGGGGCGAGCCCGGCGGCGTGCGCGGCGTGGACGACCTCGTCGAGCAGCTCGGCGCGGCGCGCGTCGACGGTGGCGCCGGCGGCTACGAACGTGCCCGCTCCGTGGCGCGTCTCCAGCACGCCATCGGCCTCCAGCTTGGCGACGGCGGCGCGGACGGTGTTGTGGTTGACGCCCAGCTCCGCGGCGACGTCGCGCAGGCCCGGCAGGCGCTCGCCCGGACGGAGGCGGCCGGAGGCGACGGCGGCGCGCAGCGCCCAGTCGAGCTGCACGCCGAGCGGGACGTCTCCGCCCGGCTCGAGCACGATCCCCATCTCAGCGACCCAGGCCCCCGGCATCAGCGACCAGCGTACCGGCCACCGCAAAGTTGCCTGGTGTACCAGCACACTGGTACTCTCGCCGCCGCCATGGTCGCCCGCTCGCTCCTCACGCAACGGATCGCCGCCGCCGGCGGCGTCCTCGACGAGGCCGGCGACATGATCGTCCTGACCGGCAAGACCATCGTCTCGGCCGTGCGCACGCCGCACCCCTACGGCGGCGAGTTCGTCAACCAGTTCCTCTTCGCGCTGCGCCTCTGCTGGCTGCCGCTGGCGATCACCGCGCTGACGATCTCCTACGCCGTGCCGGGCGTGCAGGGCGCGAACTTCCTGCAGATCATCGGCGGGCTGGACCGCCTCGGCGCGATCTACGTCGTGGCCGTCGTCCGCGAGTTCTCGCCGCTGGTCTGCTCGATCATCGTGTCCGGCGTCGCCGGGACCGCGATCACCGCCGACCTCGGGGCGCGCAAGATCCGCGAGGAGCTCGACGCGCTCCAGGTCCTCGGCGTCGACCCGGTCAAGAACCTCGTCGTCCCGCGCTTCCTCGCGCTGATGATCGTCACCGCGCTGTTCGACGTCTTCGCGATCTTCTTCGGCCTCTGCGGCGGCGTGATCGCGACGCTCACCCACGGCGCGCCGATCGGACCGTTCCTGGTCACGTTCTTCAGCAACGCCTCGACGACCGAGATCTGGGCGTCGCTGCTGAAGTGCACGCTCTTCGGCGCGATCACCGCGATCGTGTGCTGTTACAAGGGCATGACGGCGTCGGGCGGCGCCGAGGGCGTCGGCCGGGCGGTCAACCAGACGGTGGTGATGACGCTGATGCTCGTGGCGTCGTTCAACTACATCTTCACGCAGACCGTGCTCGCGACCCATCCCGAGATCACGGTCATCCGGTGACGGGCGCTCACCAGGAGCGCGTGAGCCCACCGTCGACCAGCAGCGCCTGGCCGGTGACGTAGCTCGCGCGGGCCGAGAGGAGGAAGGCCGCCGCGGCGGCGATCTCCTCGGGCGTGCCCAGGCGCCCGGCGGGGACCTGCGTGCGCGCGGCGGCCTGCGCCGCTTCCAGGCCGCCCGCGTTGGACGC
>DASYBY010000165.1:0-4066 GCA_036500525.1 Baekduia sp. | reverse complement strand
CCGCGGCGCGCGAGCGCGTCGGCGAGCACCTCGTGCAGGACCGTCGCGGGCCAGTCCTCGTCGCGCCAGTCCAGGCGGGTCTGCTGCTGGGCAGCGGTCGTCATCGTGCCTCCACGGTCATGGGTCGGTCGTCGAGCAGCTCGTCACGGAAGTCTGGCGCGGCGATCGCCGTCAGCGCCTCGGCACGCTCCGCGATGGTCTTCCCGCGCAGGTCGGCGGTGCCGTGCTCGGTGACGACGACCTGCACCGCGTGGCGCGGGACGGTCACCGGCGTGTCGGGCGCGAGGCGGCGCACGATCGTCGACGCGGTCCCCCGCAGCGACGTGGAGCGCAGCGCGACGATCGACAGCCCGCCCTCCGACAGCGTCGCGCCGTCGAGGAAGTCGAAGCCGCCGCCCGCGCCGCTGATCTGGCGACCGCCGGCCCACTCGCTGTTGACCTGCCCGGTGAGGTCGACCTCGATCGCGCCGTTGATCGAGACGAAGCGCGGGATCGCCGCCAGGCGCGGCACCGCGAGGATGTCGGCGATCGGGAACTGCTGGACGGCCTCGCGCCGGTGGGCGTACCGGTACAACAACTGCGTGCCGAGCAGCTCGCCGCCGACGAACGCGCCCGGGCGATCGAGCTGCTCCAACAGCGGGACCATCGCGTCGATGCCCATGCCGTGCAGGCGCAGGCCGGGCGGCGGGTCGGCGGTCCACGAGCCGACGAGCGCCTCGGGCACGCCGCCGATGCCGACCTGCACGGTGGCTTCGTCGGGGATCAGCTCGCGGACCAGCTCGGCGATGCGGGTGTCGACGTCGGCCGGCGTGCGCGCCGCGTGGTGCGGCAGCGGGTGCTCGGCCTCGACGAGCGCGGCGAAGCGCTCGACCGGCGCCGAGGTGCGTCCGAGGACGAACGGCATCTCCGGGTTGACCTCGGCGATCACGGTCGGGACGGTGTCGAGCGCCGACAGCGCGTAGCTGACCGACGCACCGAAGCTCACGTGCCCGTCGGGGCCGGGCGGCGAGACGGTGGTGAGGAAGACGTCGGGCGCCAGGCGCTCGACCAGCCGCGGGATCGCGCCGCCGCGCGCCAGGTGGAAGCCGACGCGCCCCGCGGCGACGTCGTCGCGCACCGCCGGCATCACGTGCCAGGTGTCGTAGGCCCACCGGCCCTCACGGACCGGATCGAGGAAGTCGTAGCCGCCGAGCTGCATGCCGCCGCAGAGGCGTAGGCCGGCGAGCCGCTCGCGCTGGTCGGCGAGGCCGCGCTGCAGCGTCGTCGCCGCACCGGCGGCGGTCCCGAGCAGGACGCGATCGCCGGGGGCGACGTGCGCCGCCAGCGCGTCCGCGACCGACGCGTACCTCACGCCGCCATGTCCTCGCGCTCGATCTCCGCGATCCACGCGACGATCTCGTCCAGCCGCGAGCCGACCGGGAACACGCCGCGGCAGCCGAGGGCCAGCAGTTGGTCGACGTCGCCGTCGGGGATCGTGCCGCCGACGATCACGTCGCACTCGGCGCCGAGGTCGTGCAGCGCGGCGAGGGCGTCGGCGGTCAGCCCGAGGTGGCCGCCGGCGAGGATGCTCAGGCCGACGATGCCGACGTCCTCCTCGACCGCGGCGCGCGCGATCGCCGCGGGCGACCAGAAGCGACCGGTGACGATGACCTCGTGCCCGGCGTCGCGCAGGGCGCGGCCCAGCACGTGGATGCCCCGGTCGTGCCCGTCGAGGCCCGGCTTGGCCAGCAGGATCCGCATCGACTAGGACTGACCCACGTACTCGAGCGCGCGCTCGCCGAGCGCCCGGGTGAGGCAGGCGCTGATCTCCCCCACCGTCGCGTAGGTCTCGACCGCCGCGATCATCGACTCCATGATCGACGTGCTGGGATCGCGGGCGACGCGTGCGAGGTGTTCGAGCGCCGCTTGCACCGCGGCGCCGTCGCGTTCGGCGCGCAGCTGCCGCAGGCCCTCGGCGCGCCGCTCGAAGACGCCGTCGTCAGGCGCCCACAGCGTGAGCTCCGGCGCGTCGCCGTTGCCCTGGTGGACGTTGACGCCGACGATCGGCCGTTCGCCGCTCTCGATCGCCCGCTGCATGTCGTAGGCGCGCTCACGCATCAGCGACTGGATGCGGTCGTCCTCCAGCGCGGCGTCGATCCCGCCCCACTCGACGATCTCGGCGCGGACGTTCCGGGCCTCCTCCTCGATGCGGTCGGTCATCTCCTCGATGAAGAAGGAGCCGCCGAGCGGGTCGACGGTCGCGCACACGTCGCTCTCCAGGGCGACGATCTGCTGGACGCGCAGCGCCAGCTCCTGCGTGCGGGGCGAGGGGATCTCGTAGGCCTCGTCGATCGCCGTGCCGACCATCGTCTGCACGCCGCCGAGCGAGCAGGCCAGCACGCCGAGCGCGCTGCGGATGAGGTTCAGCTCGGGGTCCTCGCGCTGGAAGTGGCTGCCGTTGCAGGCGACGGCGGTCATCCGCAGGCGCAGCGCGGGGTCGTCCTCGGCGAGGCCGTACTCGTCGCGCAGCATCCGCGCCCACATGCGGCGGGCGGCGCGGAACTTCGCGGCGTCCTCCAGGAACTTGGGGCTGCTGGCCATGAACAGCGACATGCGCGCGGCGGCGACGGCGGGCTCGATCCCGCGCTCGCGCAGCAGGTCGAGGTAGCGGGCGGCCATGGCGAGCGAGATGCCGAGCTCCTGCGCGGGGCTGGCGGCGACCTCGTGCAGCAGCGCGGCGCGGACGTTGAACGCCCACATGCCGGGCATCTGCTCGATCGTGAACTGCGCGGTGTCGGTCAGCAGGCGCAGCGAGGGTTCGAGGTTCCAGATCGTCAGGCCGCGGCAGGCGACCTCCATGAGCATGTCGTTGGAGAGCGTGCCCTTGAGCTGGTCGAGCGGGACGCCGCGGCGGCGCGCGACGGCGGCGAGCATCGCCACCACGACGGGCGCGAGCGCGTTCATGTTCATGGTGATGGGGACGCGATCGAGCGGGATGCCGTCGAGCAGCAGCTCGAAGTCGCGCAGCGAGTCGACGGCGGTGCCGACGCGGCCGACCTCGTGGCGCGCGGCCTCGGCGTCGGAGTCCAGGCCCAGCTGGGTCGGCAGGTCGAAGGCGATGCTCACTCGTCCGTTGCCCTCAGCGAGGAGGAAATGGAAGCGCTCGTTGGCTTGGGCGGGGTCGCCGTGGCCGGAGTAGAGGCTGGGCTGCCACGGCCGGTCGCGGTAGCCCTCGCGGCGGACGTGCCGGGTGAACGGGAACTCCCCCGGGGCCCCGAGCTGCTCGGCGTAGTCGGCCGGCGGCGGGTCGGGCCGGTACTCGCGCTCGATCTCGAAACCGGTCTGCGACATCACCCTCGTTTGCGACATGCGGTCCTCCCTCACGTTCCGCGGCACACACTCCGACGGGGCACAACCTACTCACTTTCTTGCGCGCAAGCAAGTAGGGTTGAGGGATGCGTCATCCCGTGACGGTCGACGAGCTCTGCGACGGCGTCGCTGCCCGCCGCCTGCCGGCGATCGGGCGCGCGCTGAGCGTGCTGGAGGGCGGCGGGCCTGAGGGCGAGGCGCTACACGCGGCGGTGTTCAGACGGGCGCGCGGGGCGGCGCGGGTGCTCGGGATCACCGGGCCGCCGGGCGCCGGGAAGTCGACGCTGACCGACCGGCTGGTGACGGAGCTGCGCGCGGCGGACCTGCGGGTGGCCGTGCTGGCGGTCGATCCGTCGAGCCCGTTCACCGGCGGCGCGCTGCTCGGCGACCGCATCCGGCTGCGCGAGCGCCCCGACGATCCGGGGCTGTTCTGGCGGTCGGTCGCCTCGCGCGGTGCTCTGGGCGGGCTGGCGCCGACGATCCGCGGGGCGATCCGGGTGCTCGACCTCGCCGGCTATGACCGGGTGCTGGTCGAGACGGTGGGGGTCGGGCAGAGCGAGATCGAGGTCGCGGCGGTCGCCGACTGCTGCGTCGTGGTCGCCGTGCCGGGCGCGGGCGACGGCGTGCAGCTGATGAAGGCGGGGCTGCTGGAGGTCGGCGACGTCTACGTGGTCAACAAGGCCGACGAGCACGGCGCGGCGGCGGAGCGGCTGTGCCG
>DASYBY010000164.1:0-2251 GCA_036500525.1 Baekduia sp. | reverse complement strand
CCCGCGCGTCGCGTAGCGTGCGCGCATGGATCTCGAGCTGACCGACAAGGTCGCGGTGGTGACGGGTGCCGGCAAGGGCATCGGCTTCGCGACGGTGCAGACGCTGGTGGCCGAGGGCGCGCACGTCGTGGCGGCCTCGCGGAGCGTCGACACGCTCGACGGGCTCGATCGCGTCACGGCGGTCGCGCTCGACCTCGGCGACCCCGCCGCGCCCGCGCAGCTCATCCAGCGGGCGCTCGACGAGCACGGCCGCGTCGACGTCCTGGTCAACAACCTGGGCGCGCTCAAGGTGCGGACCGAGGGCTTCCTCGGGACCACCGACGAGGACTTCGCCTGGGCGATGAACATCAACTTCTACTCGGCCGTGCGCGCGATCCGCGCCGCGCTCGTCCCGATGATCGCCCAGGGCGGCGGCGCGATCGTCAACACCGCCTCGGTCAACGCCTTCTACCACCCCGACGCGGGCGTGATCGACTACGGCGCGGCCAAGGCGGCGCTCGTGAACTTCACCAAGGCGATCGCGCAGGAGTTCGGACCGAAGGGCATCCGCATCAACTCGGTCTCCCCCGGCCCCGTGGCGACCGACCTGTGGCTCGGCGACCACGGCGTCGCGGCGCAGGTCGGCGCGGCCGGCGGCGTCGACGCGGCCACCGCGCGCGAGCAGATCGTCGCGGGCATGGGCGGCTTCCCGACCGGGCGCTTCACGCAGCCCGAGGAGGTCGCGACGCTGATCGCCATGCTCGCCTCCGCGCGCACCGGCAACGTCACCGGGTCGAACTACATCATCGACGGCGGGCTGATCAAGACGACGTGAGGCGGGCGTAGCCTTCAAGGGCGATGGCCGAGGACACCGCCGAGACCGACGCCGCCCGCGCCGCGGCGATGCGCGAGGGCGCGGCCGCCCGCGCCGCGCAGCGCCCGCGCGGTCCCGAGCTGGCGCGGGTGCAGGAGCTGCAGGCCGGCGCGATCCCCGCGCGCCTCTACCGCCCCTCGGCCACCGAGGAGCGCCCGCTGCTCGTCTTCTTCCACGGCGGCTTCTGGATCCTCGGCGACCTGGAGAGCCACGACCGCCTCTGCCGCCAGCTCGCGGCCGGTGCGAACATCGACGTCCTCGCCGTCGACTACCGGCGCGCAGCCGAGCATGGCGACCGCCGGCGAGGACGGCGGCCTCGACCCCGCTGCCGTCCGCTGGGCCGCGGCGCTGTGGGCGCCGGACCCCGCGGTGCGCGCCGACGGCCGCGCCAGCCCGCTGCACGCCGCCGACCTGCACGGCCTGCCGCCCGCCGTCGTGATCACCGCCGCGCCCGACCCGCTGCGCGACGAGGGCGACGCGTACGCGCGCCGGCTCGCCGACGCCGGCGTGCCCGTCACGCACCGCACCGAGCCGGGGCTCCCCCACGACTTCATGCAGGCGATGGGCCTCGTCTCGCCCGCCGCGGCCGCGGGCCTGGCGCGCGTGATCGCCGACGTGACGGGCGTGCTCGGTACCCGCTAACGCGCCGCCAGCGCCTCGTCGGCGCTGACCACGCTCGCGTATGCGCCGGCCAGCGCCGCCATGAACGAGCCGTGCACGGTCATCCCCGGGATCTTCTCCCCCGCGAACTCCAGGTCGGGCGCGGCGCACGCGTCGTGCACGACCGTCGCGGTGAAGCCGAGGTCGACCGCGGCGCGCACCGTCGCGTCGACGCACATGCTGCTCATCATCCCCGCGACGACGAGCTCCTCGATGCCGTGGCCGCGCAGCTCGCGCTCCAGGCTGGTGCCGACGAAGCCGTTGGGCGCGGCCTTCTGGATGACCGGCTCGTCGGCGGCCGGCGCGACCGACGGATGGAACTCGACCCCGTCCGTGCCGGGCTTCATGAACGTCGCCTCGGGCGCGTCCCAGACGTGCTGCAGGTGCACGATCGGCGCGCCGCGGTCCCGGTAGTCCTCCAGCAGGCGCTGCGCCGCGGCGGCCGCCGCCTCGGGACCGACCAGCGGGTTCGCGCCGCCCGGGAAGTAGTCGCGCTGGATGTCGATGAGGAGCAGGGCCTTGGACATGTCGCCGATCATCACGTATCGGCCGCCCTCGCGCAGCGGCGCGAGAAACTAGGGTTCCGGCGATGAGCACGACGGAGACCGGGGCCGAGAGTTCGATCCGCATCACGCTGCGCTGGCGCGACATGGACATGCTCGGCCACCTCAACCAGGCCGTCTACCACGAGCTGCTCGAAGAGGGCCGCGGAGCGCTGCTGACCTCGCTGGAGGGCGG
>DASYBY010000163.1:0-7891 GCA_036500525.1 Baekduia sp. | reverse complement strand
GCCGAGGACGGCGGCCTGCTGCCGCCCGACATCACGCTCGACCTGACGACCGGCACCGCGCTGGCGATCGAGGTCTTCCACGACGGCCGCGGCCGGTTCGTCCCCGACTACGAGGCCGAGACCACGCACGCCCGCGCGCTGCAGCAGTCGGCGGGGCTGCGCTCGGCGCACTACGAGCCGCTCGTGCGCGACGGCAAGGTCACCGGCGTCCTGCTGATCGCGACGCGCACGGTGCGCGCGAGCGACGACGGCGGCGTCGACGCGCTCATGCGCCTGCTCGCCGCCGAGACGGCGACCGCGCTGGCCTTCTCCGACCTGCTGTCCACGCTGGACCAGCGCGCCCGCACCGACGAGCTGACCGGCGTCGCCAACCGGCGGACGTGGGAGCAGGAGCTGCCGCAGGAGCTCGCGCGCGCCGCGCGGCTGGACAAGCCGATCTCGATGGCGATCCTCGACCTCGACCATTTCAAGGCCTACAACGACAGCTTCGGCCACCCGGCCGGCGATCGCCTGCTGCGCGCGGCGGCCGCGGCGTGGACGGCGCGGCTGCGGGCCACCGACCTGCTCGCCCGCTACGGCGGCGAGGAGTTCGCGGTGCTGCTGCCCGGCTGCGACGCCGCCTCCGCCGCGCGCGTCGCCGAGTCGCTGCGCGCCGCGGTGCCCGAGCGCGCGACCTGCTCGATCGGCATCGCGACGTGGGACGGCACCGAGGGCGCGCACCACCTCGTCGCACGTGCCGACACCGCGTTGTACGCCGCGAAGGACGCGGGGCGCGACCGGGTCGTGGGGGCGTAGGCGGGGACGATCGCCGGCCCGATACCGTGGCGCTGCAGTGACGACCGCCACGGCGAAGGGGCTTCCGGGCCTCGGTCGCGTCTCCCCGATCGGGCTCGTGCTGACGGGGGTGACGTCGATCCAGTTCGGCGCGGCCCTGGCCGCGACGATGTTCGACGACCTCGGTCCGGGCGGCACGTCGGCGATCCGGCTGGGGTTCGCGGCGATCGTGCTGATGGCGATCTGGCGTCCCCGCGTGCGCGGACGCGGGATGGCCGAGCTGCGCCTCGCCGCCGTGTTCGGCCTGACGCTCGGCGCGATGAACCTGTTCTTCTACGAGGCGCTGGACCGCATCCCGCTCGGCATCGCGGTGACGCTGGAGTTCGCGGGCCCGCTGGGCATCGCGGTGGCGATGTCGCGCCGCCGGCTCGATCTCCTCTGGGCGGCGCTCGCCGCGCTGGGGATCGTGCTGCTGTCGGACCCGTTCGGCGGCCACGGCCTCGACCCGGTGGGCGTCGTGCTCATCCTCTGCGCCGCGGGCTGCTGGGCGCTCTACATCCTGCTCGCGCAGCGGGCGACGCTGGTCTTCGACGGCAGCGACGGCCTGGCGCTCGCGATGGTCGTGGCGGCGCTCGTCCCGCTCGGGCCGGGCATCGCGCAGGCGGGCACCGACCTGCTGCAGCCGCAGTTCCTGGCGATGGGCGCGGGGGTCGCGCTGCTGAGCAGCGTCATCCCCTACAGCTTGGAGACCGAGGCGCTGCGCCGGATGCCGACGCACGTCTTCGGGGTGCTGATGAGCCTGGAGCCGGCGGTCGCGGCGCTGGCCGGCTTCCTCGTTCTCGGCCAGGGGCTCGGCGTGCGCGAGTTGGTGGCCATGGGCTTCGTCGTGGCGGCGAGCGTGGGCGTGTCGCGGTCCGCCGCGCCGTCGCCGGAGGCCTGACGCAGCGCCGCCGGGCACCGCGTCGGCGATACTGGACCCCTCAGTCGTGCTCCCGCTCAACCTCCCCAACGTGCTCACCGTATTGCGGATCCTGCTCGTACCGGTGCTCGTGGTGGCACTGCTGGGCGAGACCGGCAACGACCTGCTGGCGGCGATCGTCTTCGCCGCCGCGTCGGCCACGGACGCGATCGACGGCTACCTCGCGCGCTCGCGCAACTCGATCACGACGTTCGGCAAGCTCATGGACCCGGTGGCCGACAAGCTGCTGGTCATCGCCGCGCTGTTCGCGCTCGTCTCGCTCGACCGCCTGCAGGCGTGGATCGCGATGGTGATCGTCACGCGCGAGCTGGCGGTCACCGTCACCCGCATGGCCGCCACGGCGCAGGGCGTCATCATCGCCGCCGCGGGCTGGGGCAAGGTCAAGACCATGTTCCAGGTCGCCGCGATCTTCTTCCTGATCGCCTTCGACCCGACGCCGCTGTGGGTCGACCTGTTGGTCTACGTCGCGGTCGCGGTCACCGTGATCTCGGGGATCGACTACTTCTTCGGCTTGCGGCGCATGCTGCGCGAGGCCGAGGAGCGGCGCCTACAGCACAAGGTCGCGGCCGATGCTGCGGCCGCCCCCGGCGCCGAGACGCAGCCGTAGCGACGGCGCTCAGGCGGCGGTCGGCAGCCCCGCCGCCGTCCCGGCCTCGCCGGTGAGCGCGCGCAGCGTCCCGCTGCGGGCCACCCGCTCCAGCGCGGCGACCGCGTCGGGGTGGAACTGCACGCCGTCGTAGCGGCGCACCTCGGCCAGCGCCTCGTCCAGCGTCATCGGCGCGCTGTAGACGCGCGCGCCGGTCATCGCGTCCCAGCCGTCGGCCAGCGCCAGCAGCCGCGCGCCCTCGGCGATCCGGTCGCCGGCCAGGCCGTCGGGGTAGCCGCCGCCGTCGTGGCGCTCGTGATGGCCGCGGACCCACGCCACCTGCTCGCGGTCCAGGACGCCGGCGACGATGCGCGCGCCGAGGTCGGCGTGGCGCTTGATGATCTCGTACTCGGCCTGGTCCAGCCGGCCGGGCTTGCTGAGGACCGCGTCGGGCACGCCGATCTTGCCGACGTCGTGGACCAGCGCCGCGTCGTGCAGGCGGGCGCCGTCGGCCGGCGACCAGCCGGCCTCGGTCGCCAGCTCGGCGGCGAGCGCCGCGACGCGCTCGGAGTGGCGGATCGTCGCCGGGTCCTTGGCGTCGATCGCCTTGGCCAGCGCGCCGAGCGCGGCCAGCGCGCGGGCGTGCTCGAGGCGGTCGGCGCGCTCGTCGGCCGACAGCTCCTCGACGACCTGCGGGCTGTAGCGGATGCAGGCGTCGCGCCCGTGGGCCTTGGCCCAGTAGAGCGCGCCGTCGGCGAGGCGCAGCAGCTCCTCGGGCTCGGTGACCTGCCCGAGGTCGCAGACGCCGGCCGAGAGCGTGATGACGCCGGCGTCCTCGAACGGCGCCGAGGCGACCGCTCGGCGCACGCGCTCGGCCGCGGCGTGCGCGTCGTCGCCGCCGATGCCGGGCATCAGCAGCGCCAGCTCGTCGCCGCCGATGCGCGCGACGATCTCGCCGGCGCGCGACGCGGCGCCCATGCGCCGCGCGGTCTCGGCCAGCACGGCGTCGCCGCCGACGTGGCCGAGGGTGTCGTTGACCTGCTTGAAGCGATCGATGTCGAAGACGGCCAGCGCCAGCTCGCGGCCCTGGCGGTGCGCAGCGGCGACCTCCTCGCGCAGGCGCTCGTGGAAGGCACGGTGGTTGACCAGGCCGGTGAGCTGGTCGGTCGTGGCCTGGGCGACCAGCCGCGTGCGGGCGTCGGCGTTGGCGATCGCCATGCCCATCAGCTCGGCGAAGCGCTGCAGGCGCAGCTCGATGTCGTAGGGCAGGTCGTCCATGCGCGTCGTGCAGACGACCAGCGCGCCCCACAGCCGCGCGTCGGTGACGATCGGCGCGGCGACGCGCTGCGTGAAGGGCGGCATGGTCAGCGGGAGCGTGGTGCGCTCGTCGAAGCGCTCGGCCTGCCCGCTGCGGCGCAGCCGGTCGATCGCGCTGCCGGAAGCGACGATCGACGTCGGCGGCAGGGACGGGGCCGTGCTGCCGGGGGCCGTGCCGTGCCCGAGGTTGCGCACGACGTCGGAGCCGGGGTCGAAGGCGATCACCGCGCCGACGTCGAGCGCCAGCAGCACCGCGACCTCGCGTCCGGCGAGCTGGGCGACGTCCTGCGGGGAGGCGCCGCCGGCGACGGCCGTCGCGACGCGGCGCAGCGCGGCGGCCTCCTCGGAGAGGCGGCGGTGCTCGTCGAGCATGCGGCGGCGGTCGGCGGTCAGCGCCGACAGCAGGTAGAAGCAGGAGGCGACCATGACCGAGAAGGCCTGGGCGTGGAGCACGTCGGTGGGCGTGCCGACGGCGAGCGGTCCGTGGCCCTGGGAGGTCAGGTACACGGCGATGACGGTCAGCCCGATCGACGCCGCCGAGAGCGTCATCGGCGCGCAGCGGAGCACGAGCCACACGCCGATCGGGATCAGCAGCCAGATCTGGCCCTGCGGGTTGCGGAAGATCGCCTCCGCGACGCCCAGCAGCAGGGCGGTGACGACGACGTCCTCGGCGATCCGCAGCGGGCGCAGGCGCGGCAGCGGGCTGCCGATCGCCAGCAGCATCGGGCTCAGCAGCAGCATGCCCGCGACGTCGCCCAGCGCCCAGCAGAGCACGGAGGTCGGCCAGTCGGGGGTGGTCATCTCGCCCTGGAGCCAGAGGGTCGTCTCGCCGATCAGCGCGCTGGCGAGGGCGCCGAGCACGATCGCCGCGAGGCCCGCGCTGCGGCGGATGTCCGCGCGCCGGATGGTCCGCACGAAGCGGCCGATGAGCGCGACGGCGATGACGACCTCGACCGTCGGGGCGATGGCGCCGCCGATCGCGCCGATCGGCCCGTGCGATCCCGTCGCCTTGGCCGCGTAGGCGCCGACCAGGACGCCGGGCCACAGGCCGATGCCGCCGCGCAGCAGCAGCGCCAGCGCGATGCCCGCGGCAGGCCACACGGCGATGGTGCCGCCGGTCAGCGGGTTGGCGAGCGCCACGCGCGTGGCGAGCGCGTAGAGGACCGCGACGCCGAGCATGCGCAGCAGCCGCCCTGGGGGAACGGATGTCACTCCCCGGGCGTCGGCAGCAACGGGGCCGGTCTTGAATGGGTCAGACCGGCGTGGCGCGCGTACGCGCGCGAGCGTCCGCCGGCGTGGACGCTAGACGCGCCCGTCGAGCCACTCGCGCTTGGTCACGTGCCGCTCGGCGTGCTCGCCGGAGTCCAGCTCGCGCTGCAACTCGCTCAGCTGTCCGAAGCGCTCGGCGACGACGTTGTGCTGATGGATCGTCTCCAGGTTCTCCTGGCGGGCGGAGACGAACGCGCGCGGGTCCAGGTCCGGGAGGCTCTCGGCGACGCCCTTGATCATCTCGCGCACGCAGTCCTCGACGAAGCGCGGGCGGCGGTGGGCCTTCTCGACGACGGCGCCCTCGTCGGAGCGCTTCATCATCTCGTAGATCTCCGAGGACATCGAGTTCTCGACGATCCGCAGCAGCGTGGCGGCGTCGATGTCGGTCTCGCAGTCCTCCGGGCAGCCGATGTGCAGCGTGCCGAGGCCGCGCTGGTTGTGCGTCGCCACGGGGACGTGCTCGAAGATCCGCTCGATCTGGTCGTCGTCGAAGCCGTCCGCCGTCAGACGCTCCCTTGCCGCTCCGGCAACGAGTTCTTGCGCGCACGGGCACGTGGTCATGCCCTGGGCGGCGACGCCGATGAGCCGGCGGGTCCCCTGCTCGGTCGCCACGGCCGTGCCGAAGAGCGTGTAGAGCTCCTGCGTCTGGATGCCGCTGACCGGCGCCGGCTTCTCCTCGGGGTAGCGCGCGGCGATCGTCACCTCGGCGCGCTTCGCGTCCTGGCGCTCGCGCACGAGCTCCGCGATCCGCTGTGCCAGCTCTTCGGCCCGGAAAGCAGAGCTTCCCAGGATCACTTCGCCGATGACGTCGTTGACGGTCTCCTCGAAGCGCGACATGTGCGCGCCCTTCTGCTGCGGACCGAGGTCGACGAAGCACTCCAACTTGGCCCAGTAGAGCTCCTCGCGACCCTCGCGGGAGATGCGGATGACCTTCTCCACACCGGTGACCCCGACGCGCGACAACGAGAGGTGCACGGTGGGCTTCTGAGCCTGGACGTCCGGGGAGGCTTGGGGGCTGAAGGTCGGCGGCATGGCCCGATCCAGCCTATCGACCCCACTTTTTGGGATTCCATGGCTGTCGTAACCTGTGCTAACAATCCCGTCGTCGGCTACGAGTCCCTCCGTCAATGACGAAAGAGGAAACACGGCTCAGCCTCTTGCGGCGGTCTCCGTCGCACTTGCACCCCGGGGTGCGTTCCGAAAACTGCAGTGGGGAAGAGAGAGGGGTCGGTACAGCGATGTACCTTCCCGGGAACGACGTCCACAAGGATTGGGTTGAGCACCAAGACCGACGTTCTGCTGGCTGACGAGGCACCGATTGCCGAGCTCGACGAGCTCCGCACGCTCATCCAGGAAGGTCATGAGCGAGGGTTCCTCACGATCGAGCAGATCACCACGACGCTCGAAGAGGTCGAAGTCACCAAGGAGCAGCTCTCCGAGCTGCACCAGCACCTCGACGAGCAGGGGATCTCGATCGTCACGGCGGACGGCAAGCCCGTCACGTCCGAGAGCGGTCGCGCGGAGGCTGCGGCGCTGGAGCGCCAGTCGCCCACGCCCGCCGAGACGCGCAAGAAGCCCGAGATCGACCTCACGGTCGAGCCGAGCCTCGACTCGCTGCGCCTCTACCTGCGATCGATCGGCCGCGTCGCGCTGCTGACCGCCGAGCAGGAGGTGTCCCTGGCCAAGCGCATCGAGCGCGGCGACATGGGCGCCAAGCAGCAGATGGTCGAGGCGAACCTGCGCCTTGTCGTCTCGATCGCCAAGGGCTACCTGGGCCGCGGCCTGACGTTCCTGGACCTGATCCAGGAGGGCTCGCTGGGCCTCATCCGCGCGGTCGAGAAGTTCGACTACCGCCGCGGGTACAAGTTCTCCACGTACGCCACGTGGTGGATCCGCCAGGCCGTGACGCGTGCGATCGCCGACAAGGGCCGCACCATCCGCATCCCGGTGCACATGGTCGAGAAGCTGAACAAGGTCGTGCACGTCGAGCGCCAGCTCGTGCAGTCGCTCGGCCGCGAGCCCACGCCGGAGGAGATCGCCTCCGAGCTGGAGTGCACGCCGCGCGAGGTGCGCGACATCCTGCGGATGAGCCAGCAGCCGATCTCGCTGGAGAAGCCGATCGGCGACGAGGAGGAGTCCGAGCTGGGCGACTTCGTCGAGGATCAGACCGCGGAGTCGCCGTTCGAGCTGGCGGCAGAGAATTTGCGCAAGGAGAACGTGCATCGCGCACTGGCGGCCCTGCCGCAGCGCGAGCGCGAGGTGATCGAGATGCGTTTCGGCCTCACAGGCGGCCGACCGCGTACCCTTGAGGAGGTCGGCCGCGCGTTCAACGTCACGCGCGAGCGGATCCGTCAGATCGAGAACCACACCTTGAAAAAGCTCGAGTCGCTCCCCGAGGCCCAGCGCCTCCGGGACGCCTCGTAGTCCGGGGAAATTTCCCGGAGGAGGAGAGGGGTCAGAGGGGCGCGCTGGGGAGCGCGCCCCTCATTTACTTAAGGGGTCTGCGGCGCGCCCGGGTTGCGCCACATGGCCTGGTAGAGCGCCTGGCGGCAGTCGGAGTACTCGCCGCCCTCCCCGGCTCGGCCGATCGCGGCCTTGAGCGCGAGGGGTGAGAAGTGGCCGTCGATCGTCCCGTCCTGGCAGTCCTGCCGGAGGGCGATGGTGGTGGCCGCGGAGACGATGGTGCCGGCGACGGCGCGCGCGGCTCGGTGGTGCTGCGGCGTGGTCCGCGCGGCCGACACGGGCGGCGCCGGCGTGTGATGCGCGGCGTGGGCGATCGGTTGCACCACGGACATCGCGTGGTGCGGCGTGGTCTGCCGGTGGACCGGCGCGGGCGGGCTCGGCGCGGCGATCATCGGCAGCGAGCCGGCGACCACGACCGCGGCCGAGGCGACCTTCGGCGTCGCGTTGGCGGCGACGGGCTCCCAGACGGAGGCGAGGCGCTCGGCGACGCGGGCCAGCACCGG
>DASYBY010000162.1:0-4849 GCA_036500525.1 Baekduia sp. | reverse complement strand
GGACCGTGAACTCGTCGATCTCCGACTCGCCCTCGGCCTCCGCGAAGACCGCCCGCGCGCCGGCGACGAGCCGGTCGGCCAAGTCCTCGTAGAACCGCCCCACCACGAAGGCGATCCTCACCGACCCTGCTCCTCCTCACGGGCGGCGGCGGTGTCGCTGAGGTGCTCCTCGTGGAGCATCTCCTCGTCGAGCGCCAGGCCCTGGTGGTGCAGCGTGTGGCCCATGCGCTCGGCCTTCGTGCGCAGGTAGTTCTCGTTGTGCGGGTTGGACGCGTGCGAGATCGGGACCTGGTCGCTCACGCGCAGGCCGTAGCCCTCCAGCCCGCGGATCTTCTTGGGGTTGTTGGTGAGGATGCGGATCGAGCTCAGCCCCAGGTCGGCCAGGATCTGCGCGCCGATGCCGTAGTCGCGCAGGTCGACCGGCAGCCCCAGCTTGAGGTTGGCGTCGACGGTGTCGTAGCCCTCCTCCTGCAGCTTGTAGGCCTTGAGCTTGTTCAGCAGGCCGATGCCGCGGCCCTCCTGGGCGAGGTAGAGCAGCACGCCCTCGCCCTCGGCCTCGATCATCGTCAGCGCCGACTCCAGCTGCTCGCCGCAGTCGCAGCGCAACGAGTGGAACACGTCGCCGGTGAGGCACTCTGAGTGCACCCGGACGAGCACGTCCTCCTTGCCCGCGACGTCGCCCTTGACCATCGCGACGTGGTGCTTGTCGTCGACCAGCGAGCGGTAGCCGTAGACGGTGAAGTCGCCGAAGCCGGTGGGCATCGTGGTCGCCACGACGCGCTCGACGAGCTTGTCGTGCCGGCGGCGGTAGGCGATCAGATCGGCGATCGTGATCATCTTGAAGCCGTGCTTGTGGCAGTACGCGGCGAGGTCGCCGACGCGCGCCATCGAGCCGTCCTCGTTCTGCACCTCGCAGATGACGCCCGCGGGCGTGCAGCCCGCCAGGCGCGCCAGGTCGACCGACGCCTCGGTGTGGCCCGTGCGCTCCAGCACGCCGCCGTCGCGCGCCTTCAGGGGGTGCACGTGGCCGGGCACGACGATGTCGGCCTGGCCGTTGGCCGGGTCGACCGCGGTGCGGATCGTCGTCGCCTGGTCGGCGGTCGAGATCCCCGTGGTCACGCCCTCGCGCGCCTCGATGGTCACCGTGAACGGCGTCTCGTGCGCCGACTCGTTCTTGAGCGACATCAGCTCGAGGCCGAGCTCGTCGCAGCGCTCCGGCGTCAGCGTCAAGCAGATCCAGCCGCCCGCCTGGCGCGTCATGAAGTTGATGTCGTCGGCGGTGACGAACTCCGCCGCCATGACGACGTCGCCCTCGTTCTCGCGATCCTCGTCGTCGACGACCACGATCATCTTGCCGGCGGCGATGTCCTCCAGCGCCTCCTCGATCGTCGCGAACTCGACGTCCTCGCGGGTCTGCTGCACCTTCGGGGTCATGCGCGTACACCTCCCACGAGCTTCTCCACGTACTTGGCCACGACGTCGACCTCCAGGTTCACGGTGCGCCCTACGGTAGTGGCGCCCAAGTTCGTTCGTTCCAGCGTCTCGGGGATCAGCGACACGTCGAACGACGTCTCGTCGACCCGCGACACGGTGAGGCTGACCCCGTCCACGGCGATGGAGCCCTTCTCCACGACGTAGCGCAGCAGGTCCGGTGCCGCCTCGACGGTCACGACGCGCGAGAAGCCGTCGTCGGCCAGCGCGGAGACCACGCCGACGCCGTCGACGTGCCCCTGCATGATGTGGCCGCCCAGGCGCGCGTCGGCGCGCAGGGCCAGCTCCAGGTTGACCTTCGAGCCGGCGTCGATGTCGCCCAGCGACGAGCGGCGCAGCGACTCGAGCATCACGTCGAAGCCGAAGCGCTCGCCGCAGATGCCGGTCGCGGTGAGACAGACGCCGTTGACCGCGACGCTGTCGCCCTCGCCGATCTGCGGCCCGAGCCGCGACTCGACCGTCAGCACGGCGCCCGCGCCGGTGCGATCGACCGCCACGACGGTCCCGAGGTCTTCCACCAAGCCTGTGAACATCTAGAGCCTCACCACTCCCGCAGCCGTGCGCTGATGAGCACGTCGTCGGCGACGCGCTCGCAGTCGAGGGTCAGGGCGCGCAGCGCCTCGGAGATCTTGCCGACGCCCTCGCCCTCCAGGGGGTCGCGCGCGTTGCTGCCGCCGAGCAGCAGCGGCGCGACGAAGAGCCGGACCTCGTCGATCTCGCCCGCGTCCAGGAAGGCGCCGGCCAGGTGCGGGCCGCCCTCCAGCAGGAGCGCGTGGATCCCGCTCTCGCCGAGCTGGTCGAGCGCCGAGCGCACGCGGGCGGGCTCGTGCTCGCCGGTGGCGACGACGACGTCGGCGCCGGAGTTCTCCAGGCCGTCGACGGCGCTGCGCGGGGCCGCGCGCGACACGACGACCGTCAGCGGGATCTCGGGCGCCTGCTGGACGAGCTGGGAGTCGAGCGGCAGGCGGCCCGTGGCGTCGAAGACCACGCGGCGCGGCTGGCGCAGCTCGGGCGCGTCGGGCAGCTCGATGCGCGCGGTCAGCTGCGGGTCATCGGCCAGCGCGGTGCCGATGCCGACCACGACCGCGTCGACCGAGGCGCGCCAGCGGTGGGCGAGCGCGCGGCTGGTCTCCGAGGAGATCCACTTGGAGTCGCCGGTGCGCGTGGCGACCTTGCCGTCGAGCGTCATCGCGGACTTGAAGAGCACCCACGGACGGCCGGTGCGCGCGTGCTTGCGGAACGCCTGGTTGGACAGCCGGGCGCGGGCGGCCAGCTCGCCGCCGGCGACGTCGACGGTCACGCCCTCGTCGCGCAGGATCCCGAGGCCGCGGCCCGAGGCCTTCTCGGTCGGGTCGTCGGAGGCGACGACCACGCGGCTGATGCCCGCGGTGAGGATCGCGTCGGTGCACGGCGGAGTCTTGCCCTGGTGGCAGCACGGCTCCAGCGACACGTAGATCGTGGCGCCCGTCAGGTCGGCCGGACCGCAGTCGGCGATCGCGTTGACCTCCGCGTGCGAGCCGCCGTACTCGGCGTGCCAGCCCTCCCCCACGACCGCGCCGTCCTTGACCACGACGGCGCCCACCACCGGGTTGGGATGGACGCGCCCGCGGCCTCGCGTCGCCAGCTCGATGGCGCGGGCCAGATGCTGGTGGTCGGTCTCTGTCCGCTGCACCGAGCAGGAGGATACGGCGCGCGGGCCGACACCCGGTCTGCGGACGACCAGCGGCCGCGGAAGCGAGCCTCCAGGCGAGCACCCGCAGCGAGACTCGCCCCCTGGGCGAGGCTTCGCCTACGAGGTCGCGCAGCGGCCGCCACGGAGGTGGTAGATCCACATCGTGGGGCCCGGCCGGTCGTAGGCCAGCGGGTAGAAGTCGAACGACCAGTCGAAGTTGAACTGGACCGGCTTGGAGCCCGACCGGTAGGGCGAGGCGACGTAGGCGGTGTCGGCGCGGCGCTCCAGCTCGCGGTAGTAGGCGAGCGCCTGCGGGACCGCCTCGGAGTCCACCTCGGCCCGGCCGCGCTGCGTCGAGCCGACGACGACCCAGCAGTAGCCGCCGTCCTCGTACTTGTCGATCAACCCCGGGTAGAGCGTGCGCTCGTAGTCCTCGATGTTGACGATGCGCCCCGGTCCCTTGATCACCGAGCCGTCGTTGGCGATGTTGGAGCGGCTGGTCGGGTACTTGACCCAGCGGTTGCCGTTCTTGCTCAGCGGCGACGGGTGGCCGATGTCCTGCGCCCAGCCGTCGGGGACGACCGGCTCGACGACGACCTTCGTCTTGGGCGGCACGTGCTGGACGAACCAGTCGCGGGCCATGTTGCGCGTGTCGGGCCGCGAGAGCACCTGGCCGATGTGCAGCGAGGCGATCAGGCCCTGGCCGCACAGCAGCGCGGTCGCGGCGACGAGCATGGTCGGCGCCAGCACCGGCCGGCGGCGCCCGATCGCCAGCGCGGCGCGCAGCACGGCGTAGGCGGCCAGCAGGCAGATCATCGGGAAGACCGGCATCAGCCAGCGGCCGAAGAAGCGCTCCTGCGTGCCCATGAACAGCAGGAAGAGGACCGGCGCGGGGACGAGCACCGCGGCGAGCCGCCAGTTGTCGCGGGCGACGACGACCACACCGGCGGCCGCCGCGAGCGTCGGCACCCAGCCGATGCCCCAGGTCAGCGTCCACAGGTAGTAGGCCAGCCCGTTGTCCTCGGTCAGGCCGAGCTTGCCCAGCGCGTCGTCGGCGACCGAGGTCTGGTGGCTGAGGCCGTCGGAGAACGCCGCGTGGTCGATCAGGGCATACGGGTTGGTCGCGACGAACGCGATCAGCGCGCAGAAGCCCGCGATGACCAGGCCGCCGATGACCGTCGAGCGCTTGGGCCGGTCGCGGCCGAAGAGCCAGACGCCGCCGGCGGCCAGCAGCGGCAGCAGCACGATGCCGCCGGTGTACTTCATCGAGCACGCCAGGCCCAGGCCGACGCCGGCGACGACGTAGTCCAGGAGCTTGCCGCGCCGCACGACGCCGGCCGTGCCGTAGAGCGACAGGCAGATCGGCGCCAGCGTGGGCACGTCGTTGAGCGCCAGGTGCGAGTAGAAGACCGGCAGGAACGCGACCCCGAGCAGGCCCGCGGCCAGCAGGCCGACGCGGCGGTCGGCGAACATCCGGGCGCCGGCGAGGTACATCAGCCAGACGGCGAGCGTCCCGAGCGCCGCCGAGACGACGCGGGCGATGACGAAGACCTCGGTCGGGTCCGCGGCGAAGGACTGCGAGACCCCGGCGCGCCCGCCGAACCACACCGCGAAGACGCCGTGGAAGATGTAGGTCAACAGCGGCGGGTTGACGAAGTAGTGCGGGTTGAGCCCGTGGCCGAAGAG
>DASYBY010000161.1:0-6053 GCA_036500525.1 Baekduia sp. | reverse complement strand
TCGCGGACTACTTGCGCTTGTTGGCCACCACGGTCTTCAGCGTGGCGCCGGCGGTGAACTTCGGCGACTTGGAGGCCTTGATCTTGATGGCCGCGCCGGTCTGCGGGTTGCGGCCGGTGCGAGCGGGGCGCTTGGCCACGGAGAACTTCCCGAAACCGGTGATCCCCACCTCATCGCCCTTCTTGAGGGTCTTGCCCACGGTGTCGATGAACGACTCGATCGCCTTACGGGCATCGGCGTTGGTCAACCCCGTGTCCTTGGCGACGGCCTCGACGAGCTCGGTCTTGTTCATGGCGCGCAGACTAGGGGACGGCGCGGCGCCATGCGCGCTATCGGTGCGGGAGTTCGTCCGCGACGGTCCGCGACGGCACGTCGACGGCGTACCGCGAGGTGGCCGGCGACACCGTGGGGTTGTCGATGTTCCCGAGCGGCGAGCGAGGGCTGAGCGCGGCGGGGCTATGCCGCCTTCGCCGTGACCACGATGTTGTCGCGGTAATGCCCCGCGCGGGCGTCGAACGTGCCGCCGCAGGTCACGAGGACCAGCCGCTTCTCGCCGGTGCGGGTGAAGACGCTGGTCGGCAGCTGCGCCTTGGGCATCCGCCGCACGGAGGTGACGCGGTAGCGGCGGGCCTTGCCGTCGTCGGAGGTCACCGTGATCGTGTCGCCGGTGCGTGCGCTCTTGAGCGGGTAGAAGGCGCCGGCGCCGCGCTTGGCGCTGTCGACGTGGCCGGCGAGCAGGATCGTCCCGGTGCTGTCGCCGGGCGCCGCGCCGTCGCGCCACCAGCCCACGCGGTCGATGTTCTGCGGGATCCCGAGCGTGCCGTCGGAGAGGTCGATGTCGGCACCGACGATCGCGGCGTCGACGCCGAGCCGCGGGATCGCCACGCGCGTGGGCTTGACCGCGTCGGCCGCCGAGGCGCTCGCGCTCGGCGCCGGATGCGCGCGCACGTCGCCGCGGCCGGTGAGGATCTGCGGAGCCGAGAGCGAGGTCTCGGCCTCGTCGCCACAGGCAGTCGCGGCGGCGGTGACGGTGTCGCTCCCGGCGATGCTCTCCACGTACACGTAGAACCCGGCGCGCTTGACCACCGTCTTGGGCGACGTGAAATCGCCGTCGCCGGTGACGGGCACGGTGCCCTTCCAGTACGGCGTGCCCTGGCAGTCCATGGCCGCGCGCGTCGCGTACGGCCCGTAGAGCCGGACGTCGACCGTCGCCGGCGTCGTGCCGAGGCCCGCGACCTTGACGTGGTCGGCGAGCGCGCTGCCCGGGCGCACGACCTGGTCGGCGACCGCGGTGGTCACGACGGGTGCGGCCTTGGCGAGCACCGTCTCGGCGACGTCACCGCAGGCCGTCGCGGTCGCCGCGTAGGCCGGGGTCTCGGCCAGCGTCTCGCGGTAGGTGTAGTACCCGGCGGCCGGGAGCGTCACGGGCGCCGACTGGTAGGTGCCGTCGCCGGCGGCGGCGACGGTCCCGGTCCAGACGGGCGTGCCCTGGCAGGTGATCGCGTCCTTGCTCGCGTACGGCCCCCACAGCTCCACGTTGACCGTCGCGCTCAGCGCGCCGAGGCCGGTGACGACCAGGCTGTCGGTGATCTGCGCGCCCGGCGCCGACGCCTGCGCGCTGACCTGGGTGGCGACCACCGGGGCGCCGCGCACGACCGTGGTCTCCGCGGCGTCGCCGCACGTCGTGTGCGTGCCGGCCACGCGGTCGCTGTCGGCGATCGACTCGACGTAGGTGTAGTAGCCGGGCGTGGCGAGCGTGACCGGATCGGTGACGTAGGTCCCGTCGGCGGCCGCCGTGAACGTGCCCTGCCAGACGGGCGCGCCGTCGCACGCGGTCTTGTCGGGCGCCGGGAACGGGCCGTAGAGCGCGGCGTCGACGGTGACCGACTCGCCGGCCAGCCCGGAGACCGCGACGCTGTCGGTGATCGCCGCGCCGGGCGCGACCGCCTGCTGGCTGATCTGCGTGTGGACCTGGGGCGCGGCCTTGACGGGGGCCTGCGCCGTGGCGGCGACGGTCGCCGTCGCGGGGCCGGCGAGCCGCTGGCCGCTGCGCGCCGCGGCGCCCTTGGTCGGGACGTACAGCGCCGGGAGTGACGCGGCGACCTGCGCCGTCGCGACCACCTTCGCCGCGCCGGCGCTGGTCGGCGTGAAGGCGGCCTGCGCCGTGCCCGTCGCGCCCGTGCGCACGCTCTGGGGAAGGGTGCCGGTGCCCGTGCCGTCCAGGGCGACCGTCACGTTCGGGACCGCCGCGCCGGAGGCCGCGAGGACCCGCGCGGTCAGCGTCGCGGGCGTGCCGACGGTCAGCGCCGCCGGGGCCTTGACCTCGACCGTGTACGGCCCCGCGTACTTGGCGGCGCTGCGCGCGATCGTCGCGTAGCGGCTCTGCACCGCGGCGCCGATCGCGTTGGAGGCGACCTCGCCCGGGGCCGCGTCGCCCATCAGGCCGTGGACGTAGAGCATCGTCGCCGACTGCTGCGTGACGTCCTGCTTGGAGGTGTCGTCGAGCCAGAGCGCGTAGGCCATGCGCCGCAGGTCGGTGGTCGACACCGCGTCGCCGTCGCGGTTGTGCAGCCCGGCCGCCGAGCGGCGCTCGTAGCCGAAGGCCTTCGACGGGTACCAGAAGCGCAAGTCCACGCAGAACAGCGGATCGTCGACGCCGTCGACGGCCTTGCGGTAGTCGCCGAACCAGCGGACGCCGTAGCGGTAGGTGCGGTACTGGCCGGTGCCGGTGGTCGCGCAGCTGTCGCGCCCCGCCTTCGCGCACGGATCGTGCTGGTTGGGCGGCTCGGCCGCGAACGCCGTGGAGGTGAGCAGGAGGCCGAGCAGGACGGCGAGCGAGGCGACGAGGCGCGAGCGACGGTGGGGCACGGTCCCTTCCTATCAGGACACCCCGGGAACCGGTGTTGCGGGCTCGCGTCCGGGGTGGAGAAGCTCACGCGGGCGGGCGCACGGCCCACGCCGCCGCGCCGAGCCGCACCGCCACCGCGCCGTGCGCCAGCGCCGACTCCGGCGGCACCGCCCGCCCGCACAGCGCCAGCGCGGCGCGCACCGTCCCGGCGTGGGCGATCACCAGCGCGGGCAGCGGCCCGCCGGCGACGGTCGCCAGCGCCCGCGCGGTCCGCACGCCCTGGTCGTGCAGCGACTCGCCGCCCGGGAACGCGAACGCCGGGTCGCCGGCCACGAACGCCGCATGCAACTCCGGCTCGGCGCGCGCGAGGCCGGCGACCGTCTCGCCCTCCCAGCGCCCGCGCGCCGACTCGATCAGGTCGTCCAGGGCGACCGGCTCCAGCCCGAGCGCCGCGCCGACCACCTCCGCCGTCTGCCGCGCGCGGAGCAGCGGCGACGTCCACAGCGCGCGGACCCCCTCGCCGCTCAGCGACGCTCCCAGCGCCCGCGCCTGCCCGCGGCCCACCGCCGTCAGCGCCGGATCGCGCCGCCCGAGGATCCGGCCGCCGGCGTTGTCGGCGGTCTGCGCGTGGCGGGCCAGGAGGATCTCGTTGCTCATCGCGCAGCGCCCCGATCGACGGAAAAGCGGCGTTGACAACGGCTACCCGCCGGTCCTACCCTCGGAACGGCATTCGGCGCTGCCGGAAGCGCCGAGGTGAGACGGAGGAGGTGAGGCTCCCGCGATGCCCCTCGCATCGTTCAAGGAGGTGCTCGACCCCGCGTTCGCGCAGCGCTACGGCGTCGCGGCCTTCAACATCGTCGACGACCTGAGCATCGACGCCGTGCTCGCCGCCGCGACCACGCTCGAGGCGCCGGTGATCCTCCAGACGTCGCTGAAGACGGTCAAGCAGGCGGGCGCCGCCGTGTTGTACGACATGGTCCGGGCGCGCGCGGAGGAGACGCCCGTGCCGGTCGTCCTGCACCTCGACCACTGCCCCGAGCGCGAGTGGGTCACCACCTGCCTGCGCCACGGCTGGAGCTCGGTGCTCTTCGACGGCTCGCACCTCGACGTGGAGGAGAACACGCGCCAGACCGCCGAGGTGGTCGCCGAGGCGCGCGACTTCGGCGCCCACGTGGAGGGCGAGATCGAGAGCGTGATGGGCGTCGAGGACGGCGTCGGCTCCGACGAGCGCTCAGACATCCACCCGATCGCCGTGTCCAGCCAGTTCATCGAGGCCACCGGGGTCTACGCCTTCGCGCCGGCGGTCGGCACCGCCCACGGGCTCTACGCCCACAAGCCGCACCTGATGCCCGAGCGCGTGACCGAGCTGGTCGAGCTCCAGCCGATCCCCATGGTGTTGCACGGCGGCACCGGCCTGACGGCCGACCAGTTCCAGGACTGCATCGCCCGCGGCTGCGCGAAGGTCAACATCTCGACCGCCCTGAAGATCGCGCTGGTCGACGGCTACCGCGAGTACCTGAACGACAACCCGTCCAAGCACGACCCGCCGTCGCTCTTCCGGCACGTGCGCGGCGCCGTGACCGAGATGGCCGCCAGCCACATCCGGATCTTCGGGTCGGCGGGCCGCGCGCCGAGCGGCGCGACCGCCTCGGCCTCGCCATGACGACGCTGCTGCTCGACTGCGACGGCGTCCTGGCCGACACCGAGCGCTTCGGCCACCTCCCGGCGTTCAACACCATCTTCGCGGCCGAGGGCCTGCCGGTCCGCTGGTCGGAGGAGGAATACGCCGAGAAGCTCAAGATCGGCGGGGGCAAGGAGCGCATGGCGAGCGTGCTCACCGACGACTTCACCGCGCGCAACGGCCTGCCGAGCGACCCCGAGGGTCGCCGCGAGCTGCTGCTGCGCTGGCACCGGCGCAAGACCGCGGCCTACAAGGAGCTGGTGGCCGCCGGCGTGATGCCCGGCCGCGCGGGGATCGCGCGCATCGTCGGCGAGGCGCTGGACGCGGGGTGGACTGTCGCGGTCGCCTCGACCTCGGCGGTCGAGTCGGTGCAGGCGGTGCTGGAGCACGCGGTCGGGACCGAGCAGGCCGCGCGCATCGCGGTCTTCGCCGGCGACGTGGTTCCCGCCAAGAAGCCCGACCCCGCGATCTACCGGCTCGCGCTGGAGCAGACCGGCTCGCGCGCGCGGGAGACCCTGGTGATCGAGGACTCGCGCAACGGCCTGCTGGCCGCGGTCGGCGCGGGGCTGCGCTGCCTGGTCACCACCAGCAGCTTCACCAAGGACGAGGACTTCTCCGAGGCGGTCCTCGTCGTCACGAGCCTCGGCGATCCCGGCGAGCCCACGGAGGTCCTCGCCAACCGGAGCCCGGCCCACCCGGGCGAGTACATCACCTTGGACGACGTCCAGGCCTGCCTGGAGGTCCCGACGCCCCAGGAGGTCCCATGACCGAGCCCGCGTTGCGCGACTGCGAGCAGATCGTGCAGACGATCGCCCAGACGGCGCTCGAGAACGAAAAGTACTTCTGCGATCTCGACGCGGTCGTCGGCGACGGCGACTTCGGCTACTCGCTCGCGCGCGGCTTCGGCAAGCTGACCGACGACTGGGACCAGCTCGACTACGCCGACCCGGGCACGCTGCTCAAGCGCACCGCGATGGTGCTGTCGAGCCGCATCGGCGGCGCGTCGGGTCCGATCTGGGGGACGGCCTTCCTGCGCGCCGGCGCCACGCTGGGCGACACGCCGAGCCCGAGCGGCCAGGATGTCGTCGCCGCCCTGCGCGCGTCGATCGAGGGCATCAAGCAGCGCGGCAACTCCGACGTCGGCGACAAGACGCTGCTCGACGCGCTCGTGCCCGCGGTCGACACGCTCGAGGCGCAGCTCAACGCCGGCCGGCCGGCCGCCGAGGCGCTGCACGCCGCGTCGGTCACCGCGCGCGAGGCCGCCGAGGCCACCAAGCCGATGCTCGCCCAGCGCGGGCGCGCGGCGTACGCCGGGGAGCGCTCGCGCGACTCCGTCGACGCCGGCGCGATCGCGGTCGCCGTCATGTTCGAAGCCGTCAGCCGGGCGTGGAGCCCCACCAGCGTCTAGGACCACCATTCAAGGAGGAGAGCCGCCGTGTCGCAGACCGAGAGGACCACGGGCGTCAAGAAGTTCGTCAACGATCCGCAGCGGTACGTGCCGGAGATGCTCCAGGGCGTGGCGCT
>DASYBY010000160.1:0-5430 GCA_036500525.1 Baekduia sp. | reverse complement strand
ACCGTCGTCCGCGGCAGCGCCGAGGGCACCCGCGGCATCCGCTTCTCCGATCTGCAGGGGCGCAGCGAACGCGCGCTCTCGCGCTACATCGCCCAGCGCCAGCGCGAGCTCATCGCCGGCGAGCGCGACGACGACTGAGCGCGCGGGCGGGCGGGCCCGACTATCCGCCCGAGCCCTTGACCAGCACCGAGGCCTGCAGCAGGTCCTCGGGCCGGTTGACGTTGTAGAAGGCCATCGGGTCGGCGGGCACGACCTCGTGGACGCCGAGCGACACCACGATGTCGGTCGCCCGCGCCGCCGGGTCGAACTCGGCCAGCCCGTCGAGCGCCGCCGGCGTGTAGAGCGCGCAGAGCGGCTGCAGCCGGCCGTGGACCCGCGGGACCACCGCCGCGGCGCCATCCGGGTCGGTCTGGGCGATCGCGCGCAGCGTGGCGGCGTCGATCAGCGGCAGGTCGACCGCGACGACGAGGACCGGCCGCCCGCCGGCCAGCGCCAGCGCATGCGCCACGCCGGTCAGGGGATGGCGCGGCTCGTCGGGCTCGATCCACAGGTCCGCGAGCCCCGACAGCGGCGGCAGCAGCGAGTCGCGCTTGGCCACGACCGCCACCTGATCGCACACCTCGTGCAGCGCCTCGAGCGGATAGAGCGCCAGCGGGCGGCCCTCCAGCTCGACGATCGCCTTGTCACCGCCGATCCGCCGCCCGCGGCCACCCGCCAGCACCACGCCGACCACCGAGCCCCGGATCGCCCCCTCCGCCATGGCATCGGAGCCTAGATGGTTGATGGCGGCTGGGACCTTTTATCCTGAGGTCCATGGAGGAATCGATCGGTGCCCACCCCTGGCTGCGCTGCTACCGCTGCTGGTCGCAGGATCTCGAGGTGCAGGTCCATTACGAGGGGATCCACCGCATCGACCCGGCCACCGGCGAGCGCGCCGAGGTCGTCGACGAGCTGCAGGAGGCCGTCGTGCAGTGCCTGGAGTGCATGCACGACCAGCCGCACCTGACCTTCGCCAACGGGCGCGTCGAGGCGGTCGAGGATCGCTGGGAGCGCATGATCGCCGGCACGCCGTGGGTCGCCTCCTGCACCGTGACCGTCGACGCCGACGACGTCGACACCTGCTCGGGCCCCGAGGCGGGCGACGCGCTCTCCTACGCCGCGTTCGGCGACCACGGCACCCGCGAGTTCTTCACGCACGTCCGGTTCCACAAGCACGAGGACGGCAACCGCATCGTCGTCCACCTCCTCGTCGAGCTCTACGCGCGCAACATCGAGGAGGCGACCGACGTGCTGGAGGTCGCCGCCCGCGGCCACCTGACGATCACCTCGCTCGCCGAGGAGTCCCGGCCGCCCGCGGCGGCCGAGGACCGCCACTGAGCATCGCTACGCGACCACGCCGGCGGCGGTCTGCAGCTCGATGAGCGTCATGGCCGACGCCGCCAGCGCCTCCAGCGTCTCGACGTGGTCGAGCGTCCAGCGGCGCGGCGCGTGGTCGATGACGCAGAGCGTGCCCAGCGCGTGCCCGCCCGCGTCGATCAGCGGGACGCCCGCGTAGGCGACGAGGTCGAGGCGCCCAGGGATCCTCACTGAAGCGGACGGTCGTGGCGCGCATCGGCATGCCGATGCCCCACCCCGCTACCGCATCGGCGGCGCCTTCATGGCAACTCACGCCAACATGGCGCAATCGCGGTCGGATAGCGGCTACGCGCCTCCCGATTCGGGCAGGGTGGTCACGTTGGTTTCCAACCGCGAACGGATCCTCACCGTGTCTGCTCTTCTTCGCCCCATCCCCGAGCGCCCCGCGACCGACCGCCCGCCCAGCCGGTCGATCGAGGACGCGGAGCTGATGCGCCGGGTCGGCGACGGTGATCGATGGGCGTTCGAGGCGCTCTACGACCGACATGCGCCCGTGGTGCTGGGCGTCGCGCGGCGGATGGTCGGCGGGGACCGCGCCGCCGCCGAGGACGTCACCCAGGAGGCGTTCCTGACCCTGTGGCGCAGCCGCGGGGCCTACACCGCCACGCTCAGCCCGCCGCGCAGCTGGCTGCTGACGCTGACGCGCAACCGCGCGATCGACGCGCTCCGCCGCCGCCACGGCCAGGTCTGCGAGCCGCTCGGCGCCGACCACGACGAGCGCCCCGCGCCCGACCACACCGAGGAGGAGGTGCTGCTCCGCACCGACTTCGCCGACCTGCGCACCGCGCTGGCCGCGCTGCCCGGCGGGCAGCGCCGCGTCCTGGAGCTCTCCTACTTCGCGGACCTGAGCCAGAGCGAGATCGCCACCGAGCTGCACCTTCCGCTCGGCACCGTCAAGAGCCGCATGCGGCTCGGCCTGAGCAAGCTCGGCCTGCGGCTGGCCGATCCCGGCCGGTCGCCCACCCCGGCGCGCACGGCCTGACCGCGGGCGCTACGAAGCGCCGGCGCCCGCGCCGGTCCGCAGCCGCAGCATCCCGATCGCCGCCACGGTCGCCGCGTCGCCGATCGCGCCGTCACGCACCATCGCGTCGATCTCGGCGAGCGTGAAGCGCCCGAGGACCAGGCCCTGCTCGGTCGGCTCCAGCGCCTGCTCGCCCTCGGTCAGGTTGGTCGCCAGCCACACGTCGAAGCGCCCGTCGGAGTATCCGTAGGCATAGAACAACCGCCCGAGCCGCTCCAGCGCGCCCGCGCGCAGGCCGGTCTCCTCGGCCAGCTCGGTGCGGGCGATCTCCTCCGCGCCGACCCCCGTCCGGCCGTCGAGCGCGCCCTGCGGCAGCTCCCAGAACCGCTCGCCGACCGTGTGCCGGTACTGGTTGACCAGCCAGAGCCGCTCACCGTCGAACGGCAGGATCACCGCCGACGGCGCCTTCTCGACCACGGCGTAGAGCCCGGGCGAGCCGTCGGGCAGCAGCGTCTCGTCCTCGCGCAGGCGCATCCAGCGGTTCTCGTACACCAACCGCGACGCGGTGACGCGCAGCGCTCCGTCGGGCCGCTCGCTCACCCGGCCAGCCCGCGCAGGTGGCGCACCGCAAGGGTCAGGCCCGCCAGGCCACCGTCGTTCTCCGCGCGCAGCGCGCGGGCGACGGTCAGCAGCCGCCGCCGCGGCGCCTCGCGCTCGGCCAGGAACGTCTCCACGGCGGCGTCCGGATCCGCGCCGCTGCCGGCCTCCTCCAGCGCCTTCTGGGAGAGCACGCGGCGGGCGTCGAGCACGTCATCCAGCAGCGCCTGCTGCGCCCAGCGCTGCACGCGCGTGGCCGCCGGCAGCGCCAGGACCTCCTGCTCCAGCCACTCCAGGCCGAGGCGCTCGCCGAGCGTGAAGAACGTCTGCGCCACCGCGACCACGTCGTCGCCCGTGGCCTGCGCCACCGCGATGATGTCGGGCGCGTGCAGCAGCGCCCGCTGGTTGGCGTGGCGGTCGGCCAGGTCCTCGGGCACGCCGGCCTCGACCATCTCGGCCGCGAGCGCCTCATGCTCGGCGCGCCACTCGTCGGAGCGCAGGTCGGTCATCGCGTCGGCCAGCGTGACGAACGCCTCGGCGCCGACCTCGATCATCGCGTCGATGTCGGCGTTGGGCGCGTGCAGCAGGTACCAGCGCGCGACGCCGGCCACCAGCTCGTCGACCCCGTCGAGCAACCGCCACGCGACGTCGTGCTCGAGCGTCGTCACGTGGCCCTCGATCTCCAGCCAGCGCGCGGTCGCGCCGGTCACCTCGCGGGCGATCCGGTAGGCGCGGATGACCTCGGCCGGCTCGGCGCCCATCTCGCCCGCCAGGCCGCTGACGAACGTCGGGCCGAGCGCATCGACCACGTCGTTGGCCGCGATCGTCGCGACCAGCTCGCGGCGCAGCGGGTGCTCGGGGATCAGGTGGCCGAAGCGCGTGACGACCGGGTGCGGGAAGTAGGTGCGCAGGTCGCGCGCGAAGACCGGGTCGTCGGGCAGCCCGGACTCCAGCAGCTCGCTGGTCAGCAGCCGCTTGGCGTAGGCGAGCAGCACGGCCAGCTCGGGGCGCACGAGGCCCTGGCCGGAGCGGCGCCGCTCGGCCATGTCGTCGCTGGGCGGCAGCGCCTCGTCGGCGCGGCGCAGGATCCCGGCCTCCTCGAGCATCGCCATCAGGTCCTCGTAGGCGAAGACCCGCATGGCCGACGAGCGCACCTCCTGGGCGAGGATCTGCGCCTGCAGGAACGAGTCGTAGAGGACGTGGCCGACGACGTCCTCGGTGACCTCGGCCAGCAGCGCGTCGCGCCCCTCGCCGTCCAGCTCGCCGCGGCGCACCGCGAGGTCGAGCAGGATCTTCAGGTTGACCTCGTGGTCGGAGGTGTCGACCCCGGCCGAGTTGTCGATGAAGTCGGCGTTGACCAGCCCGCCGCCGCGGGCGTACTCGATGCGCGCCCAGTGGGTCAGCCCGAGGTTGCCGCCCTCCCCCACGACCCGCGCGCGCAGCTCGTTCGCGTTGACGCGGATCGCGTCGCTGGCGCGGTCGCGCGCGTCGGAGTCGCTCTCGGTCGAGGCCTTGACGACCGTCCCGATGCCGCCGTTCCACAAGAGATCGACCGGCGCGCGCAGGATCGCGCGGATCAGGTCGGCCGGCGCGAGCATCTCGTCCTCGATGCCCAGCGCGGCGCGGACCTGCGGCGTGATCGGGATCCGCTTGGCGTTGCGGCTGAAGACGCCGCCGCCCTCGGAGATGATCGCGCGGTCGTAGTCGTCCCACGACGAGCCGGTCAGCTCGAACAGCCGCCGGCGCTCCTCATACGACCTCGCCGGATCGGGATCGGGATCGAGGAAGACGTGGCGGTGGTCGTAGGCAGCGACGAGCTGCAGCGTGCGGCTGAGCAGCATGCCGTTGCCGAACACGTCGCCCGACATGTCGCCGATCCCGACGGTCCGCACGACGTCCTGCTCGGGGTCCATGCCCAGCTGGCGGAAGTGGCGCTTGACCGACTCCCAGGCGCCGCGGGCCGTGATCCCGAGGCCCTTGTGGTCGTAGCCGGCCGAGCCGCCGGAGGCGAACGCGTCGCCGAGCCAGAACCCGCGGCGCAGCGCGATCTCGTTGGCCGTGTCCGAGAACGCGGCGGTGCCCTTGTCGGCGGCGACCACGAGGTAGGAGTCGACCTCGTCGTGGACGCGCACCTCGCTCGGCGGGACGACCGTGCCGTCGTCGTCGAGGTCGTCGGTGACGTCCAGCAGCGCCTCGATGTAGCGGATGTACTGGCGCTTGACCTCGTCGCGCAGGACACTGTCCCCACCCACCCCGTCCGGCCGGTTCTTGAGGAAGAACCCACCCTTGGCGCCCGCGGGGACGATGACCGCGTTCTTGGTCATCTGCGCGCGCATGAGGCCGAAGACCTCGGTCCGGTAGTCCATGCGGTCCGACCAGCGGATGCCGCCGCGGGCGATCCGGCCGCCGCGCAGGTGGATGCCCTCCATGTCGGCGGCGTAGACGTAGATCTCGAA
>DASYBY010000159.1:0-11885 GCA_036500525.1 Baekduia sp. | reverse complement strand
CCGGGACGGGGCAGCGGGCGCGGGGCCTCGCGACCCTCACGGCCGGGCGCCGCGGGCGTGCCGGGCGGCAGCTCGTCGGGCACCTCGTCGGGACCGAAGACGTCGAACTCGGACTTGCCGTCGAGCAGGCCGAGGAACTCTTCCTTCTCGATCGTCTCGCGCTTGAGCAGGACCTCGCTGATGGTCGTCAGCGACTCGCGGTGCTCACCGAGGATGTCGCGGGCGCGCTGGTGCGCGGCCTCGACGATGCGGCGGATCTCGTCGTCGATCTCGCGGGCGATCTCGTCGGAGTAGTCGGGCTCGGAGGAGAACTCGCGGCCGAGGAACGGCTGGCCGTGGTCGTGGCCGAAGACGCGGGGACCGAGGCGCTCGGACATGCCGAAGCGCATCACCATCTGCTTGGCCGTCGCGGTGACCTTCTCGAGGTCGTTGGACGCGCCCGTGGTGATCTCCTGGAAGACGATCTCCTCCGCGGCGCGGCCGCCGAGGGTCATCGCCATCGTGTCCTGCAGCTCGGCGCGCGTGGTGAGGAACTTGTCCTCCTGCGGCATCGAGATGGTGTAGCCGAGCGCCTGGCCGCGGCTGATGATCGAGATCTTGTGGACCGGGTCCGAGTGCTCGAGGTAGTGCCCGACGATCGCGTGGCCCATCTCGTGGTACGCGGTGATGAGCCGTTCCTTCTCGCCCATCACACGGGTCTTCTTCTCGGGACCCGCGATGACGCGCATGATCCCCTCCTCGAGCTCGGTCTGCGTGATCTCGCGCTTGCCGTTGCGAGCGGCGAGCAGCGCGGCCTCGTTGACCAGGTTGCTCAGGTCGGCGCCGGTGAAGCCCGGGGTCTGGCCGGCGAGATCGTCGATGTGGATCTCCTTGGCCAGCGGCTTGCCGCGCGTGTGGACCTCGAGGATCTTCGCGCGGCCCTTGCGGTCGGGCCGGTCGACCACGATCTGGCGGTCGAAGCGGCCCGGGCGCAGGAGCGCCGGATCCAGGATGTCCGGGCGGTTCGTGGCGGCGATCAAGATGATGTTGTCCTTCATCTCGAAGCCGTCCATCTCGACGAGGAGCTGGTTCAGGGTCTGCTCGCGCTCGTCGTGCCCGCCACCGAGGCCGGCACCGCGGTGGCGGCCCACGGCGTCGATCTCGTCCATGAAGATGATGCAGGGGGAGTTCTGCTTGGCCTGCTCGAAGAGGTCGCGCACGCGGGACGCGCCCACGCCGACGAACATCTCGACGAAGTCCGAGCCGGAGATCGAGAAGAACGGCACGCCGGCCTCGCCCGCGACGGCGCGCGCCAGCAGCGTCTTGCCCGTGCCCGGAGGTCCGTAGAGCAGGACGCCCTTGGGAATGCGGGCCCCCAGCGCCTGGAACTTCTTCGGGTTCTCCAGGAACTCCTTGATCTCGTGGAGCTCCTCGACGGCCTCGTCCACGCCGGCGACGTCCCGGAAGGTGATCTTCGGCGAGTCGACCGACATGCGCTTGGCGCGGGACTTGCCGAACTGCATGACCTTCGAGCCGCCGCCCTGGACCTGGTTCATCAGGAAGATCCAGAAGGCGATGAAGATGACGAACGGCAGCACGTAGGTCAGCAGACCCACGAGCGCCGAGGACTTGCGCGGCTCGACGTTGTAGTTCTGGATCAGCCCGCGGGACTTGGCCTGCTCGAGCTGGGCGTCGAGGCGGCCGGCCGAGTCGTCGGTGAAGCCGGTCTCGTACTTCTTGTCGCCCTGCTTGAGGGTGACCGCGACGACGTTGTCCTTCGTGCGGAGGTCGACCGTCTTGACCTTGCCCGCGTTCAGCTGCGTGATGAAGTCGCCGTAGGTCGGCGGCGCCTTGCTGTCGCCGGGCGAGATCAGCTTGGAGGCGAAGAAGGCCAGCACCACCACGATCAGGATCGGGAAGAGGGCGCTCTTGAAGAACCTGCTCATGGGAGGTACGCGGGAAGCTTTCGCGTCGTCGTGCGCAAGGCGCTGAGGGTATCAGGGGCGGAGAGCCGCCCGACCATTACCCCTCGGTCAACGCGGCGACGTACGGCAGGTTGCGGTACCGCTCGACGTAGTCGAGCCCGTAGCCGATGGCGAACTTGTCGGGGATCTCGAATCCGACGTAGCGCGTCGGGAGCTCGACCTTGCGGCGCTCGGGCTTGGTCAGCAGCGCGCAGACCTCCAGCGAGGCGGGCTCGCGGGCGCCGAGGTTCCGCATGAGGTACTGCAGCGTCAGGCCGGAGTCGACGATGTCCTCGACGATCAGGACATCGCGGCCGGCGATCGGCCGGTCGAGGTCCTTGAGGATCCGCACGACGCCTGAGGAGTCGGTCTCCGACCCGTAGGACGAGACGGCCATGAAGTCGACCTCGCACGGGATGTCGATGTGCCGCATGAGGTCGGCCAGGAAGAAGACCGCCCCCTTGAGCACGCAGACCAGCAGGAGGTCGCGTTCGCCGTAGTCGGCGGAGATCTGCGCTCCGAGGTCACGGACCTTCTGCTTGAGGTCGTCGGGCTGGACGAGGATCTCGCCGATCTGGGGGTCCCGCATCAGGTCGGCAAGCTAACGCTTCGGCGCCAGCGGCGGCGTGCGCCCCACGCGCAGCACCCCGCGCTCGACGATCGCGCGGGCGCCGTCGCCCAGATCCAGCGCTCCGGAGTCGCCCAGCGCGAGGACGTCGTCCAGGCGCGTGGCCGCCCGGGCGCAGAGCCGCCCGGTCGCGTCCTCGGCCAGGCGGCGCAGGACGAGGCGGGCCAGCGCGGGCGGCAGCGAGGCGAGCTTGGCGAGCGCGAGGCGGTCGCGACCGGCCAGCGCGGTGGCGACGACCTCGTCGAGCACCGCCGCCTCGTCGCGCAGCAGCTGCGCGGTGCGCAGGACGTTGAGCTCGGCGCGCTCGTCGACGGCCCGCAGCGCCGGGAGCAGCCCCTCCCGCACGCGGGTCCGGGCGAAGGCCGGGTCGAGGTTGGTCGCGTCCTCGCGCCACGCCAGCCCGCGCTCCAGGCACCACGCGGCCGTGTCGGCGCGCGTGACCTCGGCGGCCAGCAGCGGGCGGACGAGCCGGCCGCGGTCGGCCTCCATCCCCAGCAGCGCCCGTCGCCCCGGCGACACCGCGAGTCGGTAGAGGATCGTCTCGACCTGGTCGGTCAGCGTGTGGCCGGCGGCCAGCCGCGCCCCGTGCTCGCCCGCCAGCCGCGCGCCGGCGGCGTAGCGCAGGTCCCGCGCCCAGGCCTGGAGGTTGCCCGCGCCCGCCTCGGGCCGTGCCGCCCGCTCGATCGCCAGCACGACGCCGAGCCGCGTGCACAGCGCGGCGCAGTGGCGCTCGTCGCCGGCGGAGGCCTCGCCGCGCAGGCCGTAGTTGACGTGCAGCGCGCGCACCGCCTCGGCGCCGGCCAGCCGGACGGCGACGTCAAGCAGGCAGGTCGAGTCGCGGCCGCCCGAGAGCAGCACGACCAGCGCACCGCCCGCGGGGACGAGCCCGGTCGCCCGGACCCGCTCGGCGACGTCCACCGCTCAGCCCTCCCGGGCGCGGGCGAGGAAGATCTCGGTGGTGTCGGCGAAGCCCTTCAGCCGCACCTCGCCGATGCGCTCGAAGGCGAGGCCCGGGCCGGCCGCGTCGACCATCGAGCGCGTCACCAGCACCTCGCCGCCGGCCGCCCGCGCGGCGACCCGCGACGCCTGGTTGACCTCGCGGCCGTAGTAGTCGCCGTCGCGGTAGAGCGTCTCGCCGTGGTGCAGCCCGATCCGCGGCAGCGGGCGCGACCCCGAGTGCGCGCCCGCCTCGCGCTGGAAGGCCACGGCCCAGTCCAGCAGCGCGGCCGCGTCGGACCCGACGACCATCACCTCGTCGCCGATCGTCTTGATGATGCGGGCGTCGTCGGGCAGCGACTCCTCGACCTGCTCGACGAACCGCTCGACGGCGCTCAGCGCCTCCTCGTCGCCGACCTCCTCGGTCAGCCGCGTGTAGCCGGCGAGGTCGGCGAAGCCGATCGCCACGCGCAGGCGCCCGAGGTCCAGCGGCGTGCCGTCGCCGAGGTCGGCCTCCATGTGGCCGATGACGTCCTGCTCGATGTAGTGCGTGAGGAACCGGTTGTGCGCGTGGTCCATGATCGGCGAGGCCAGCGGCAGGATCTCGCGGGCCAGGCCCTCCATCTCCTCGGCCATCTCCCAGCCGGGGACGCCGTCGCGCATCAGCGGCTCGTGGACGTAGAGGTGGAAGAGCCGGACCTCGGCGTCGGCGATCTGCGACATCGCCTGGCCGTAGACGCGCACGAGCTGCAGGAAGGCGACGAGCGGCAGTCCGGCGCCCAGCACCGAGGCGGCGTAGCGCAGCAGCTGCACGTCGCCGTCGCTGAGGTGCGCGAAGCCCTGCGCGCCGAAGCCCATCGACCGGAAGATGCGCTCGATCAGCGCGGGCTCCAGGCCGGTCTCGCGCGCGGCCTGCGAGAGCGTCCAGCGCGCGGGCGTGTCGGGGAGCAGCCCCTCGATGTAGCTGGAGGCCAGCCGGCCGCTCGCGGTCGCCGCGCGGATCGCCTTCAGCGTGAACCCGCGCTCGCGGAGGCGGGCGACGACCCGGGCCTGGGCGATCGAGGCGGCGGTCAGCTCGCCGTCGGCGCCGGTCGGGACGAGGCCGGTGTCGACCCAGCGCCGCAGCGTGGCGGGCGTCACGCCGACGCGGCGGGCGACGTCGGCCAGCGTCGGCGGCGCCGTCATCGCGTCCCCGTCGTAGCAGCGGCGGGGGCTCGTGGGAGACCCCGCCGCACGCGGGCGCGGCCCGCGACGTGGTCGCCGATGCTCACCGTTTGGACGACGGCACCTTGCGGGCGGGATCGAGCCGCCCACTGCGCGACCTCATGTAGTTGATGGGTACTCCCCGACGGTCGTGCTGTCAACGTCACCGGAACGCTCCCGGACGCTCGATGACGTTCGCGAGGACCATGGCCTGGATCCGGTCGCGGATCTCCTCGGAGAGCTCGAGGACGAGCGCGCGGTCCTCTGCCGCCTCGGGGCCGAGGTCGGCGAAGGCGATCGGCTCGCCGAACGCGATCCGCCACCGCGACGGCAGCGGGATCGCACCGAGCGGCCCGAGCAGTGGGAAGGTCGGCGTGATCGGGACGTACGGCGCGCCGATCAGGCGCCCGACGAGCGGGAGCTCGCCCAACTTGGGGTAGATCTCCTCGCTGCCGACGACCGCCACCGGCACGATCGGCGCGCCGGTGCGCAGCGCCAGCTCGACGAAGCCGCCGCGCCCGAAGCGCTGCAGGCGGTAGCGCTCGCCGTACGGCTTGCCGACGCCCTTGGCGCCCTCGGGGAAGGCCATCACCAGGTGGTCCTGCTCCAGCAGGCGCAGCGCGTTGTAGGGCGAGGCCGGGACGCCGCCGCAGCGCCGGATCGCCACCGACGCCCACGGCAGGCCGAAGGCCCAGTCGAGGACGAGAAAGCGGGGGTCGCGATCGAGGCCGCCGCGGCGCAGGGCGGTCGCCATCATCGTCGCGTCCCACGGCAGGACGCCGGCGTGGTTGGCGACCAGCAGCGCGCGGCCCGCGCGCGGGACGTGCTCGGTCCCCGTCGCGGTCACGCGCCACCAGCGGTCGTAGAGGAAGCGCAGGAGCGGGTCGGCGGTGGCGGCGAAGGCCGGGTCGAAGCCCCACTCGTCCTCCTCGTAGTCGCCGCGCAGGCGCCGCGCCGTGAGGTCGACGGCGCGCCGGAGGTCGCGCACGAGGCGCAGCGGGCCGATCACGCGGCCGCCCCGTGGCCGTGCTCGGTCCGGATGGCGAGCGCCACCGCGTCGATCGCCTCCGCCGTCGTGTGCGTCGGGACGAAGCGCAAGTCGCGGCGCATCCGCATGGTGTCGACGCCGCGGCCGTTGCGGAGGTAGCGGACGACGTCGTCGTTGAGCGGCGGCAGGGTGCCGATCCGCGCCAGCGCCGCGACCGCCGGCCCGTACACCGGCGCCGCGATCGGCAGGCTGCGCTTGCCCAGGCGCCGCAGCGTCCGCGCCAGCGAGACCGTCCCGTCGCCCGCGACGTTGACCGGCCCGCGCACGGGCGTGCGCACCGCGGCGACGACCGCGCCGACGGCGTCCTGGTCGAGGACGAACTGCAGGCGCGGGTCGAAGCCGAGGAACGTCGGGACGACCGCTGAGCGGAACAGGCGCATGATGGGGGTGTCGATCGTCGCGCCGATCACCGGCTGCAGGCGCAGGACCGTGCAGACCACCGACGGGTGGCGGCGCGCGAAGGCCTCGACGAGGCGCTCCAGCTCGCCGACGTCGCGCTGGAAGCGCGTCCGCAGCGCCCCGGCGCGCGCGAGGTCCTCGGTGAAGAACGCCGGCGCGTCGGGCTGTGAGCCGTAGATCGACGCCGACCCGCGGACGACCAGCGCGCGCAGGGCCGGCAGCTCGCCGCAGGCGGCCAGCAGCTGCAGCGTGCCGATGACGTTGAGATCGTGGAGGCTGCGCGCTGACCGGCCGGGCTCGGGGAACTGGACGATGTCGTGGTGGACGACCACGTCCGGCGCCGCGAGCTTGAGCACGCCGGCCAGCTCGCCCCGGCGCAGGTCGGCCTCGACGTAGGTGATGGTGTCGGCCAGCGCGCCGGGCGGGCGCCGCGTGTCGAGGCCGGTGACGTGCTCGACGGCCGGGTCGGCGGCCAGGCGCGTGGCGACGCGCGCCCCGAGCGGGCTCGACACGCCCGTGATGAGCACGCGCCTCCGGGTCACGGGCGGTCTGCGCCGGTCAGGAGCCCGCGCCGCCGGCAGGCGGACGCTTGGCGGCGGCGCGCTTGGGCTTCGGCTTGGCCGCCGCGGCCTCCAGCTCGGCGACGCGCTCCTCGAGGCCCGCGACCTGGTCGCGCAGCGCCTGCAGCTCGTCGGGCGACGCCGGGCGCAGCTCCTCCAGCGCGTCACGCACGCGCGAGGCGGCGCCGACCAGCTCGTCGGCCAGCTCCGCGGCGCGCTTCTGGACCGGCCCGGCCCCGCCGGCCGTGGCGCCGAACGCTCCCTCGACCGCCGCGCGGAGCTGCTCGGCCCGGGACCGCCCCTCCCCGCCGGCCGGAGGCGTGTCGGCACCGTCGGCGGGCGCGCCCGAGGTGGGCTTGCGCTCCTGGTCCTCGTTCTTGGCCATGGGACCGCTGAGTCTAGACCGTGCCCCCTATGCTCGCCGGCCGTGCCGGACGCTCCGCAGCCCATCCACCTCCGCCCCGTCGCGACGCTCGCCGACCGGGTCCTCCTGCCCGGCGATCCCGGCCGCGCGCTCGCGCTCGCGCAGGTCGTGCTGGGCGACGACCGCCGGATGTTCAACCACCATCGCGGCCTCTGGGGCTACACCGGCACGGCCGCCGACGGCGAGCCGCTGACCATCCAGAGCACCGGCATGGGCGGCCCGAGCGCGGCGATCGTGCTGGAGGAGCTGGCGGCGCTCGGCGTGCGGACCGCGGTGCGCGTCGGGACCGCCCGCGCGCTGGCCGGGCGCGTCGCGCTCGGCGACCTCGTGGCGGCGACCGCCGTGCACGGCGCCGACGGCGTGAGCCGCGCGCTGCACACGCCCGACCGCCGGCCGCTGGACGGCGCGATCACCGAGCGCCTGACCGACCTCGCCGCGCACGCGGGGCTGATCGTCACGACCGACCTCTTCTACGCCGTCGACGGCGAGAGCGACGGCACCGCCTGGACCGCCGACGGCGCGCTCGCCGTCGACCTGGAGACCGCGCCCCTGGCGGCGGTCGCGGCGCGGCACGGCGTCGCGTTCGGGGCGATCGTCGCGATCGTCGCCGACGCCGGCGGCGGCCGGCTGGACGAGGACGCCGTCGCGCAGGCCGGCGAGGCCGTCGGCGTGGCCGGCGCGCAGGCGCTGCAGCCGCCAACGGGGGGTTGACCCCGGGGGCCGACGGGCGGATAGCCGCACGTCGGGACACCGGCAGCCCGAATGGCTCAGGCGCCAGACCTCCGCCAAGATCTTCGACACCCCAGCTGCAGCCGCCGCTTCCCCCGGTCTCTCCTCCTCCCGACCTCCTGGAAGCGCCTCTCCCCAAGCACCGCCACCGGGCTGCAGCCCACGGTGCGCTCGCCGGCCGACCCCCATCCCGACGGCCGGCGGGCGCAGCAGGTCCCATCCGCCACCTTCGCCGGCCCGGGCTTCGCACCGGGCCGGCGGATCTGCGGCCGGCCTCAGGCCTTCTTGGCCGCCGGCTTCTTGGCGGCGGCGCGGCGCGGCGGCGTCGCGGGCAGCTTCTTGCGCAGCGCCTCGACCTCGGCGGTGAGCTTCTCCAGCGTGGACTCGATCCCGCCCAGGCGCTCCTCGATCCCGGCGCCCGGCAGCGCGGCGAGGCGCTCGTCGACCCGGTCGACGCCGTCCTCGATGCCCTCCAGGCGCTGGCTCAGCGAGCGGACGCGCCGCGTGAGGCGCTCCAGATCGGCGGCCGAGGGCAGGTTGAGCGCGCCCATCGTGGCCTCCTGGGCCTGGACGGCCTTCTCGCGGGCGTTGAAGGCACGCGCGACGGCACTGTGGACCAGCGGGCTCTCCAGGAGCTCCTGGGCGAACTTGCCCAGCGCGTCCTCGCCCTGCTTCTGCAGCCGCTCGCGCAGCCCCTCGTTCTCATCCTGGTCACTCATTGGACGTGCCTCTCGTGGTTGTCTTGCGCCGTGGCGGGCAACCGTACCCAGCAGGCCACCAGGCGACCAACCCTGACGCTAAGGTAGAGCCTGAGGTGGTCGTCTCCCTGACCCGACCGCGCAACTCGGCGCTGAACGGCGCCGTCCGGACTTCAAGTCTTGCCGCCCACCAGCCGATCTTTGGGCCAGTGCTCCTCCCAACGGTGCACGGCTCCCGCCTCTGCCGTACCGACACGGTTGCCGTTTGCACATCTAGAAACATGCATGTAGCTTCCTCAGCCCCCGATCGATCCCCCCTGGTAGGGTCACGCCGCGAACGCGGCGCGGTCGGGCCTGACCAGGTCGCGGGAGGAGAAGGCACCACTTCATGAGACGGCGCAAGCTGCTGATCGGGCTTATGTCCGCCGGAGCATTCACGGCGGGGTTCGGCGCTGCCGTCTTCCCTGCGTCCGCGCAGCTGCGGACGATCACCGTCACGCTGCTGGGCGGCCAGACCGTGACGGTCCAGGTCGACACCCCCGCGGACGCACCCGCGGGCGACGGCTCGCTGCCGGGCGTCTCCACGCCCGCGGACCCGTCCACGACGGCGACGACCACGTCGACGACGACGGCGACCACGCCGACCGACACCAGCACGAGCACCACCAGCACGGACACCAGCACCGCGCCGGCGACCACGCCGACCGACACCGGCACGAGCACCGCGCCCGCCGCGCCGCCCGCGCCCCCCGCGTCCGACCCCGGCGCGCCGCCGGCCGACACGAGCACCGCGCCCGCGGCGCCGCCCGCGCCCAGCTCCGCCACGCCCGCTCCCACCGACGGCTCGGTGCCCACGGCCACCGACGGCGGTCCCACCGTCTCGGCGGGTGGCCAGCAGGGCCAGAAGACGACCGGCACGGTCAAGCGCAAGGCGACCGGCGAGACCAGCGACGCCGAGAAGGCCAAGGCCGACGACCAGCCCGACGCCACGGCGATCCGCCAGGGCGACGGCGTCCCGACCGCGGCCAACCCGACCTTCTCCCAGGGCCTGCCCGGCCCCGCGCCCATCGGCGTCCCCAACTTCTTCATCGACAAGTTCCGCATCCCGCCGTTCCTGCTGCCGATCTACCAGGCCGCCGGCATCGAGTACGGCGTGCGCTGGGAAGTCCTCGCGGGCATCAACGAGATCGAGACCGACTACGGCCGCAACCTCAACGTCTCCACCGCGGGCGCCCTCGGGTGGATGCAGTTCATGCCGTCCACGTGGAAGCAGTACGGCGTCGACGCCAACCACGACGGCAAGAAGGACCCCTTCAACCCGGTCGACGCGATCTTCGCGGCCGCCCGGTACCTGAAGGCCGCCGGCGCCGACACCGACGTGCGCAAGGCGATCTTCGCCTACAACCACGCCGACTGGTACGTCGACTCGGTCCTCATGCGCGCCCGCCTGATCGGCGGCCTGCCGTCCGACCTCGTCGGCTCGCTCACCGGGCTGACCCAGGGCCACTTCCCCGTCGACGCGACCGCGACCTACGCGGACGACCTCTCCGAGCGCTCGCTCAACCAGAAGATCGCCAAGGGCCACAACGCGGCCATGCCGGTCGAGGCCAACACGAGCCGCCGCGGGATCAACATCTACGCCAAGGCCGGCTCGTCGGCGATCGCGACGCAGGACGGCAAGATCGTCAAGATCGGCCGCACCAAGCGCCTGGGCCACTTCATCCAGCTCGAGGACGTGTACGGCAACACCTACACGTACGCGCACCTCGCCAAGGTCTCCGCGGCCTACGCGATCCCGAAGGCCGAGACGGTCTCCAAGGCGCAGGTCGACCGCGAGCTCGACCTCCCGGCCAAGGACCCGAAGCCGACGCGCGCCGCCAGCGCGGGCACGCAGCCCACGGCCAAGAGCGCCGACACGGCCGCCAAGCCGGTCGACTCCGCCGCCGCCGACCAGGAGGCCACGCCCACGGACTCCCCGCAGGTCGACGTCACCAAGGAGCGCGCGTTCGCCAACCCGTCGCGGCCCGCCTCGCTGGCGCACGGCGGCGAGGAGCAGCTCCTCAACGACGACTTCCAGTCGGGCAGCACCCAGTACCAGGCCGGCTTCACCAAGGTCCTGGGCCTGGACTCCAAGGACGTCACGATCAAGAAGCTGAAGGTCGGCTCCAAGGTCGTCGCGGGCACGATCCTCGGCCGCATCGGCAAGGTCCAGAAGCACGTGGCCTCGCACCTGCTCTTCGAGATCCGCCCCGCCGGTCAGGGCGCGCCGCGGATCGACCCGAAGCCGATCCTCGACGGCTGGAAGCTGCTGGAGTCGACCGCGATCTACCGCGCCTCGGGCAAGAACCCGTTCTTCGGCCCCGACGCCAAGAACCCCTCGATCGGCCAGATCCTGCTGATGAGCAAGGAGACGCTGCAGCAGCGCGTCCTCAACGACTCACGCATCTCGATCTACGACTGCGGCCGCCGCGACATCCAGGCCGGCACGATCGACCGCCGCGTCCTCGCCACCCTCGAGTTCCTGTCGGCCTCCGGCCTCAAGCCGACGGTCAGCAACCTCGAGTGCGGTCACGACCTCATGACGGCCTCGGGCAACGTCTCCGAGCACTCCTCGGGCAACGCCGTCGACATCGCCGCCATCAACGGCATCCCGATCCTCGGCCACCAGGGCCCCGGCTCGATCACCGACATGACGATCCGCCGGCTGCTGACCCTGCAGGGCACGATGAAGCCCCACCAGATCATCAGCCTCATGACCTTCGACGGCGCCGACAACACCCTGTCGCTGCCCGACCACAACGACCACATCCACGTCGGCTTCCGGCCGCAGTACGGCACCGACTCGAAGCTGGGCCGCCAGCTCAACTCGGCGCTGAAGCCCAAGCAGTGGATCAAGCTCATCAACCGCCTCGGCCAGATCGACAACCCGAAGGTGCTCACGCAGCCCTCGCAGTACTCGATCGACGTGCCGAAGCGCGCCAGCGACGCCCACAAGGGCGACTAGCCCTGGACGCTCCCGCTCCCGGCTCGCGCTTCCGCTTCGTCCAGCTGGAGCTGCCGTGGGAGCTCGGTCCGGCCGACGGCCGCTACGTCCTGCGGGGCCACGCGGGCGAGCCGGAGCACGTCCTCGTCCTACAGACGATCGCGGCGCACCCGCGGGTCTCGCGCCTGAGTCGCCGGCGGGCCCGCCGCGCCGAGCCCGAGCCCGCCGTCGTGACCGTGCCGGTCACGCGGGCGACGCTCATCGGCGCCGTGCCGGTGGGCGACGAGGACGCCGCCGCGGCGTGGCTGGCCGACGCCGACCTGACCCGCGAGGT
>DASYBY010000158.1:0-6219 GCA_036500525.1 Baekduia sp. | reverse complement strand
GCGCGCCTTCTCCTCGTCGGTGAACCGGTCGCCCGCGGCGAACAGCGCGAGCACGAGGTCGGCCTGCTTGACGACCTGCTTGCGGTACAGGTCGAAGTACGGGAAGTGCAACAACAACGGGTACTGCTCGGGCTTGGTCTGCGCGAAGTCCCAGGTCGCGTGCTCGGTGAAGCCGCGCGCCTGCTGGTGGACCTCCAGCTTGGAGTCGTAGGCCACGAACGTCGCCTCGGCGCAGCGGCGCCACTGCGCGATCTCCTCGTCGTCGACCTCGAGCGCCGTGGCCTGCTCGCCCCAGCGCTCCGCCGCGTCGGCGGCGCCGATCAGGTTCTGGCGGGCCATCAGGTTGGTGTAGACGTTGTCGTCGGCGACCGCGCTGTACTCGTCGGGCCCGGTCACCCCGGGGATCCGGAAGTCGCCGTTGAGGTCGATGTGGCCGAGCGACTCCCACAGCCGCGCGGTCTCGACCAGCAGCGGCAGGCCGACGTCGCGCTCGAACGCCGGGTCGTCGGCGGCGCGCTGGTAGCGCAGGACCGCGACCGCGATGTCGGCGTTGATGTGGAACGCCGCGGTGCCCGCCGGCCAGTAGCCCGAGCACTCGCGGCCGGTGATCGTCCGCCACGGGAACGCGGCGCCCGACAGGCCGAGCTGCGCCGCCCGCTCGCGCGCCTGGTCGAGCGTCTCCCGCCGCCAGCGCAGCGCGTCGGCCGCGGCGACCGGCAAGGTGTAGGTCAACAGCGGCAACACGAAGGACTCGGTGTCCCAGAACGCGTGACCGTCGTAGCCGGACCCGGTCAGCCCCTTGGCCGGGATCGCGCGCCGCTCGCCGCGGGCGCCGGCCTGCAAGACGTGGAACATGGCGAACCGCACGGCCTGCTGCAGGTCGTCGTCGCCCTCGACCTCCACGTCGCCGTGCTCCCAGAACGCGTCAAGGTACTCGCGCTGCTCGTCGAGCAGCCCCTGCCAGCCGGTGTGGCGCGCCTCGGCCAGCGAGCCGCGGGCCTGCGCGCGGACCGACGGCAGCGACCGGTGGCTCGACCAGCCGTAGGCCACGTACTTGAGGACGCGCAGCGTCTCGCCCTTGGGCACGTCGGCGGCGATCGTCACGCGGCCGACGTCGCCACCCGCCTCGGTGACCGTCTGCGGCTCGCCGGGGCACATGATCTCGTGGTCCATCGTCGCGCAGATGCGGATGTCGCTCTGGCCGGTGCGGTGGATGAGCGAGACGCGCAGGTCGTCCTCGTAGGCCTCCTCGGCGTGCAGCGGGGAGCGCAGTGCCGCCGCGGCGCGCGGGTCGCTGCCGGGCGCCATGAACTGCCCGTCGTCGTTGGCCACCAACTCGGACTGGACGACCAGGCGCGCGCTCTCGTCGACGGGCTGGACCTCGTAGAGGATCGCGACGACGCCGCGCTGGGTCAGCGACACCATGCGCGTCGAGTTGATGCGCACCTCGCGCCCCGACGGCGAGCGCCAGTGGACGGTCCGCTTCAGGACGCCGCCGCGGAAGTCGAGGATGCGCTCGTGCTCGAGCAGCTCGCCGTAGCGGATGTCGAACAGCTCGTCGTCGACCAGCAGCCGGATCAGCTTGCCGTCGGTGACGTTGAGCACCGTCTCCCCCGCCTCGGGGTTGCCGTAGGCGCTCTCGGCGTAGGGCAGCGGGCGGATCTCGTGGACGCCGTTGAGGTAGGTGCCGGCCAGGCCGTTGGGGTCGCCCTCGTCGAGGTTGCCGCGCAGGCCGATGTGGCCGTTGCCGAGCGCGAAGACCGACTCGGACTGCGCGAGCATCTCGAGGTGCAGGCCCTTCTCGTGGATCGCCCACGGGTCGACCGGGTAGTTGGGGTGGTCGATCATGCCGCGCCTCCGTCGGTGAGCAGCTCGGCGAGGTCTTGCACGACGACGTCGGCGCCGTGCTCGCGCAGCGCGTCGGCCTGGCCCACGCGGTCGACGCCGACCACCCGCCCGAAGTGCCCGGCGCGGCCCGCCTGCACGCCGGCCAGCGCGTCCTCGAAGACCGCGGCGTGCGCCGGCTCCACGTCCACCGCACGCGCGCCCGCCAGGAACATGTCGGGCGCCGGCTTGCCGTGCAGGTGCTGCTCGGTCGCCGTGTTGCCGTCGACGATGTGCTCGAACAGGTCGAGCATCCCCGCGGCCTTCAGCGCCTCGCGGGCGTTGGCGCTGGAGGACACCACGGCGACCTTCAGCCCGGCGTCGCGCGCGGCGTGGACGTACTTCACGGAGCCCTCGTACGGCTGCACGCCATCGCGCTTCATCACGCCGAGCACCAGCTCGTTCTTGCGGTTGCCCAGGCCGTGGATGGTCTGCGCGTCGGGCGCGTCGCCGTCGTCGCCCTCGGGCAGCGTGATGTTCCGCGAGGCGAGGAAGTTCCGCACGCCGTCGGCGCGCGGCAGGCCGTCGACGTGCTCGTCGTAGTCGGCGTGCGCGTCGAACGGCACGAACGGCTCGCCGGTGTCCTTGGCCCGGGCCTGCAAGAACTCGTCGAACATCTCCTTCCAGGCCTTGGCGTGGACCTTCGCGGTCTGCGTCAGGACGCCGTCGAGATCGAAGAGGCAGGCCTGGGTTCCGTCGGGCAGTCCGAGCACGCCCTCATCTCTAGCGGGTCGATCGGTCGTCGCGCGCCAGGTATCGCCGGGATTTGTCCAGGTTTTCTGGAATGGTTCCAGTCTCGGCCCGATTCTTGGTACGTTGCCCCGCGTGATGAGCGACGAGAACGACAACACCCTGACGACCCGCCAAGGCCACCCCATCGGCGACAACCAGAACACGCGGACGATCGGCGATCGTGGGCCGGCGACGCTCGAGAACTACCAGTTCGTCGAGAAGCTGGCGCACTTCGATCGTGAGCGCGTTCCGGAGCGCGTCGTGCACGCGCGCGGCGCCACGGCCTTCGGCTACTTCGAGACCTACGGCACCGTCGGCGGCGAGGAGCCCATCTCCACCTACACGCGCGCCAAGCTCTTCGAGCCGGCCGGCAAGCAGGTCGAGGTCGCGGTGCGCTTCTCGACGGTGGCCGGCGGCCGCGACTCCTCGGAGGCCACGCGCGACCCGCGCGGCTTCGCGGTGAAGTTCTACACCGAGGACGGCAACTGGGATCTCGTCGGCAACAACCTCGGCGTCTTCTTCATCCGCGACGCGATCAAGTTCCCCGACTTCATCCACTCCCAGAAGCCGGACCCGGTCACCTTCGAGCGCCAGCTCGCCAACCGCGTGTTCGACTTCGCCTCGCAGACGCCCGAGTCGCTGCACATGTTCAACCTGGTGTTGAGCCCGCGCGGCGTCCCGACGAGCTACCGCCACATGCAGGGCTTCGGCGTCAACACCTACAAGTGGGTCAACGAGGCGGGCGACACCAAGCTCATCAAGTACCACTGGCTGCCCAAGCAGGCCGTGCAGTCCTGGACCGAGGCCGACGCCGCCGTGCAGCAGGGCCGCGAGCTGGGCGTCCACACCAAGGACCTCTACGCGGCGATCGCCGCCGGCGACTTCCCCGAGTGGGAGCTGGCCGTCCAGATCATCGACGACCACGAGCACGCCGAGCTGGACTTCGACGTCCTCGACGACACCAAGGTCTGGCCCGAGAACCGGTTCCCGGTCCGCAAGATCGGCAAGATGGTGCTCAACCGCGCGCCGGAGAACTTCTTCGCCGAGAGCGAGCAGATCGCCTTCGGCACCGGCGTCCTGGTCGACGGCCTGGACTTCTCCGACGACAAGATGCTCGTCGGCCGCACGTTCAGCTACTCCGACACGCAGCGCCACCGCGTCGGGCCGAACTACCTCCAGCTGCCGGTCAACGGCCCCAAGGGCGCCGCGCAGGTCGTGACCAACCAGCGCGACGGCGCCATGACCTACCAGGTGGACGGCGGCTCCGGGAACCCGTCGGTCAACTACGAGCCGTCGATCACCGGCGGCCCGCAGGAGGCCCCGAAGCCGGCGCACACCGAGCAGGGACCGCCCATCGAGGGCCGCCTGACCCGCGCGAAGATCGCCCGGACCGACGACTACACCCAGGCCGGCGAGCGCTACCTCCTCTCCCTGCCGTGGGAGAAGGACGAGCTGGTCAGCAACTGGATCGGCAACCTGTCGCAGTGCGACCGGCCGATCCAGGAGCGCATGCTCTGGCACCTGTTCATGGCCGAGGACGAGCTCGGCGCCCGCGTCGGCGAGGGCCTCGGCATCACCGCCGACGACGTCCGCGGCCTGCCGCCGCTGGCGACGCAGACGCTGACCGAGGCCGAGCTGGCCCGCGCGGCCAACCTCGGCAACAACGGCCCGCGCGACACCGGCGACCTCGTCATGACGCACTGCGTGCCCAACGAGCGCGTCGCGCTGGCCGACGACGAGGACCTGGTGGCGTCGTAGCGTTTGGTGGCGTCCAGCCCGGGCGCGGGTGGCGGTGCGCGGCGTGGTCCGTCGGCAATGACGAGTGCGCTCGGGGTGCGTTCAGGCTGGTCTGTCCTCCGCGCGGCGGGTTCGGTGCCCGGGGCGGGCGTCCGTCCGCGGGATGGATGGCACTTAGCCGTTGAGATGCAACGTCCAGGTGCCATCGATCGAGATGGTTGGCACTTCGGGGTCGATAGGCGACCCCCAGGTGCCATCCATCGCGGTTCGGGCCCGAACGCCCCGGCGCGCGCGGAGGACACGCCGCGCGCGCCCCGCAGACGCACTCGTCATTGCCGACGAACCACGCCACGCCCCGCGACCCGCGCCGCGCGCTGGACGCCAGCCACGCAAGCCGTCCCGCGCGGCGCTCAGCGCGCCGTGTCGGCCAGCGGCAGCCACACCCGAAACAGCGTGTGGCCCGGCTCGGACTCCAGCGAGAGCGAGCCGCGGTGGCGCTCGGTGATGATGCGGCGCGCCGTGTCGAGGCCGAGGCCGGTGCCCTCGCCGACGCCCTTGGTGGTGAAGAACGGGTCGAACACACGGTCCTTGAGCGCGGCGGGGATCCCGGGGCCGTCGTCCTCGATCTCGACGACCGCGCAGTCGGCCTCGCGCCGGGTCGTGATCGTGATCGTCCCGGTGTCGCCGAGCGCGCCGATCGCGTTGTCCAACAGGTTGGTCCACACCTGGTTCAGCTCGCCGCCACGGGCGATCAGCTTGGGCAGCTCGCGGTCGTAGTGGCGCTCGATCTCGATGTGCGTGTGCTTGAGCTTGTGCCCCAACACGATCAGGGTCGTCTCCAGCCCCTCGTGGACGTCGAGCTCGACCACGTCGCCCTGATCCATGTAGGCGTAGGACTTGACGGCGCCGACCAGCTGGCTCATCCGCTCGGTCGAGTCGGCGATCTCCGCGGCCAGGCCCGACGCGGTGAGCGAGGCGGCGACCCAGGCGATCGCGGGCTCCAGGCCGTTGCCCGCCGCCGCCGCGACGCGCGCCAGCCAGCCGCCGTCCAGCCCGGCACCGGCCAGCGCGTCGGCGTACTTCCAGCCGTCGGCGAGGCCCATGCCCTCCAGCGCGTCGCGGAGGTCGTCGGCGGCGTCGGCGGCGTCCAGCGACGACAGCGCGGTGCGCGCGTCGGCGGAGGCCAGCGCCTCGTGCTGCAGCCCGACGAGCACCTCGGCGTCCTCGCGGGAGACGCCCGCCGCGACGAAGTGGCCGATGGTCGAGCTGAGCACCGCCAGCTCGTCGCACATCGACTTCGCCGCCCGGCGCGCCGCGGCGGCCGGGTTGTTGAGCTCGTGCGCCAGGCCGGCGGCCATCGTGCCCAGCGACGCGAGGCGCTCGCGGTTCTGCTCGACGCCGACCAAGCGGCCCATCACGGGGCGGACGATCGCCATCACGCGGCGGTGCACGGTCGGCTGCGCGAGGAACAGCCGCAGCGCGGTCTCGGCCGGCACGATCGCGATGCGCACGTCCGTGTCGGCGCGCATGTCGACGCCGAGCGGCCCCTCGGTGAGGATCGCCAGCGCGCCCATCCACGTCGGCGCCTCCTGCATGCCGGTCGGCTCGATGCGGTCGCCATCGCGCATCAGCGTCTGGATGCGACCCTCCAGCAGGAACGTCAGGTTCATGACGTCCTTGCCCTGCTCGAGGATCGTCGTGCCGACCGTGTGCTCCTCCATCGTCGCGGCCTCGGCCCAGAGGGCGAGGTCGGCGTCGTCGAGCTCGGTGAAGAGGTCGATCGGCCGCAGGTCGTCGAGGGTGACCACGCTCCCGACCTACGCCCCGGCCAGGTACTCGTGGATGAGCGAGACCGCCATCGATCCC
>DASYBY010000157.1:0-7550 GCA_036500525.1 Baekduia sp. | reverse complement strand
CTGGTCATCGGCCTCGGCATCCACAGCCACCCGGTGATGATCGTGGCGATCATCTCCTCGGGCGCGGTGCTCGGCGTCGCCAACGCCATGTTGTCGAGCATGCTGATGGGCCTGTCGACCGGCGACACCGCGATCGCCGCGTCGGGCACGAACTTCGTGCGCTTCGTCGGCGGGGCGATCGCGCCGTTCCTGGCGGGCAAGCTCGCCGAGCACGTCTCGGCGGCGTCGCCGCTCTTCGTCGGCTCGGCCGCGGTGGGCGTCGGCACGATGCTGATCGTGGTCTTCCGCCCGCTGCTGGCGACGTCGACGCTCGTCGCCACGGCCGACCTCACGGTCTCCGAGGCCGAGGCGCGCGAGCTGGAGCTGGCGGGCTAGCGCTACAGCCGGCGGTCGGTGGCGGAGATGCGCGCGTCGTTGATCGACGCCCAGCGCTCCGCCATCAGGCCGTCCTCGCGGAAGCGCCACAGCTCGTTGCCGTAGGAGCGCCACCACTGGCCGGCGGCGTCGCGCGACTCGTACTCGAAGGCGACGGCGATGCGGTCGTCGGTGAACGACCACAGCGTCTTCTTCAACTTGTAGTCCAGCTCGCGCTCCCACTTGCGCGTCAGGAACGCGACGATCGCCTCGCGGCCGGTGAGGAAGTCGTCGCGGTTGCGCCACCGCGAGTCGTCGGTGTAGGCGAGCGAGCACCGGTGCGGGTCGCGGGAGTTCCACGCGTCCTCGGCGGCCTGCACCTTCGCGGCGGCGGTCTCGGCGGTGAACGGCGGGCGGATGTCGGTGGGTGAAGGCATGGCGTTGGGTCCTGCTTCTGAGGCTACGCGCTCATTCCGGCGGGCGCCGCGCCGCGGCCGCCACTCCAACAAGTGGCCGGATGTTCGACCACCGCTTCAAGCCGGCGCGCGAACGGCTCGATCACCCAGGAGATGGACGCCGCCACCGCACGTCCGCTCGCCGATGACGGCGAGGATCCCGCTGAGCAGCTGCTGCTCATGCGGCGCGTCGCCGTCCTCATGTTCCTGGTCGGCGCGGTCCCCTGCGGGCTCGGCGCGTTCCTCAAGGACCTGACGCCGGCGGCCGCCATCTGCCAGGGCGCGTTCGCCGCGGGCTTCGCGGCCTGCGGGCTCCTGCTGGCGGTCACGCGCCCCCGCAAGCTCGTCATCGAGAGCTGCACGCTGGTCAGCATCACCTTCCTCAGCGGGCTGATGGGCACGTCCAACGAGACCGGCATGACGCCGTTCTTCTACCTCTGGCCGGTCGTCTTCGTGGCGTACTTCGGATCGCCGCGGCTGCTGAAGGTGTCGCTGGCGTGGATGACCGTGACGCTCGGCGTCGCGCTGACCCTCAGCCAGAGCATCGAGCTGAAGGTGGACACGTTCACCGGCACGGTCGCGAGCGTCGGCCTGATGGCGACGCTCGTCGCGGCGATGCACCAGCGCGAGGCGCGGCTGCGCGAGCGGCTGGCGATCGCGGCCAACACCGATCCGCTGACCGGCCTGCTCAACCGCCGCGCGTTCGGGCCGCAGCTCGACGAGCTGTTCCGCGTCGCCGTGGCACAGGAGCGCGACCTGAGCGTCGTCCTGTTCGACCTCGATCACTTCAAGCAGTTCAACGACGTCCACGGGCACCTCGCGGGCGACGCCGCCCTGCGGCGCTTCGCCGACGCACTGCAGCGCCATGCCCGGACCAACGACATCATCGCCCGCTTCGGCGGCGAGGAGTTCGCCGCGGTGCTGCCGGGCGCCGGGCTGCGACGGGCCCGCGACTACGCCGCACGGGTCGCCGAGGAGCTGCACGCCGACGCCACCGGCGCCCAGCTGCAATTGACCACGAGCGCGGGCATCAGCTCGCTGGGGACCGGCCACGCCACAGTCGACGCCCTGCTCAACGGCGCCGACGACGCGCTCTACGACGCCAAGGCCGCCGGCCGCGCCCGGGCGGCGTGGTGGGACGGCATCGTGCGCGTCGGCGAGCCGGTCGAGGCGCCGTCCGCGGTGCGCCCCGCGGCCTAGTCCTCGTCCTTCCCCGGCGCCATCCGCCGGCCGGCGATCTTCGCCACACTGTTGTTCATGCACCTGAGCCCGTTCGGCATCTGGACCACCTACCGCCAGATCGGCGAGGAGCACGCCGGCGAGGCGGCCAAGCTCACCGAGGATCTCGGCTTCGGGACGTTCTGGCTGGGCGGCTCGCCGCAGCTGCCGACGGTGCGCCCGCTGCTGGCGGCGACCGAGAAGCTGATCGTCGCGACCGGCATCGTCAACGTATGGCACTACGAGCCGGCGCCGCTGGCCGCCGAGCACGCCGGCCTGACGCGCGACTTCCCCGGCCGGCTGCTGCTCGGCATCGGCATCGGGCACCCCGAGGCCACCAGCGACTACACCCGCCCGCTGTCGACCATGCGCGAGTTCTTCGACGGCCTCGACGCCGCGCCGGTCCCGGTGCCGCGCGACGAGCGCTGCGCCGCGGCGCTCGGCCCCAAGATGCTCGACCTGAGCGCCGAGCGCTCCCTCGGCACCCACCCGTACTTCACGCCGCCGTCGCACACGCGCTTCGCCCGCGAGCGCCTCGGCCCCGACGCGCTCGTCGCGCCCGAGCTGGCCTGCGTCCTCGACACCGACACCGAGCGCGCCCGTGCCACGGCCCGCGCCTTCGCCAAGATGTACCTCGGCCTGCGCAACTACACCAACAACCTGCTCGAGTTCGGCTTCACCGAGGCCGACATCGCCGACGGCGGCTCGGACCGGCTGATCGACATCATCATCCCCCACGGCACGGCCGAGGAGATCGCGGCCGCCGCGCGCGAGCACATCGAGGCCGGCGCCGACCACGTCGCCCTCCAAGCCCTCGGCGAGCAGGGCATCCCGCGCACGTCGTGGACGGCCCTGGCGGGCGCGCTGCTCGGCTAGCTGGTTGATGCGGGATCGAGCGTGGTCGTGGTCGCCCGCCGGGCGGATGCTGGGCGCCGCACGATTCCACAGGCGATCCTGGTTGGATCGTCAAGGGATCGGGTGGCGATCCAGCGCCGGCCGGCATGCGAGCACGGCCGCGCGAATCCCGCATCAACCATCAGGTTCCGCGGCGCGTGTAGCGCGACGGCGGCGCGGGCAGCGTGCTCGCGCCGACGTGCGCGTCCAGCCAGGCGTTGAGCGGCGCGCAGGCCGCCCACGTAGCGCGCGCGTGCTCGAGCGCCGCGGCGGCGCCGATGCCGCGCGCCGGCGAGGCCGCCAGCCGGCGCCCGGCGATGAGTGACTTGTGGCGCAGCAGCGCGGCGCGCGGGTGGTCGCGGGAGTAGCCGCGCGGCGCCGTCTTCAGCGCCTCGCCGTAGGTCTCGATCTCCGCCGCGTGGACGCCCGCGATGGCTCGCTCCAGGTCGTCGGCGGCACCACCGTCCTCCGCGATCGCGTCGCGGAACCGCGCGAGCTGATCGGCGGCCAGCACGTAGTAGCCGGTCCCCGCGAACAGCCCCTGCTCCGAGAGCTGCGCGTACAGCGGGGCGCGGCTCCCGGGCCGCTCGCCGATCACCCCGTAGGTGGTGGTCTTGTACGGGGACTTGTCGTTGGAGAACCGCGTGTCGCGGTGCTGGCGAAACAGCTTGACGCTGCCGCCCAGCTCCCCGGCGAGCTGGTCGAGCATCGCCTCCAGCGCCCCGCGCACCACGTCCTCGTAGGTGTCGCGGTGCGCGGCGAACCACGCCTTGGAGTTGTCGTCCTGCAGACCCGCGAACCAGGCGAACGTCGCGCCGGGGAAGCCGTCGAAGGCCACGCTGCTACCCGATCGCCACCATGCGCTCGATCGGCACGCGGGCCCGCTCGGCCAGCGCCGGATCGACCTGCACGCGGCCCGACAGGTCGCGCAGCGTGTCGCGCAGCTTCGGCAGCGTGATCATCTTCATGTAGCGGCACGAGGCGCGCTCGTTGGCGGCGACGAAGTCGACGTCGGGTGCCGCCATGCGCAGCTGGTGCAGCATGCCAGTCTCGGTCGCCATGATCGCGGTGCCGCCGTGGCCGGCGTGCTCCTTGGCGTAGTCGAGCATCCCGCCGGTGGAGAGCATGTGGACGCCCTCCGTGGCGATGTCGCCGGCGGCCACGTACTCCATGACCTGCGTCGAGCAGCCGCACTCGGGGTGGATGAGGAAGTCGGCGTCGGGGTGCTCGGCGCGCATCGTGGTGATGTCGTTGGGGCGGATCCCGGCGTGCACGTGGCACTCGCCGTCCCAGACGTGCAGCGAGCGGCCGATCTGCTTCTCGACGTAGGCGCCGAGCCACATGTCGGGGCCGAACAGGATGGGCGTGTCCGGGCCGTTCTCGGCGAGGATGTGCTCGACGACCTTGACGGCGTTCGACGACGTCACGCAGTAGTCGGTCAGCGCCTTGATCTCGGCTGTCGTGTTGACGTACATGACGGTGACGGCGCCCGGGTGCTTCGCCTGCCAGGCCGTGAGCTGCTCGGGGGTGATCGAGTCGGCGAGCGAGCAGCCGGCGTCGAGGTCGGGAATCAGGACGGTCTTCTCGGGCGAGAGGATCGAGGCCGTCTCGGCCATGAAGTGCACGCCGCAGAAGGCGATGACGTCGGCGTCGACGGCGGCCGCCTGGCGGCTCAGGCCGAGGCTGTCACCGACGTAGTCGGCGGCGTCCTGCACCTCGGGCACCTGGTAGTTGTGGGCCAGGATCACGGCGTTGCGCTCGGCGGCGAGCGCGCGGACTTCGGAGGTCAGCACGCTGATCTCGTCGGCCGTGAGGGCCTGCGGGACAGTGGGGCTCGGGGCCATGGGAAGGTTCATGGCAGACGCTCCAGGATGAGGGAGAGGTCGAGGGCAGGTGCGGAGTGCGTGAGCGCTCCGACCGACACGAAGTCTACCCCGGTGCTCGCCGCGGCCCGGACGGTGTCGAGGTTGATGTTGCCGCTGGCCTCCAGCTCGGCGCGGCCGGCGACGTCGACCGCGATGGCGCGCATGCGCTCGGGGCTCATGTTGTCGAGCAGGATCCGCGGGGCGCCGGCCTCCAGCGCCTCGGCGACCTCGGCCTCGGTCTGGCACTCGACCTCGATCTGGAGGTCGGCGAACCGCTCGCGCGCGGCGCGCACCGCGGGGCCGACGCCGCCGGCCGCGGCGACGTGGTTCTCCTTGATCAACACCATGTCGAACAGGCCGAAGCGGTGGCTGGTGCCGCCGCCGGCGACGACGGCCGCCTTCTCCAGCGGGCGCAGCGTCGGCGTGGTCTTGCGCGTGTCGAGGATGCGGGCGCCGGTGCCGTCGATGGCGCGGACGTAGCGCGCGGTCATCGTGGCGACGCCGCTCAGGCGCTGCAGGAAGTTCAGCGCGGTCCGCTCGGCGACGAGGATGCCGGCGGCGCTCCCGGCGATCCGCAGGACCGGCGTGCCGGGTTCCTGCCACGCGCCTTCCGGGCACAGTCGCTCGATCTGGAGCTGCTCGTCAGCCTGCCGGAACGTCGCCTCGGCGACGTCGAGGCCGAAGACCACGCCGGGCGCCTTCTGCGTGATGGTGGCGACGGCCTGCGCGCCGGGCGGGACGGTGGCCTGGGTGGTCACGTCACCGGCGCCGACGTCCTCGGCGAGCGCGCGGGTGACGACATCGGCGACGAAGCGGGGATCCAGGGACATGGGTGCAGCAGGATAGGCGGCAGGTGCCCGACTCCGATCTCCCCTTCGACCTCGACGCGTGGCTGCCGGACGCGGCGATCCGCACGCGGCACCGGCGGGCGAGCGCCGCGACGCCCGACGCGCTGTGGGCCGCCGCGGGCGCGCTGCGCCTGGACGAGACCGGGCCGCTGGGCCGGGTGGTGCGCTGGCGGATCCCGGGGCTGCCGGGCGGCGTGACGTTCCGCGCGATGTTCGCGGCGCCGCCGTTCACCGTGCTGGCCGAGGGCGAGCGGTGGTCGGTCTCCGGGCTGGCCGGGCGGATCTGGACGCTGCGCCGCGACTACCCGGCGCTCGCCGATGCCGGCGCGTTCACCGCGTGGGACGCGCGCGGCACGGTGCGCGTGCTCTTCGCCCACGGCGTGGTGCCCGACGGCGAGGGCGGCAGCGCGCTGATCTCCGAGGCGCGCGTGGCGCCGGTCGACCGCGCGGCGGCGCTGCGGCTGCGCGTCCTGTGGACGGTCGTCGGTCCGTGGGAGCGGCTGATCGGCGGCGAGGCCCTCGCCCGTGCGGCGCGGCGTGCCGAGTCTGCGGACTGACGCGCGCGTTTCCCGCTCGTTCACCGCGCCACGGTGCCCGCGCCGCTACCGTCGATGGAGATGACGCTGCTCGACACCACCCCCGCCTGGATCGATCTCGAAGGCGCCGTGAACGCGCGCGACCTCGGCGGCCTGCCGCTGACCGACGGCGGCACGGTGCCGGTCAACCGGCTCCTGCGCTCCGACAACCTGCAGGACCTGACGCCCGGCGACGTCGAGCGCCTCGTCACCGAGCACGGGCTGCGGCGCGTCGTGGACCTGCGCACCGGCGTCGAGGTCATGCGCGAGGGCGACGGGCCGCTCATCGCCGATCCGCGCGTCACCGTCGAGCATCGCTCGCTCTACCCCGAGGTCGGCGACGCGACCGACCTCGAGGTCGACGCCATCGTCCCGTGGCAGCGCGGCGTCACCGGCACGCCGCTGCCCGGCGAGACGCCGACCGTCCAGACCTACATGGGCTACCTCGAGCACCGCCCCGACTCGATCGTCGCCGCGCTGGAGACCATCGCCGACCCTGGCGCCGAGGGCGGCGCGGTGCTCGTGCACTGCGCGGCGGGCAAGGACCGCACGGGGCTCGTCGTCGCGCTCGCGCTCGAGGTCGCCGGCGTCGCGCGCCCCGCCGTCGTCGCCGACTACTTCGCCAGCGCCGAGCGCATCGAGGGCATCCTCGCGCGCCTGCTGACCAGCGAGACCTACGCGGGCGACCTCAACGGCAACGATCCGGCCGCCCACGCCCCGCGCGCGGCGAGCATGGACCGCATCCTCACGCTGATCGACGAGCGCCACGGCGGCGCCGCGGGCTGGCTCCGCGACCACGGCATGCAGGACGCGGCGCTCGACGCGCTGCGCGCGCGGCTGCGGCCGTAGGGCGCGCGGGGCGCGGCTCGCGCCGCCGCTCAGCCCCCGCCGTTCCCCCGCTCCAGCCCCGCCAGCCGCGACGTCCCTTCGAAGACCGTCCGCCCGCGGCGGCGGAGGCGGACGCGCAGCTCGCCCGCCAGGTGCTGCGTCGCGGCGTCCTCGCGGTGGCGGCGCTCGGCGGGCAGCGGGATCGGCAGGCGGTGCGGCGCCGTCCCGTTGGCGTGCGCCTCGACCTCGACCGACACGCCGCCCGGCGTCCGGCCCGCGAAGCGCCAGCCGCTGCCGTCGACCGCCACGCGCAGCGGCTGCAGCGGCCGCACCAGGCGGACCATCTCGCCGCCCGCGCGCACGACCAGCGCCGTCGCGACCATCCGCAGCGGCCCGATCCCCGCCCGGCCGCCGGCGAACGCGACGCACGCGTCCTCGTCGCCCTCGAAGCCGTGGGCCTGGCCCCACCACCACGCCTCCGGGAAGCCGCCGTTGGACCAGTTCTTCTCCGCG
>DASYBY010000156.1:0-3904 GCA_036500525.1 Baekduia sp. | reverse complement strand
CACGCTGCGAAGGCCGCGGCGCGGTCACCGACATCGACCTCACCCAACTGTTCGACGACTCGAAATCGCTCGCCGAGGGCGCGATGACGATCCCCGGCTACCAGGCAGGCGGCTGGAACTACCGGCTCTACAGCTACTCGGGCTTCTTCGACCCCGACAGGCCGATCCGCAAGTACACCAAGAAGGAGCTGCACGACTTCCTCCATCACGAGCCCGTGAGGATGAAGATCGAGGGCATCAACATGACCTACGAAGGCCTGATCCCTCGGATCCAGAGGTCGATGCTCTCCAAGGACAAGGAGGCGATGCAGCCGCACATCCGCGCCTTCGTGGACCGCGCGGTCACCTTCACCACCTGTCCCGAGTGCGACGGCACGCGGCTCGCCGAGGGCGCCCGGGCCTCCAAGGTCGACGGCATCAACATCGCCGAGGCGTGCGCGATGCAGATCAGCGACGTGGCCGAGTGGGTCGGCGGGCTGGACGAGCCGTCGGTGGCGCCGCTGCTCGAAGCGCTGCGGCAGACCCTGGACTCGTTCGTGGAGATCGGCCTGGGCTACCTCACGCTCGATCGGCCGACGAGCACGGTCTCGGGCGGCGAGGCGCAGCGCACCAAGATGATCCGCCACCTCGGCTCGTCGCTCACCGACGTCACCTACGTCTTCGACGAGCCGACCATCGGCCTGCATCCGCACGACATCCGGCGGATGAACGAGTTGTTGCTGTTGTTGCGCGACAAGGGCAACACGGTGCTCGTCGTCGAGCACAAGCCCGAGGTGATCGCGATCGCCGACCACGTCGTCGACCTCGGCCCCGGCGCGGGCACGGCGGGCGGCACGGTCTGCTTCGAGGGGACCGTCGAGGGGCTGAGGACGGCGGGCACGCTCACCGGCCGCCACCTCGACGACCGGGCGAAGCTGAAGGCGTCGGTGCGGACGCCGACCGGCGCGCTGGCGATCCGCGGCGCCGACACCAACAACTTGCAGGACGTCGACGTCGACCTCCCGCTCGGCGTCCTGACCGTCGTCACCGGCGTGTCGGGCTCGGGCAAGAGCTCGCTCGTACACGGGTCGATGCCCGCCGACGCGGACGTGGTGTCGATCGACCAGGACGCGATCCGCGGCTCACGGCGCAGCAACCCGGCGACCTACACCGGCCTGCTCGACCCGATCCGCAAGGCGTTCGCCAAGGCCAACGGCGTCAAGCCGGCGCTGTTCAGCGCCAACTCCGACGGCGCGTGTCCGAACTGCAACGGCGCGGGCGTGATCTTCACCGACCTGGCGACGATGGCCGGCGTGGTGAGCACCTGCGAGGAGTGCGAGGGCAAGCGCTTCGAGGCGTCGGTGCTGGAGTACCGCCTCGGCGGGCGCGACATCAGCGAGGTGCTGGCGATGTCGGTGGAGGAGGCGCAGGCGTTCTTCGGCGACGGCGACGCGCGCACCCCGGCCGCGCACGCGATCCTGCAGCGGCTCGCCGACGTCGGGCTCGGTTACCTCACCCTCGGCCAGCCGCTGCCGACGCTGTCGGGCGGCGAGCGCCAGCGGTTGAAGCTGGCGACCCATCTGGCCGAGAACGGCGGGATCTACGTCCTCGACGAGCCGACCACCGGCCTGCACCTCGCCGACGTCGAGCACCTGCTCGGCCTGCTCGATCGCCTGGTCGATGCCGGCAAGTCGGTCATCGTCGTCGAGCACCACCAGGCGGTCATGGCGCACGCCGACTGGATCGTCGACCTCGGCCCGGGCGCCGGGCGCGACGGCGGGCGGATCGTCTTCGAGGGCGCGCCCGCCGACCTCGTCGCCGCGCGCTCCACCCTCACCGGCGAGCACCTGGCGGAGTACGTGGGCGCTTGAGCTTGAGCGGCTAGCTGTCGAACCCCAGCCCGAGCCGGTCGAGCGTGCGCAGCCACGGGCCGCGGCGACCCTCGCGCCGGTCGGCCGCGGCCAGGCCGCGCTGCGTGAGGCCGATGACGGCCGAGCGCAGCGGCTCGGGCGGGAACGGCACCGGCTTGCTGCGCACGTAGCGCAACCGCGTCGCCTCGGTCTCGCGGCCGTCGAGCAGGTCGAGGCCGACGCGGGCGCCGAAGCGCGTCGCCGCCACGCCGAGGCCCGTGTAGCCGGTGGCGTAGGCGACGCGACCGCCGTGCGCGGTGCCGAAGAACACCGAGAAGCGGCTGCAGGTGTCGATCGCGCCGCCCCAGCGGTGGGTGAAGCGCACGCCCTCCAGCTGGGGGAACGTCGTGAAGAAGTGCTGGGACAACGCCGCGAAGGTGGGGTCGTAGTCGTCGTACTGCGGGCCGACCCGGCCGCCGCGGCGGTAGACCGCGTCGTAACCGCCCCAGAGGATGCGGTCGTCGGCGGTCAGGCGGTAGTAGTGGAACTGGTTGCCGCCGTCGCCGATGCCCTGCCGGCGCGCCCAGCCGATCGACGCCTTCTGCTCGGCGCTCAGCGGCTCGGTGACCAACACGTAGTCGTACACCGGCACGAGGTAGTGGCGCAGGCGCTCCAGCAGCGGGGGATAGGCGCTGGTGGCCAGCAGGACGCGGCGGGCGCGCACGGTGCCGCCGGGCACGCGGACGTCCATCGCGTCGCCGATGCGCTCCATCCCCAGCGCGGGCGTGTGCTCGTGGATCCGCACCCCCGCGGCCAGCGCCGCCGCGCGCAGCCCGGCGACCAGCCGGCCGGGGTGCAGCACGCCCGCGCCGGTGCGATCCCAGACGCCGCCGAGGAAGAGGGGGGAGGCGACCTCGGCGCGCATCGCCGCGCCGTCGAGGACCTCGACGTCGTGCCCGAACGAGCGGGCCAGCTCCGCCTCCTCGTGGGCGGCCTCGACCTCGTGGGGCTCCAGCAGCGCGAGCAGCTCGCCGGTCTCCTCCAGCTGGGCGTCGATCGCGTGGTGGGCGAGATCGGCCTTGATCCCTTCGAAGTTCTCCAGCGACAACCGCTCCAGGATCGGCATCTCGGCTTCGAAGCGCGCCAGCCCGTTGCCGAGGCCGTGCGTGAGCGAGGCGATGGCGAACCCGCCGTTGCGCCCGCTGGCGCCGCCGCCGATGCGGTCGGCCTCCAGCAGGAGGACATCGCGCGACGGGTCGTCGGCCTTGGCGTGCAGCGCGGCCCACAGCCCGGTGAAGCCGCCGCCGACGATGCAGAGGTCGGCGCTCGTCGCGCCCTCCAGCGGCGGATCGGCGGCGCGCGCCGGCAGGTCGTCGAGCCAGAACGAGGCCGGCAGCGCGTCCGCGTAGGCGGCGCGCTGGGCGGCGGTCGGCGGGGTGGTGGGCCAGGGGCGCGGCATGCGGAGCGACCGTACCGCGCGCCGGGCGCCCCGGATGGCGCAGGACGCGCGGGCGGCTTGTCCGTTGTCGTCAGGCGCGGAACCCGGGGGTTCTCCGGAGGGCGGTCCGGGGGCTACGCCGACCGCGCGCCTGCACGTGCGGTGCCAACATGGCCGCTCCACCATGGACGCTGAACCGGCCCCCGCCGACATCCCGACGCCCGCGACGGCGGTGTCGAGCCCGCCCGAGCCGCCCGAGCAGACCGCGGCGGCGCCCGAGCCCGAGCCCACGCCGCCCGGCGAGCCGTTCGACGCGCTGCCGCTGCACGTCGCCCTCTCGGTCCTCGCCGGCCTGGCCGCGACGATCATCTGGGGCGCGGCCGGCGGCGGCTACTACTGGCCGATGTGGGTGTGGCTGGGCGTCGGGATCCCGATCGGGGTCCACGTCCTGCTGCGCTTCGCGCTCAGCCGCCCGGCCAGCGCCGCGCACGCCCTGGCGATCCACGCCGCCAGCAGCGGCCTCCTCGCCGTCGTGCTCTCGCTGATCTGGGCGATGACCGACAGCCCGACCTTCTGGCCCAAGTGGGCGCTGATCGTCCTCGGCGTCTCGGTCACCGTCCACGCGCTGATCGCCTAC